>NZ_NPJM01000031.1:0-272542 GCF_002251455.1 Prevotella sp. P4-51
ATATATATGTGTGCGCGAGGATAGCGCGGATGTTTTAAAATTCTATAAAACATCCACGCCATTCATCTTTTTGTACCAATAATTCGTTATTTTTGCAATAAAAATATACAAAACAATGTTTGAGAATTTAAGTGACAGACTGGAACGCTCCTTCAAGATACTTAAAGGTGAAGGAAAAATCACGGAAATTAACGTTGCAGAAACTCTGAAGGATGTTCGCCGCGCATTGGTAGATGCAGACGTGAACTATAAAGTAGCTAAGCAATTTACAGATACAGTCAAGCAGAAAGCGCTTGGCATGAATGTGCTTACAGCGGTAAAGCCAGGTCAGCTGATGGTGAAACTTGTACACGACGAGTTGGCAGAACTGATGGGTGGAGAGGCCGTTGAACTGAAGCTCAATGGCAAGCCTTCCGTTATCTTAATGTCGGGATTGCAGGGTTCAGGTAAAACTACTTTTACTGGTAAACTTGCAAACAGGCTGAAGACTAACAATGGTAAGAAACCTTTGCTCGTGGCTTGCGACGTCTATCGTCCTGCTGCTATTGAGCAGCTTAAGGTTGTTGCGGCTCAGATTGGTGTGCCTGTCTATACCGAAGAAGGTAACAAGGATGTAGTAGAGATTGCGCTCCACGCCATCCACGAGGCCAAGGCTAAAGGCTATGACCTGGTTATCGTTGATACTGCCGGTCGTCTGGCTGTTGACGAAGAGATGATGGATGAAATCTCTCGTCTCAAGGATGCTGTTAATCCTGATGAGACTCTCTTTGTGGTTGACTCTATGACCGGCCAAGATGCAGTTAATACCGCGAAGGAGTTTAACCAAAGACTTGACTTTGACGGTGTGGTACTGACTAAGCTCGATGGTGATACTCGTGGCGGTGCTGCCCTCAGTATCCGTACGGTTGTCAACAAACCCATCAAGTTCATCGGTACCGGTGAGAAGATGGAGGCTATTGATGTCTTCTATCCCGAGCGTATGGCCGACCGTATCCTCGGTATGGGTGACGTGGTCAGCTTGGTTGAGCGAGCTCAGCAGCAGTATGACGAAGAAGAAGCCAAGCGTCTCCAGAAGAAAATCCAAAAGAATCAGTTTGACTTTAATGACTTCCTCAACCAGATTAACCAAATCAAGAAGATGGGTAATCTCAAGGATTTGGCCAGTATGATTCCTGGAGTTGGCAAAGCAATCAAGGATATTGATATCGATGACAATGCGTTTAAGGGTATTGAGGCCATCATTTATAGTATGACTCCTGAAGAGCGTAGTAATCCTGGTATTTTGAATACAAGCCGTCGCCAGCGCATCGCCAAAGGTTCCGGAACGAATATTCAAGAGGTGAACAGACTGATTAAGCAGTTTGACCAGACACGTAAAATGATGAAGATGGTTACTGGTGGTAGTATGAAGGGTATGATGAGCCGTATGAAGGGAATGCCTGGAATGCCTAAAATGTAATAATGTATGGCCGAATATAAAATAATTGATGGAAAGGCAACTTCCATTGCCATTAAAAAGGAAATTGCTGAAGAAGTAGAGCGTATCGTTGCCGCTGGAGGTAAACGCCCTCATCTGGCAGCTGTGCTCGTTGGTCACGATGGTGGTAGCGAAACCTACGTCAAGAACAAGGTTATTGCCTGCGAGCAGTGCGGATTCGTTTCGTCGTTGATTCGTTATGAAGAAGACGTGACTGAAGAAGAGCTGTTGGCATGTGTAAATCGTCTGAATTCGGATGAAAATATTGATGGATTTATCGTGCAGCTTCCCCTGCCTAAGCACATTGACGAGCAGAAAATCATTATGGCTATCGACTATCGTAAGGATGTTGACGGATTTCATCCCATCAACGTTGGTCGCATGTCGATAGGCTTGCCATGCTTCGTCTCTGCGACTCCATTGGGTATACTTACGTTGCTGCGCCATTACAATATAGAGACATCTGGAAAGAAGTGTGTCGTGCTCGGGCGAAGTAACATCGTCGGAAAGCCCATGGCCCAGCTCATGATGCAGAAGCAATATGGCGATTGTACTGTTACCGTCTGTCACTCCCATTCCCAGAATCTCAAAGAGGAGTGTAAGCAGGCAGACATCATCATTGCTGCCATCGGTAGACCGCATTTCGTTACAGCTGATATGGTGAAACCTGGAGCGGTTATAGTCGACGTGGGCACAACGCGCGTTCCAGATTCAAGCAAGAAGAGTGGTTTCAAACTTACCGGAGATGTCGATTTCGAGAATGTGGCTCCACTTGCATCGTATATAACTCCAGTTCCAGGTGGGGTGGGCCCAATGACGATTTGTTCCTTAATGAAGAACACTCTGTCAGCCGGCAAAAAGGAATTTTACAAATGACAGCGAACGATTATTACCAGCAAGGCAACGAATATCGTAGACAAGGCGATTGGCAAAAGGCCATGAACTGTTATCTTGAGGCAATTGCCTTGGATGGAGATTCTCCTGCCGTTGAAGCTAAGGCGATGCTGGATGATATATTGAACTTCTATAACAAGGACGCATATAATCCTTAAATACTATATTATTATGAGCAAAATCAAGGGTGCTATCGTAGTCAATACTGACAGATGCAAGGGATGTCAATTGTGCATTGTCGCTTGCCCGAAGAATGTTATTGCATTGGCTCAGAAGAAAGTGAACGTACATGGCTATCCCTATGTCGAAGCAGTTAATCCTGACGACTGTATAGGGTGTGCAAGTTGTGGTATTGTCTGTCCTGACGGTTGCATAACTGTCTATAAGAAAAAAATGGAGGAATGATTATGGCAGAACAGGAAGTAAAATTAATGAAAGGAAATGAAGCTATTGCTCATGCAGCAATACGTTGCGGTGCTGATGGCTTCTTCGGTTATCCAATTACTCCACAGACAGAAATCATAGAGACGCTCTCTGTGTTGAAGCCATGGGAGACAACGGGAATGGTTGTTCTTCAGGCCGAGAGCGAGGTGGCTTCTATCAACATGGTTTATGGCGGCGCGGGAGCCGGAAAGAAGGTATTTACGACTTCTTCATCACCTGGTGTGTCGCTAATGCAGGAGGGAATCAGCTATATGGCTGGTGCAGAGATACCCGGTGTCTTTGTAAACGTTCAGCGTGGAGGCCCTGGACTCGGAACCATCCAGCCCAGTCAGAGTGATTATTTCCAGTCAACCCGAGGTGGTGGCAATGGTGATTACTATGTGATTGTGCTTGCGCCTAACTCTGTTCAGGAAATGGCAGACTTCATGGACCTCGCTTTTGATTTGGCTTTCAAGTATCGCAACCCAGCTATGATTTTGTCGGATGGCGTTATAGGCCAGATGATGGAAAAGGTAGTCCTTCCGCCTATGAAGCCACGCCGCACGGAGGAAGAAATACGACGAGAATGTCCATGGGCAACCATCGGCAGGACTCCCGACCGAGACATTAATATTATGACTTCGCTCGAGTTGCAGTCCGAGGTGATGGAGCAGCGCAATATACATCTTCAGAAGAAGTATGACGTAATCAAGGAGAATGAAGTCAGATTTGAGAAGACCAACCTTGACGATGCCGATTATGTCATTGTCGCTTTCGGCAGTGTAGCCCGAATCTCGGAAAAGGCTGTCGAGTTGGCGCGCGAAGAAGGTATAAAGGTGGGACTGTTCCGCCCAATTACCTTGTGGCCCTTCCCCGAAAAGGAGATAGCCGAGTTGGCCAAGACCAAGAAAGGCTTCTTGGTAGCCGAGTTGAACGCTGGCCAGATGATAGAGGATGTCCGTCTCGCCGTCAACGGCGAAACCAAGGTCGCGCATTTTGGCAGACTTGGTGGAATGGTGCCTGACCCCGAAGAGATTGTTAACGCATTAAAGGAGGAATTGCTATGAACAACGAAATAGTATCTCAAGAAAATCTTGTGTATCAGAAGCCAAATTTAATGAACGATACCACCATGCACTATTGCCCCGGCTGCTCGCATGGAGTTGTTCACAAACTGGTTGCTGAAGTAATCGAAGAAATGGGATTGGCAGAAAAGACCGTCGGAGTATGTCCTGTGGGATGCGCGGTCTTCGCATATCGTTATTTGGATATCGACTGGCAGGAAGCAGCCCACGGCCGAGCTCCAGCAGTTGCCACTGGCATCAAGCGCTTATGGCCCGACAGACTCGTGTTTACCTACCAGGGTGATGGAGATATGGCATGTATCGGTACTTGTGAGACGATACATGCGCTCAATCGCGGCGAGAATATTGCAATGATTTTCATCAACAATGCCATTTATGGTATGACCGGCGGACAGATGGCCCCGACCACCCTCGTAGGCCAGAAGACAAGTACCTGTCCCTATGGACGTGACCCGGAAATCCACGGCTGGCCGCTGAATATTGCCGAACTTGCCGCCCATCTCAAGGGAACCTGCTATGTCACTTGCCAGAGCGTCGAGAGTGTTGCGTCGATTCGCAAAGCCAAGATGGCCATCCGCAAGGCTTTCGAGGCATCCATGAAGGGTCTTGGTTCGTCGCTGGTAGAAATCGTTGCGACCTGTAACAGCGGTTGGAAACTCTCTCCAGTCAAGGCCAACGAGTGGATGAAGGAGAATATGTTTGCCAATTATCCCAAAGGCGACTTAAAGGATACGACGAATCTGTAAGTTGAATTATTAAAGGAAATCTATTATGAAAACAGAGATAATAATAAGTGGATTCGGAGGTCAGGGCGTTCTTTCTATGGGTAAGATACTTGCTTATTCCGGACTTATGGAGGGCAAGGAAATCACCTGGATGCCCGCATACGGCCCAGAGCAGCGTGGTGGAACTGCCAATGTTACAGTTATTGTGAGCGACGAGCGCATCTCTTCTCCCATCTTGAGCAAGTATGATGTCGCCATTGTTCTGAACCAGCCTTCGCTTGACAAGTTCATGCCCAGAGTGAAGAAGGGCGGCATCTTGATTTACGATGGATTTGGTATTGCCAATGCGCCAGTAAGAGACGATATTCAGATTTATCGCATCGATGCCATGGACAAGGCAGCAGAGATGAAGAATACCAAGGTGTTCAACATGATAGTCCTCGGAGGTCTGCTCAAAGTATGCCCAGTTGTCAGCACCGATGGATTGAATAAGGCCCTGTACAAAAGCCTTCCCGAGCGCCATCACAAGTTGATTCCTCTCAACATGGAAGCCGTAGAAGAGGGTATGAAGATTATCCAGAAAATCTAAATCCTGCAGCGCAGAACTTTAGAGTCTATAATAAAAAGGTTAAAAGCTATAGCTTTTGACCTTTTTTCTTTTTTTTAACCGCATTATTCTTCGTTTGGTTAAAATTAGTGTTATCTTTGCAACATCAACAATATAATGAAAAACTATTAAAGATAATGGAAAGAACTTGGAGATGGTTTGGCAAGAACGACAAGATTACTCTTGCCATGTTAAGGCAGATAGGTGTGCAAGGTATTGTCACCGCGCTTCACGATGTGCCTAACGGTGAGGTGTGGACGCGTGAGAAGATACACGACCTCAAGGCATATATCGAAAGTTATGGTATGCGATGGAGCGTTGTAGAGAGCCTTCCCGTGTCTGAATCAATAAAATACGCCGGCAAAGACCGCGATGAGCTGATTGAGAAGTATAAAGTCAGCCTTCGCAACTTGTCTGCAGAGGGCATTCATACCATTTGTTATAATTTCATGCCCGTTCTCGATTGGGCGAGGACCGATTTGAGCCACCCCAATCCCAATGGCACCACCAATCTGTACTTTTCTCATGCCCAGTTTGCCTATTTCGACATCTGTATACTGCAGAGGGCAAATGCCAAGAATGACTATTCACAAGAGGTCTTGGACGAGGTGGAAAAGCTGAAGCAGACCATGACTCCGGAAGACAACCATAATCTGGTGGAGAATATCATTGTAAAAACCCAAGGCTTCGTCTCAGGCAATATCTCTGAGGGCGACGAGCACCCCGTTGAACTCTTCCGCGAGCTGCTTGACCTCTATAAAGGTATAACCAAGGAACAGCTGCGCGAGAATATGCGCTACTTCCTGGAAGCCATCATGCCCGTCTGCAACGAATGTGACATGTATATGTGCGTGCACCCCGACGACCCACCTTTCCCCATCCTGGGTTTGCCGCGTATCGTCACCAACAAGGAAGACATCCAATGGTTCCTTAATGCCGTAGATGACCCTCACAATGGTCTGACTTTCTGTGCCGGAAGCCTTTCTGCCGGAATTCACAACAACGTGGTAGAGATGGCGCGCCAGTTCAGCAGCCGCACTTGGTTTGTCCATCTGCGCTCTTGCCACATTTTCGACAACGGCGATTTCACCGAAGCCAGCCACTTGGGCGGTCGGGCAGACCTTATCGAGCTCGCCCGTATCTTTGAGAAGGAAAATCCCAACCTCCCCATGCGTGTAGACCACGGCATGACCATGTTGGGCGACGACGAGCGCGGCTATAACGCCGGTTACAGCTTCCTCGGGCGCATGTTTGCCATGGGGCAGGTCCAGGGCATATTGGCCACCGTCGACAGAGAGTTAGGAATAGAATACAGTCAACCTGGTTTTTTTGAATAGTATGAACAATTTATTTGATATCCGCGATTATGTAGTAGTGATAACCGGCGGAACAGGCGTGCTGGGTCGCTGCATCGGCAAATACCTGGCACTCAATGGCGCAAAGGTAGTCCTCCTGGGACGCAAAGCCGAAGTTGGAGCAGAGATAGTAGCCGATATCCAGGCCGAGGGCGGCAATGCCAAGTTTATGAAGTGTGATGTGATGAACCAGGAGATGGTTCAGGCCACTTGCGACGCCATTGTGGCTGAGTATGGTCGTGTCGACACGCTTCTCAATGCAGCCGGAGGCAACCAGAAGGGAGCCACAATCGGCCCCGAACAGAACTTCTTCGATTTGGATCCATCCCAGTTCCAGAGCGTACTCAATCTAAACCTCGTAGGTACCGTCATCCCTACCCAGGTGTTTCTCAAACCGATGGTGGCACAAGGCAAGGGCTCGATTATCAACTTCTCCTCTATGGCAGCCTTCCGCCCCCTGACCCGCGTGTGTGGCTATGCGGCAGCCAAGGCCGGCATCTCCAACTTCACCGAATACATGGCTCACGAGTGTGCCAAGAAGTTTGGCGAGGGAATAAGAGTCAACGGCATTGCGCCTGGTTTCTTCATCACCGACCAGAACCGTGCGCTGCTTACCAATCCCGATGGAACCTATACCCAGCGTGGTCAGGACGTGATACGACAGACTCCGTTCGGACGCATGGGCCAGCCAGAGGAGCTCTGTGGAACTATCCATTACCTGATGAGCGATGCCAGCAAGTTTGTCACCGGCACCGTGGCTGTGGTAGATGGTGGTTTCAACATCTTTGCTATGTAACAGATTTTTTAATCATATATCCCTCTTTCAGAAGTAGGTCTTGAAAGAGGGATTTATATATATGTAGATTATGAATATTGAACCTATAGCTTATTTTCATTCCCCTTTCCACTCCAAGTTTGGCATTCCCAAGCAGAGCGGACTGGTCGAAGAACTTGAAGGCTCAATAGTCTTTTGTCCAGAGTATCGTAATGCTGACGCGCTGCGTGGTCTTGACGAGTTTGATTATCTTTGGCTGATTTGGGGCTTTTCTGCCAACAAGCATGCCGCCACCTCGCTCGTTGTGCGACCGCCGCTGTTGGGCGGCAATGAGAAGATGGGAGTCTTTGCCACGCGTTCGCCGTTCCGACCCAATGCCCTGGGCTTGTCGTCGGTACGCATCAGCCGAATAGAGACCGACACTACCCGTGGGCCGGTGATTACGGTGGTGGGCGCCGACCTGATGGATGGCACGCCTATATACGACATCAAACCCTACATACCTTATGCCGACAGCCACCCTGAGGCTAAAGGTGGATTTACCGACACCCATGCCATCTGCCGTTTGACCGTGGTAATTCCCGACTGCTTTCATCACCTTTTCAGTCAAAGCCAGCTCCAGGCTCTCTATAAGGTGCTCGAACTCGACCCCCGTCCGCATTACCACAAGAGCGGACAGAAGGAGTATGGCATGCCCTATATGGACTATGATGTCCATTTCTCGGTCAATGATGGCGTATTGACCGTCACGGATGTCGTCAAGTAGATTTTCCACCAGTGCAAGCTGTATCTGAGCCATCGGCAAATCGTTGTCGATGCGCCTCATCCCGATGTAGTTCAATTCTGGGTTGGATGCGTGGCATGAATTCCAGAAATCGTGCTTGGAAACAATAAACTCAAAGTCTGAAATATCCGTTTCATACTTTGAACTTAGTTTTAATTGATGCTCTGGACATTAGTGCATTTCTGCCGATTACTTCATCCTATGCTGCGGAGTGGGGGAGAAAGTATGTGAGGCCGCTTATGCATGTAATATCATAGAAAACCCCGAACACAGGTTTGCGTACCTGTGTTCGGGGTTGAGCGTTCAGGAAGATATCCTAATTGACTATAATCTCGTCGGTAAAGAGCCAGGCTCCGTCGCGGTAGTTCTTGTGAGCTACCATGCGGACGTAACGCGCCTTGCCGTTGTATACGGTTCCGTACATCTTGAAGAGCAGGGCGTCGTAGCCTTCGGGAATGTCGCAATGGATGGTGGCCACGTGGTCATATTTGCTGCCATCTTCCGATACATAATAATCTACCTTCTCCGGGGCGTATACCCATGGTCCGGTCGAGTGCATGAAGTTGGCGCCGATATAGTGGATGTCCTTGACGGCTCCCAGGTCTACTACCACGTCCATATTGTCGGTGGTGCCTTGCCAGCGGCGGTCTGTATAAGTCCATCCGCCAACGATACCGTCGGTAAGTGTGACATCTCCTGCTGCCTTCCACTTGTCGCCGTATGGTATGTTGTATTTCACCTTGCATCCCTTGGCCAGATGGTCTATCTGGGTCTTGCTCTCAGGACGGTTACCATATTCATGGGCGAGGTCAAAGGTCTTGTAACCATCGGCCTTCATCATCTCGCAGAGACCGAGGGCGCGCTTCTTAAAACTGTCATATTGCTTGAGATTGGCGTTGGTCCATCCTGTCTCGGCAATGGCAAACGCGCGTGGATAGTACATATACTCGGCGTGGCTGTCGTCGGGGATATACTCGCTCCACAGGTTGCCCTGGATGCCCAGGAGATGGCGCTTCTGCGTGTCTGTCAGTGTGGCGCCGGGATTGTAGTCATACACCTGCTTGAGCGGGGTGTAGCCACCTATAGAGAGCGGCTCCTTGAACGGAGCGTCCTGCGTATAGTCGAGATAGCAGTATTCGCCGGGAGTCATGATGGCATCGTGGCCGTCGTTGATGGCCTTGATACCGCCGTCGGTGCCTCTCCACGACATCACGGTGGCATTGGGCGTGAGTCCGCCTTCGAGTATTTCGTCCCAACCTATAATCTGGCGACCGCGCTGGTTGACATATTTCTCTATGCGGTTGATGAAATAGCTTTGCAGTTCGTCTACGTTCTTCAGCTGCAGGCTCTCCATGCGCTTCTTGCAGTCGGCACACTTGTGCCAGCCACCCTTGGATGCCTCGTCGCCACCGATATGGATGTAGGGGGAAGGGAAAAGGTCGATGACTTCATCGAGCACATTCTGGAGGAAAGTAAAGGTGGCTTCTTTGCCGGCACAGAAATCGTAGTCGGTATATGCCTTTCCGCTGCACGAGATTTCGGGGTAGGCCGATGTCACCTCTTCGCTGTGGCCGGGCATCTCTATCTCGGGTATTACCGTGATATGTCGCTTGGTGGCGTAGGCCAGAATTTCACGGATGTCGTCTTTGGTGTAATAACCGCCATAAGCCTCGTTGCTGAAGTCGCAGTATTTCTTGCCTTGGGCAACCCAGTCCATCCATTTGCGCTCTCTGCGCCAGGCGGCAAACTCAGTGAGTCTGGGGTATTTGTCTATCTGGATGCGCCATCCCGCTCCGTCGGTAAGGTGAAGGTGCATCACGTTGAGTTTCAGCATGGCCATAGCGTCGAGTTGCTTCAGCAGAAACGCCTTTGGACGGAAATGGCGTGACACGTCAAACATGAGTCCACGCCAACGGTAGGCGGGCGAGTCGTTGATGATGCAGCACTGCAGTCTACGCTGCTGCGCCGCCATCTGCATCAGTGTCTGGATGGCGTAGAATGCGCCAGCCTCGGTCTGGGCCTCAATGCGTATCTGGCGGGGAGCGATGCTGAGCGTGTAGGACTCGTCGGTATAGCTGCCAGTGGGAACAGACTTCTTGCTTTTGATAACAATTCCGATGTCGGCCTTGGCATAATTGGCGGCTTGGTGCAGTCTGAGTTTGCAGTCTTGCAGATAAGATGCCAGAGTCTGGCTGCTGCCTTTGATATAAAAAGTCGCCCCGCTCCCGGGCAGGGTATATTCACCCGATTTGATGGTGATGCCGTTGGGCAGAGGGGTTACGCCCGAGGGGACAGCCGTTTCGGCGGCACTGGCCACACCGGGACATACACACATGATGCAGAGCATGATGTAGGAAAACAATGAAAATCTCATAGTCAATAGCTTGATTGTTAGTAATTATTATTGTTGTTTGTTCTTTCGTTTGTCTTTAGCTTTCTTGGCCTTCTTCTTAGCCTTCTTGTCCTTCTTCTGAGAATGCAGTCCCAACAGGTCACGCCAGCCATTGAAGTCTCTCTTCAATATAATGCCAAGGCCCTGGGTATTAAGACTGTTCTTGGTGAAGTAGCGGTCATTGGTCTGGTTGTAAACCCTCACGGCGAGGTTGCCGTTGGGATAGATAAGATACTGAAGGTCAAAGTCGCCGATGAAACTGGTAGTCGCATTGGCGTTGTCGCGATAGCCGAACTGGCCGTTGAACAACAGGCGGTTGTTGAGCATGCGTCCGCTGAGCAGGCCCTCGTATTCGGCGTTGTTCCATCCCTCATCACCCGTCGAAATGTTGGCCCCGAAATTCCAGTTGTCGTTCTTGGTGACCGTGTTGAGGATGGTATTCAGCTGCTGGCTGATGGTACCACTGAGAATACTTTGCATAGCCAGCGATGTGCGGCTCTGCTGCTGGGTTGTCAACGATGAGTTGCTGTTGTTGTTCTGTGAATAGAAACGCCCAACGGCAAGAAGATAGAGCACCTGTTGGTTCATACCTTCCTCGCTGTTGATGAGCTGCGTAATCATCTGCTTGGCGTCATTGCTCACGGTGGGCAGGTCGAGTCCGAAGTCAACCTTGGGCATAATCGGCGTTCCGGTGATGTTCATCAGGCAGTTTACGCGGATATTGTTGCTGGTAAACGATTTGCCGACGTTCAAGTCTGACAGGCTCACGCCGTTGACTGCATATTGGGCCTTGAGCTTGAGGATGGCATCCATAGGGTCGCCGCCGAAACCGATGGTTCCACCGGGGAGGAACTGGAAGTCGCGGCGTATGATGTTCTGGATGGTCAACTTGTAGACGCCACTCTCTACCTCGTAGGTGCCAAACATGTCGAAGTCGCCCTTATTAAAATAGGTGGCGCGTATCGAACCATTGCCGTGGAGGGCTATGTAGTCGCCCGACTGCTTGTCCATGAGCACCCGGAGCGTGGCATCGGGGGTACAGTCAATCTGCAGATTGAGGTGGATGTCGCTGGCGATGTCTATCTCGCTCTCGGTGTCTTGCTCGACCTCGTTGTGGCGGGTATTGGCAGCCAGTTTCAGGCTGTCGCGGTCTTGCCAGTGTATGAAAGACTGGTTGCTGATGCTCTCGGGGCTCGACGCGTTGTATTCTATGAATGAGCCTTTCTGCGGAGTGGCATGAGCGTCGATGACAACCTCACCACTCTTTCCCTTGATGCGGCAGTCGCCAGTGGCAAATACGGTTCCGAAGAATGTCTGGTCGCCATAGGTCTTGAAGTCGTAGGCCAGGAGATTGTTGGCAGTAACACCTATGTCGTAGGTCATACGGGTAAGGTGCTTGTGGTATATCGCCCCGTTGACAACACCACGGTTGCCGTTGCGGTCCATAATGTTGCAGTTGGCCAATCTTATTTCGTCGGGCACCAGTTTTACGGGGCAGGCTTCAAGGGTGTAGGTGGTGTTGAGAGGCTTGATGTCCATGGAGCCATCGGCAATGGCGTTGCCCTCAAGGTTAACTTCACTCAAATCGCCGAATACCCTGATATTTCCATTAATACGCAGATTGGTATTGTGCATGAAACTGCCGCAGAAACTCTCAATGAATTCTCCACGCGTGTTGTTTGCCTTGATGTTCAAGTCGATATAATTGCGCTGCGGTGATACATATCCGTGAATGTATGTGCGTGAATCGTTCTCGTCGAAAGCCGTCGCATCGATGTCGAGCTGCTCTTTCTGATGGTTGAGCGCCACATTGGCGGTGAGGATACCCATGCGTCCGTCTTCAAACTTGAAGTCGCGCACCCAGAGGTCGCCTCGCATGTCGGGCTTGCCAAACAGTGAAGAGATATGTGCCAGTCCGGTGGCTTTGCCGGCAAACTCTACCGAGTGGAAGTTGATGAGATTGAGTATATAGCTCACATCGACATCGTGCAGGTCGACGGTCAGCGTGTCGTTGGCATTTGGGGTAGCTTCACCGTTGATGATGATGTGCTGCTTGTTGTGCTCGACCGACAAGTGGTTGACCGTGAGGTGGTTCTCGTAATAATTGATGCTTGCCGGTTTGACATGCCATACGCTGTCGCCAATGGCGATGGTAGAGGGTTGGATGTTGATGTTGGCCGTGGCCATGCCGTGATGGTTGTTGTAGAAGTTGGCCTCGGTATTGATGATTCCGGAGAAGTTGCTCTTGCCGTTGTTCTCAAAGGATAGCAGGGTATGCAGCTTGTTGTCCTCGGCCAGCGCGTGGATGTTCCAATAGGTGCCGCCATCGTTCTTGCCTACCTGCTGCAGATGGGCAAAGGCTTCGAGCACGTCATCTGGCGAGGTAAGGCGGATGTAGCCTCGCTCATAGCTGCTTTTGCCATAATCAAACGAGGGAAGGTTGAGGGTCATTTCTATCTTACGATTGCTGTCTCTCACGCTGCCTTCCAGGGTCAGGGGGCGCTTGAGATTTAATGGGATGCCTAACAGCGAGTTCAGCCAGTCGGACTTGACGATTTGGGCATTGATTTGGAAATCGTTATCTATATTGTGGTTCATTTTGGGCAAGCCTGGGAGGGTAGGGAGCTTGCTTCCGACTATGTTGGTGAGACTCTGCAGCAGTGTGGCGTAGTTGTAGCGTCCTGTAACCTTGATGTTTCCGAAATCGCTGTTCATCGCCAGCTCATGCACGTTGTCATTACGCTGTGCATTGATGGTCAACTGGGATAGGTGGTAGTCTCTGTTTCCGCCCTTGACATTGAAGTTGGATACAGACACCGAGCCCAAGGCGCTGTTGAAATTGGAACCGTGGATGTCGGCTTCGATGTCGGCATCAATTGTGGCATCCTTGAATTGGTCTGTAAGATTGAGTCGGGCAAGGTTCAATCCTCTGATTCTGGCTTCGATAGAAAAGTCGGGTGTCTTAGCCTTCTTCTTTTTACCGAAGGCTACCACATTGGCGTTGGGGTCATCAATGCTGATTTCTCCATGGTCATATTGGCCGTCTGCGTTGTATTTCAGGGCGATATTCTGGTATCTATATCCGTTGTAGTCAAACTTGGTTACATTTCCGTTGACACTTTTGAGCTCATATTTGCCATTGGCGTGCAGCGCTTTGAAATCCAGCTGTCCGTCAAGTTCTCCTAAATTGTCCTGGTTGGCAATGATGCCGATGTTCAAGTCTTTGGCATCTATTCTTCCGCTTGTCAAGTGATTGATAGCCTTGGCTTTTAGGCTGACTGTGCCAATGGCCGTCGACAGATTGGCATCGGCGGCGATGTCGGCGCCTTGCCCGCTGAATTTTCCATGCAGCGTGGTCTGGCCGATATGACCGACAAATTCTGGCAACTGGATTTTGGGCGCGAGGGCATCCGTGAAGTATTTTACCGCCTCAGCATCCATCGTAAATCTGGATATGACGGCCGACCAACGAGGCGTTTTTTTCCAATCTTGTAACTCTCCGCGGGCCTCAAGCGAGACATCGTTACCCTGATGGATGGCAATACTCTTTAGCTTCAGTGATGACGATGTTCCGCTAAGGGCACCGCGCAATGACAATGGGCGTGAAAAATCTTTGAGGAAGGCTGTCAATGGAGCAAAATCGGATGGGGTAATGGTGCCCGACAATCCTCCTTGATATTCTAACGAAGAAGGAATCATCCCCTGTTCATTGCATTGATAAGCAAGATCCAACTCGGGTATCATAATTTTGCTTTGGGGCGTCTCCAACATAAACTCCCTGAGCGCGGCATGGCTCTGGTTAGCCACAAGGCTGAAAGTAAAGTCGTTGATCTCCAGTCCGCTCTGTTCGACGCAAGAGAACTTTTTGGTGTATATATTCAAGGAATCGTTGCTCAGTTTGTTGAGCATAATATGGGTACTTATCTTGTCGATGTTGATATGGCTGGGGGAAAAAAGCTGGGTTCGGGCAATGTATTTCTCATCATAAATGACATGGCCGTTGCGTATAACGAGAGACTTGATGGCGAGGTCGAGCGTGCTCTTGGTCTCCGTATCTTTGGAGGCCAATGAGTCCAGCACAAACTGGAAATTGGGCTGCTTGTCGGGGGCGGACTTGTAGAGGCGCGCCTGCAGGGCAAAGAGTTGGGCGGATGTAATTGTGATGCGGCCTCGCGAAAGGTCTATGATGTCAAACTTGGCGGAAATGCGTCCTGCCTTCAGCATGTCAACCTGCTCCTTATCATATATAACTACATTGTCGATGATAAGGCGGTTTAAGAAACCTATATCAACACGCCCGATTTTAACTTTGGTACCTAACTTGTCGCCTACAGCTTCGGCTACCTTCTTGCCAATGAAACTCTGCACCGACGGAGTGTGCGTCAGTATCGCAAGAGATATGACGAATCCACAAACAAGCCATATCGAGACGTTGAAAAACCTTTTAATTCTTGTCACATTAACAATTATGAAGTACAAAATTACAAGTTTTTCTTAACCTATACTGAAATATATTTGTTTTTTTTTCCATGTCTGCGGTTTTTTGAGTATTTTTGCATAGGTTTTTTGGAATCAATAGGTATTAAAACTGACGTTTATAAGAATACATTAATATATTTACTTGTATGGCAAATGTAATTAGATTGCGTAAGGGCCTTAACATAAATCTCAAGGGACGGGCTTCGGAGCAAGTGTCAAAGGCGGTCGTGTCTGGTGAATATGCTCTTGTTCCTGACGGGTTTGTCGGCGTTACGCCCAAAGTCGTAGTGCATGAAGGCGATTATGTAAAGGCTGGTGATGCGCTTTTCGTGAACAAGCATTATCCTGATGTTAAATTTTCCTCTCCTGTTAGCGGACAAGTTGTCGCGGTCGAACGTGGTGAGCGACGTAAAGTGTTATGCGTTAAGGTCAAGGCCGAAGACGAACAGCACTATCAGAGTTTTGATACTCTTGATGTCAAGGCAGCCGAATGTTCGCAAGTGATAGACCTTCTGCTCAAAGCGGGTCTCTTCGGATACATCAACCAGTTGCCTTATGCCGTCTCTACAAATCCGACGGTTATGCCTAAGGCTATCTTCGTATCTGCCTTGAGAGATATGCCTCTCGCAGCCGACTTTGAGGTTGAACTCAAGGGTAACGAAGAGGCTTTCCAAACGGGTCTTACTGCTTTGTCGCGTATCGCAAAGACATATCTCGGAATCGGAGCAAAACAGCAGGCTGCGGCTTTGGTCAATGCAAAGAATGTAGAGGTAAATGTCTTTGACGGCCCGTGTCCAGCAGGTAATGTAGGTGTACAGGTAAACCACATAAATCCTGTCAACAAGGGCGAGGTGGTTTGGACTGTTAACCCATCTGCAGTGATTTTCTTCGGAAGATTGTTTATGACCGGTAAGGTGGACTTGACACGTACAATCGCAGTTGCTGGAAGTATGGTGAAAGAACCTTCTTATGTGTCAACCCTGGTGGGCACTCCGTTGTCGGTTATTCTTGATTCCAAATTGACCACTAATGAGCATGTGCGTATCATCAATGGTAATCCATTGACAGGTGTGAAGTCTTCTTTGAACGATTTCTTGAGTCCATGTGCATCCGAGGTTACCGTAATCCCAGAAGGAGACAATGTGAACGAAATCTTGGGTTGGATAATGCCAAGATTTGGTCAGTTCTCTACATCTAAGAGCTATTTCAGCTGGTTGTGTAAAGGTAAGGAATATGACCTCGATGCACGTATCAAGGGTGGAGAGCGCCATATGATTATGAGCGGTGAATATGACAAGGTTCTGCCTATGGACATATATGCCGAGTATCTCATCAAAGCTATCATAACAGGCGATATAGACCGTCAGGAGCAGCTTGGAATCTATGAAGTTAGTCCTGAAGACTTTGCCGTTGCCGAATTTGTTGATTCATCTAAACTTGAACTGCAAAGAATTGTACGTGACGGATTGAATGTTTTACGTAAAGAGAATGCTTAAGATATGAATTTAAAGAACATTTTTGACAAAGCAAGACCGCAATTTGAGAAAGGTGGGAAATATCATGCTTTCTGGAGCCTATTTGATGGCTTTGAAAGTTTCTTGTTGGTCTCCAACTCTACCTCTAAAAGTGGTGTAAGCATACATGATGCGATTGATTCCAAGCGCATTATGGGTATGGTGGTTATTGCCTTGCTGCCCGCGTTGCTGTTTGGTATGTACAATGTGGGTTACCAGAATTATGCGGCGGCAGGTACCTTGGCGTCCGCCAGCTTTATAGAAGTATTTGCCTATGGTTTCTTGGCTGTAATCCCAAAGGTATTGGTCAGCTATATAGTTGGCCTTGGAATCGAGTTTGCCTGGGCGCAGTGGAAGCACGAAGAAATACAGGAGGGCTATTTGGTATCTGGTATCATTATTCCCCTGATTATCCCTGTTACAACTCCGTTGTGGATGATGGCGGTTGCCATTGCTTTTGCTGTGATAATTGCCAAAGAAATCTTCGGTGGAACTGGAATGAACTTCCTTAATGTTGCACTCGTAGCACGAGCATTTCTCTTCTTCTCTTATCCTTCGAAGATGAGCGGTGAGAGTGTTTGGGTTGCTAATGATACTATTTTTGGTCTTGGAAACCAGCTTGCTGACGGCTTTACAATGGCTACGCCTCTGGGCTTGATGGGCCAACATCTGCCGACCAATACTTCTCTGATGGATATGATTGTAGGTCTGATGCCCGGTAGTATCGGCGAAACATCCGTAATTGCTATAGGGGTCGGAGCCATAATTCTCCTGTGGAGTGGAGTGGCCAGTTGGAAGACCATGTTGAGCGTTTTCCTTGGCGGAGGCTTGACAGCTGCCTTGTTCCAGTCACTTGGCTTGTCTCCCCTCGCATGGTACGAGCATCTCTTCTTGGGTGGTTTCGCTTTTGGTGCTGTATTTATGGCAACGGATCCAGTTACATCGGCACGCACAGAAACCGGAAAATGGATATATGGCTTTTTGATAGGTTTTATGGCGATAATCATACGTCTTTTCAACCCGGGATATCCAGAGGGAATGATGCTTGCCATCCTGTTCATGAATGTCTTTGCTCCATTGATTGACTACTGTGTTGTCGAGCGCAACGTATCAGCAAGAATCAAACGTATTAATAAATAGGAGAAACGATTATGAAACTAAATACAAATTCAAATACATACATTCTTGCATACGCGTCTCTCTTGGTCATTGCCGTGGCATTTGTTCTGGCTTACTTCTCTCAGGCGCTGAAACCCATTCAGGACAAGAATGTGGCATTGGACAAAAAGAAGCAGATCATAGCTGCCCTGAACATCCGTGATGTCAATGACAATCAAGTAGAAGAGTATTATAACAAGCTCGTTGAAGCCGACGAAATCATCAATGAGAAGAATGAAGTTCTTTCAGCTGGCAAGCCCGGCGGAGAAAATGACGGTTTCAAACTCAATGGCGGTGATTTCAAAGCCGGTAAACTTGCTCTGTTTGTCTGCAATGTAGACGGACAAAAGAAATATGTAATGCCAGTCTATGGCATGGGCCTTTGGGGCGGCATCAGCGGATATATTGCCATCAACGCGGATAAGGAAACCATTTATGGAGTTTACTTTAACCACGAAGGTGAGACCGCTGGTCTGGGAGCCGAAATCAAGGATAACCAGAAGTGGCAGCAGCAGTTCTGTGGCAAGCATCTCTTTGCTGATGGCAATCAGGATGCTGTCGCTCTCTCTGTCTGCAAGAAGGTTGACAATCCTGCTACTCAAGTAGATGGAGTAAGTGGAGCCACTCTGACTTGCGATGGTGTTACCCGCATGATTCACGAAGGACTTGGCAAGTACCTTGTTTTCTTAAAGGATAAATAATGTATACATATAAAATCAAAGATTATGTCATTATTCAACAAACAAAATAAAGAGGCATTGATTAATCCCCTCAATCTGGACCATCCGATTCTTGTCCAGGTGTTGGGAATCTGCTCTGCTTTGGCTGTTACTTCCCAGCTTAAGCCTGCGATAGTAATGGGATTGGCAGTGACGGTTATTACCGCTTTTGCCAATACTATCATTTCTATTATCCGCAATACGATACCCATGCGTATTCGTATTGTCGTACAGCTTGTTGTCGTTGCTGCATTGGTAACGATTGTCAGCCAGATACTCAAGGCCTTTGCCTACGATGTAAGTGTGCAACTGTCTGTATATGTAGGTCTGATTATCACCAACTGTATCCTCATGGGACGCCTCGAAGCATTTGCCATGACCAACAAGCCATGGCCATCATTCCTCGATGGTATCGGAAACGGTCTTGGTTACGCCATGGTGCTGGTCATTGTCGGTGGAATCCGCGAGTTGCTTGGCCGCGGCACCCTGCTTGGCATGGACGTCATCCCTGGTTTCGTATATGATTTCGGGTATGTCAACAACGGCATGATGACTATGCCTGCAATGGCGTTGATACTTTTGGGATGCGTTATTTGGGTACACCGTGCATTTTTTTACACTGAAAAATAAATCATTATGGAACATGCTTTAAGCTTATTACTCCGTTCTATTTTTGTAGATAATATGATCTTCGCATTCTTCCTCGGAATGTGCTCATTCCTTGCGGTTTCGAAGAATGTGAAGACCTCGTTCGGACTCGGTGCTGCAGTTACATTCGTGCTGTTGGTCACCGTGCCTGTCGATTACTTGCTTCAGACTAAAGTATTAGGCCCCGACTGCCTGGTCGATGGCGTTGACCTCTCATATCTCAGCTTCATCATCTTCATTGCGGTGATTGCCGGTATAGTGCAGTTGGTTGAGATGGTTGTCGAGAAGTACAGTCCGTCTCTTTATGCTGCGCTGGGTATCTTCTTGCCTTTGATAGCTGTAAACTGTGCCATCATGGGCGCATCGCTTTTCATGCAACAGCGTATCAACATGGACCCATCCAATTCTCAGTATATCGGTAGCGTAGTTGATGCATTGGTATATGCTTTGGGCTCAGGTATCGGATGGACTCTGGCCATCGTGGCCATGGGTGCCATACGAGAGAAGCTGCAGTATAGCGATGTGCCTCGTCCGCTTCAGGGCCTCGGCATCACATTTATTATAGTAGGACTCATGGCTATGGCTATGATGTGTTTTAGCGGTCTGAAAATTTAATAGAGCAGGAATATAATTATGGAACAGTTTATATTGTTAAGTATCGGAGTCTTTCTCTTGATTATACTCCTTTTGGTCATTGTGTTGCTTGTCGCAAAGAAGTATCTGAGTCCAAGCGGCAATGTGACTATCACGATAAATGGCGACAAGCAGCTTTCTGTAGAACAGGGAAATAGCCTGATGTCAACCCTGAATGAGAACGGCATCTTCCTGCCTTCTGCATGTGGTGGTAAAGCAAGCTGCGGTCAGTGTAAGGTTCAGGTTCTGTCTGGCGGAGGTGAGATTCTCGACTCAGAGCGTCCCCATTTTACCCGCAAGCAGATTAAGGAGCATTGGCGTCTGGGATGTCAGTGCAAAGTGAAGGGCAATCTCGACATCCGCGTGCCTGATAGCGTGATGGGCGTGAAAGAGTGGGAGTGTACCGTCATTTCCAACAAGAATGTCTCAAGTTTCATCAAGGAATTCAAGGTTGCTCTGCCTCCTGGCGAGCACATGGACTTTGTTCCCGGTTCCTACGCCCAAATCAAGATACCTGCTTACGATTGCATAGACTATAATGTGGATTTCGATAAGAATGATATCGGCGAAGATTATATCAAGGCCTGGGAAAAGTTCAACATCTTTTCGCTCAAGGCACATAACCCCGTGCCCACAGTGAGAGCATACTCGATGGCCAACTATCCTGCCGAGGGAGATATCATCACCCTCACCGTGCGTATTGCCACAACTCCGTTCCTGCCCCGTCCGCAGGTCGGCTTCCAGGATGTTCCCACAGGCATCGGCTCTTCCTATATCTTTAGCCTGAAGCCCGGTGACAAAGTTATGATGAGCGGCCCTTACGGAGATTTCCATCCCAACTTCACTTCTGGTAAGGAAATGATATGGATTGGTGGCGGTGCAGGTATGGCGCCATTGCGTGCACAGATTATGCACATGACCAAGACGCTCCAGACGAGAGACAGAGAGATGCATTTCTTCTATGGTGCGCGCGCCCTGGGCGAGGCCTTCTTCCTGGAAGACTTCTGGGAACTTGAGAAGGAATTCCCCAACTTCCATTTCCACTTGTCGCTCGACCGCCAAGACCCCAAAGCCGATGCTGCTGGTGTAAAGTATTATACCGGATTTGCGGTTAACTGCATCCGCGATACCTACTTGAAGGATCATGAGGCACCTGAAGATTGTGAATACTATCTCTGCGGTCCTCCCATGCTGATTAAGACAGTAACAGATTATCTCGACAGTCTCGGCGTTGATAAGGATGCAATTATGTACGATAACTTCGGTTAAATTCATAGAAGGATTGGTGTCGTTACGTCTGAAAAGGCGCGGCACCAATCTTTTCATATAAAATAAATAGTGACAGAAGGGCAATAAATCTTGCATCGGGACGTTTTATAGTTAATGAAAAAGCTGTTTATTGTTTGGCTTCATGCGCTATTGGGCATTTTTATAGTATCATGCGATGATGATACTTTTACAATGTCATCCTCGGCAGTCCTTTCTTTTTCTGCCGACACCGTCAATGTTGATACGATTTTCAGTAATACCCCTTCCTCCATGCGCTCATTTTGGGTCTACAATCGCAACGATGCAGGATTGCGTTGTACCTCGGTGCGTCTGGAGCGCGGCAACCAAAGTGGATTCCGTGTCAATGTGCGTGGCGAATATCTTGGTGCCGAGGTCGGTTATCAGACCAACAATATAGAACTCTACAAAGGCGACAGCCTGCGTGTCTTTGTCGAAGTTACGCCCAAGACCCAAAGAGAGCCAGGCCCGCAGTTGATAGAAGACAAACTTACATTTCTTCTTGAAAACGGTGTGAGCCAGACGGTATGTCTCAAGGCATATTCCTGGAACGCCAAGACTTTTGACAAGCTCGATATCACTCGCGATACAACTATTTATGATGCCAATCCGATTCTTATACGGGGAGGAATCCACGTATCCCAAGGAGCTACGTTGCAAATACATGCAGGTACAACCCTCTATTTCAATTCTCAAGCCGGCATAGAGGTTGATGGCACGCTGCGTTCGTTGGGAACCAAGGACGCCCCGGTTGTCCTTCGTGGCTCACGGCTTGACCGCATGTTCCCCTATCTGCCCTACGATAGAGTTTCGGGTCAGTGGCAGGGCATCAAGTTCAATGCGGAGTCGTATGAAAACGACATCGAGTACACCGATATACATGGCGCCTTCAACGGCATCGTTGCCGATTCGGCCGACATTGACAAGACCAAACTTTCCATCAGACAGTCTACGATACACAATTGCCGTGGCGTAGGATTGTCTTTGAATTACGTCAAGGCAATCGTAGAGAATTGCCAAATCACCAACACCCTTCTGCCTTGTGTCTATGTGAAGGGCGGCGACGTGACCATCAATCATTCTACCATCGCCCAATTCTATCCTTTTGATGGCAATCGCAAACAAGCGTTTACCTTTGAAAGTCCTATTGCACGTCTTTTATGTCGCAATAGTATCATCACCGGTTATACTAATGACGAAATAAATGGTTTAACGGCAGAAGATTGTCATTTCAAATTTGAATCTTGTATAATTCGTACTCCGAAAATAGTAACTAAAGACAGCATTTATTTTATAAACGTGGTCTACGAAGATATTGCCGACACCATACGCTTTGGGAAGAAACACTTCAAGACGATAGACACGCGCAATCTCGTCTATGATTTCTCTCTCGACAGCATCAGTGGGGCTATAGACAAGGCCGACCCTGCCACCTCTCTTCCTATTGACAGACATGGCATCCCGAGAGGCCTCAAACCCGACATTGGAGCATTTGAATATAAACAACAATAACTATGAAAGAGTTCAAGATAGAAGTCAACGTAAAGGTTTATCAGTATGATGAACTTTCTGTAGAAGACAAAGAACTTGTGGAACGTGCCAAGGATGCCACTCGTCATTCCTATGCACGTTATAGCCGTTTCTATGTGGGAGCGGCACTGCGACTGGAGGATGGCACCATTCAAATAGGCGCCAATCAGGAGAATGCCGCTTTCCCCTCAGGCTTATGCGCCGAGCGGTCAGCCATATTTGCAGCACAGTCGATGCAGCCCCATCTCTCTATTACTACACTTGCCATCGCAGCCAGCAACGATTCGGGCTTCATCCTTACGCCCATTACTCCTTGCGGGGCTTGCCGCCAGGTGATATTGGAAATGGAAGACCGCTACAACCGACCTATACGCATCCTCCTGTATGGTGAGAATGGCGTATATGAACTGAGCAGTGTCAAGGACTTGCTGCCCTTGTCATTTGTAGATGCCAATATGAAGTTCTGAAACGAAGCTAAAACACATCCTCGTTAAGATTGTGCTTCAAGAAGAAACGTCGTGCTGCTGTGAAGAATAGCAGCACGCCTATGCCATTTACCACTGCAACCATCCAGAAGGCTGCCGTATAATCAAAGAGTTCGGCTATCATACCACCTGCCAAGATACCTATACCGAAACCGAAATCCCACGAAGTCAATATCGATGAATTGGCTGTCCCTCTCTCATTGTGATGGGCCACATTGATAAACATATTCAGGAAGCCGGGATACATATGGCCGTTGCCCAGACCTATAAGTATGGCTGAGATGTAATAGCCGTACGGGAATGGCATGGCGACAAACAGGGTGTAACCCAACAGGGATAGCAACATGCCATGGGCGGTATTGCGGGTTATATAGCCTTTTCGCAGAGCTTTGGCCCCTTGCAATCGCGACAGGAACAATCCCACCGAGAGGAGCATGAAATAAGTGCCGGTGCCATCCATCACACCGTATTTTTCTTTGCTGTATATGGCAAGATAGTTGCTCAGCACTCCAAAGCAAAAACCGAACAGCGCAATGTTGATGGCCAGCAGCCATGCCCTTGTAAGGAAGAATCGGTCGAGAGACAGCTTCTTGTTGGTTTGGCCTGGGCGCCTCGTGCTGTTGGTTTCCAGTGTGGTCAATACTGCCAGTCCGATGAATGCTGTGATTAGGGCTACGCCGAAAAGCCATTTGAAGTCTTGCAGAATGTGATAAATGTACAGTCCGAATGACGGCGCAATAGCCATAGCGAGGTTATTGCTCAATCCGTAATAACCTATACCCTCATTGCGTCTTGACGAAGGCAGTACGTCGATGGCACAGGTGGAATTGGCGACAGTGACTGCACCAAACGGCGCACCGTGCAGGGTGCGGACGATGGCGAAGACCAACAGCGTGCCTGCCCAGAAATATCCTATAAAGCAGGCCGCAAACAGTGAGAAGAATATCAACAGTATGTGTTTGCGGTCGAAACTGTCAACCAGATAACCGCTGAAGGGTCGTATGATGAGCGCCGCGACCGTATAACCAGACAATACCATTCCGATAGTGTCTTTTGAGGCCGCAAAGTACTCATTAAGATATATAGGTAGGAGAGGGGTGAGCATATAAAAGGCAAAGTACAACATGAAGTTGGCAATCATCACCTTTATATAATTGCAGTTCCATAGTCTCTCCATACTGCTTCGATTTACAACATACCCTTAGTGGAAGGCAGTTCATAATGATAGATGTCTCTACGCACTGCCATCTTGATAGACCTGGCAAAGGCTTTGAAGATGCCTTCTATCTTGTGGTGCTCATTGGTTCCTTCGGCCTTGATGTTGAGGTTCATTTTTGCAGAATCGGACAGGCTTTTGAAGAAGTGCAAGAACATCTCCGTAGGCATATCCCCGATTCTCTCCCTTCTAAATTCGGCATCCCATACCAGCCAGGGTCTGCCTCCAAAGTCGAGGGCCACCTGGCACAGGCAGTCGTCCATAGGCAGACAGTAACCAAAGCGCTCTATGCCTCGCTTGTCGCCGAGCGCTTTCAGGATACATTCGCCTATGACGATAGCTGTGTCCTCTATGGTGTGGTGCTCGTCTACGTTCAGGTCGCCTTTGGCCTTTACCGTCAAATCCACAGTGCCATGCTTGGCAATCTGCTCGAGCATATGGTCAAAGAATCCTATCCCAGTATCGATGTCGCTCTTGCCGCTTCCATCTATGTTCAGACTCACGTAGATAGAGGTCTCGCGGGTATCTCTCTTGATTTCGGCTATACGTTCTCCGCCCAGCAATATCTCAGATAACTTGTCCCACGAAGGGCAGTCGTCGCCCAGGATAAGGGCCTTGCATCCTAAGTTGTGGGCCAATTGTCTGTCGGTATCACGGTCGCCGATGACATAACTGTTAGGGAGGTCGTATTGGGCGTTGTCCATGTATTCCTTGAGCATGCCAGTTCCGGGCTTGCGCATGGGGGAATTGTCATCAGGGAAATGGTTGTCGATGTGCTGGGCGTCAAATGTGATGCCCTCGCCAGCCAAAGTGTTGAGGATGAAATTGTGGACAGGCCAGAAGGTATCTTCGGGAAATGAGTCGGTGCCCAAGCCGTCTTGATTACTTACCATTACCAACTTGTAATCAAGATGTTCTTTGATGTATCTTAGGTTCTTGAAGACTCCAGGGACAAACTCCAGCTTTTCGAAGGAGTCAATCTGCTCGTCATCCGGCTCCTTGATAAGCGTGCCGTCTCTGTCAATAAATAAGATTCTCTGTGGTTTCATGTTGGTTTATCTCTTTAGCTTGTCTGTTCTTCTCTTTTTCGTGGACCGTTATCGAACCGCATACGTAGCAAGTTGATAATAATTGCCACAGGGAGATGAAGGTTGTTATAAAACAACATACTATGCTGGTCGTTATGAGCATGAAATAGAAACCGGAAGGGGTTCCGTCCACGTCTCCATTGATTATACCAAGGGTGTTTTGTATGTTGGCAAACAATATGATGGTCAAAGGGGTCATAATGATTGCCGCCAGGACTCCAACGATTAATGTGGTAATCATCGTAGACAAGAACAGGAAGCCCCAATGGCGGATTCCTGTCTTATAGCCTGATTTGAAGACGCTGGCTAAACTTTCTTTTTGTTCCAATATATAATGGGTAAACGCATAAAGCAGCGGCAAAAGCAGGGCTGCAACGATGGCTATGACTGAAATCAACAGAATCAGCGCCAACCCGCTTGTTGCCTGTTCAGACATGTTGAATGTCGTCAACCATTTGTTCACGGTTTCGTAGATGACGCCTGTAAGACAACTATTTACAGCTAAACTGAACGCGACGAGAACTATGATTGGCGCGATGCAACGCTTAAGGTTGTTCTTGGTCTTTTCTCCATTGACAATGGCAAATGCCTTTGCCGCAGTCCACAGCCAGCTAACAAATAATAGGATGTACATTGCCACAAGGAAAAGCAAAGAAAGCCAGATGTTGGCGTTGCCAAGGTCATATATCTGCTTGTTTGGCGTGAATGACAAAAGAATTCCCGTAAAGGAAATTGACACGAGAAGCAAGGGTAACCAGGTGGTAAACAATATGGTTTTCAAATGGCTGAATGCCATTGCGGTTGCTTCCTTTAAGCACGCAGAAACGCTTCTGTTAACGTATATACTATCTTTCATAACTTATCCTTCTTTTAAATTCACTGCAAGTAATGGCTGTAGCAATGGCGACATTGAGACTCTCGGCAGTATCTCTTCCATCGGTAAAGTTGGGTATGAACAGACGCTCTGTGATAAGCGACTTGATAGGGTCAGAAATTCCTTTACCCTCATTGCCCATTATGATGATGCCATTGCTGCTAAGTTCTTTGGTATAAATGTCTTCCCCGTCAAGTACTGTTCCATATATAGGCACATCTTCGGGTACACTCTTGAGGAAAGAAAACAAATCAACGTAACTTATAGATATGTGGGCAATACTTCCCATCGTGGCTTGTACAACCTTGGGGTTGAATACGTCAACCGTATCCTTGCTACATACAATTTGGGTTATGCCAAACCAATCTGCGATGCGTATGATTGTACCAAGATTTCCTGGGTCTTGTACTCCGTCGAGTGCAAGTATGATTTCCTTTGTAAATGTCGTTGGCAGTTCTGTTTGTGTTTGCGGAAATACTGCCAATACTTCTTGTGGATGCTGTAAGAAACTCAACTTCCTCAGTTCGTCTCCGGTAACTATGTATTCTTCGCAGTCATCATATTGTTTGGCAATACATGGAGGGTTCCACGCTTCAGTATGAACAAGAATCTTAGGGTCATGTTTGGCAAGCAAATCACCAACAATTTTAGGCCCTTCGGCAACGAATACCTGCTCATTATTACGGTATTTTTTCTGGCCTAATGATTTGATATATTTAATCTTTGCTTTACTGATCATTATTGCGAAAATATTTGTTGCAAAGTTAATAATTATTCTGTTGTTTTTTGTAATTTTGTGGAACTAATTGGAATGTTTTGAAATATATTAATCTATATATAGCTTTTTTTATAGCATTACTGTCATCATGTAGTGCCTCAAAGTTCATATCCGAAAACGAGTACTTGTTGGATAAGGTTGAGTTGAAGTCAACCGAAAAAGGCTTTGACGCCGCCGTGCTTGGACCCTACATCAAGCAGAAGGCCAACTCCAAGTGGTTCTCCATATTTAAGATACCATTGGCCACATATTCTTTAGCGGGAAAGGACACCGCCAAATGGATTAACCGTACCCTTCGCAATATTGGTGAAGAACCGGTCATTTATGATGTCAACCAGGCTCACCAGAGTCAGAGTGACCTCTTGGCAGCCATGCATAACATGGGGTATATGCATGCTTCGGTGCAATTGGATACGCGCACGAAGGGAAAGAAAATCACGGCTGCATATACCATAACTCCGGGGCAAGCCTATTTCATTGACAATGTACATTATATAATTGACGATGACAGCATTGCCAATTTGCTAAAGATAGAGCAGCCCAATTCCAAATTCCATATAGCCAAAGGTACAAAGTTTAGTGTTGACAAGCTCGACAATATACGTAAGCGTATATCAGACTATCTGCTTAACAGCGGTTTTTACCGTTTCAACAAGGATTTTATTCAGTTCACTGTAGATAGCGCAGCCAACTCTCAGCTCCTTGATGTTACCCTGCATCTCTATCCTTATCGTGCATACAACGATGCCCCTGCCGTTTTTCATCCGCGTTATAAGGTTGGACGGATTGACTATCGTACAGATAACGCAAACGGATATTTGCGCAGAAAGATTATGCTCAACAATACGGCTTTAGTTCAGAACGATTTCTTCAGCGAACAGAAACTTCAGCGTACTTACAATAATTTTGCCAAACTTGGAGCTGTGCGTTATACGAATATCCAGTTTGAAGAGGTTCCTGACAGCCAAGTCTTGAACACGTTAATCGAGTTGACCATGAACAAGCCATCGTCTGTGTCATTCCAACCGGAAGGTACCAACACGGCCGGAGATTTGGGCGCGGCGGTTTCTCTTACATATACGAACAAGAACCTTTTTCATGGAAGCGAGTTGTTGAGCATTGAGTTGCGTGGAGCTTATGAAGCGATTAAAGGTCTTGAAGGATACAACGACCAGAACTACAAGGAATATGGAATAGAGACGCGTCTGGCATTCCCTCGCTTTGTTGCGCCATTCCTTTCTCATTCTTTTACTCGTAACAGTCAGGCTACTTCTGAGCTTTCTTTAAGTTGGAACTTGCAAAATCGTCCAGAATTTCACCGCCGAGTCTTCTCTGCCGCTTGGCGTTATAGATGGGAGGAGGCGCATCATAATCTGTCTTACCGCTTTGATTTGCTCGACCTCAATTATGTGTCAATGCCGTGGATAAGCGAGACTTTCAAGCGTGATTACTTGGACGACGAGGGCAATCGAAATGCCATTCTCCGTTACAATTACGAAGATCTGTTCGTTATGAAGCTCGGTTTCGGATTGAGTTATAATGATGGCAGTGATGCTGTTCGTGCCAATGTCGAGTCTTCGGGCAATCTGCTCAATTCATTGTCGCATATAGCCAAGTTTAAGACCAACTCCAATGGCCAGAACACGCTGTTTGGAATTGCATATGCCCAATACGCCAAGATGGATGTTGACTATACGCACCTTTTTAAGTTTGATGAGCACAACACTTTGGCTGCTCACATTGGATTGGGCATAGCTTATCCTTATGGAAACAGTAAGATTCTGCCCTTTGAGAAGCGGTATTTTTCGGGCGGAGCCAACTCTGTAAGAGGTTGGACTGTCCGTGGCTTGGGCCCAGGTAAGTTTAAGGGAAAAGATGGACGCATTGATTTCATCAACCAAACGGGTGATATGAAACTTGATTTCAATCTGGAGTATCGCACGCACATGTTCTGGAAGCTGGATGGCGCTGTATTTGTTGATGCAGGTAACATCTGGACATTGAAAGAATACGCCGACCAGCCCGGAGGCAAGTTTGCCTTCAACGAGTTCTACAAACAGATAGCGGTGGCCTATGGTGTGGGCTTGCGCCTAAACTTCGACTATTTTATCTTGCGTATGGATATGGGCATGAAGGCCATTAACCCTGCCTATGAGTCCAAGGCAGAGCATTATGCATTGGTTCATCCCAATTTTAGTCGTGATTTTGCTTTTCATTTCGCGGTAGGGCTTCCATTCTGATTAGCCATGCTCGCTTTTCTTTTACCAATGTCCATTCGTAGATGCCTTCTTCACATTCTGCCGGAGGTTCTCCGAATCCGCGAGCTTCCATATAGTTGCTTACCCGCTGCTTCACGTAAGCCTGCCGCTCGTCTGGGCTATAATCTATTGAGATTATTTCCGTAGTAAGTTGGCTTTCCTTTGCCTTGAGTTGTTCTACATCACCTTCTCTGACTTGACTTGCTGCGAATTCCAGCCACTTTATCGATGGGGGAGTACAATACGCCGCCGCTTTGTCATATTGCCAGTTAAAGTAATATGTCGCAAACGAATCAACTCTTTCACTGATGCATTCATCTTCACTGACCGTTGTATGACAAGAGGCAATGAGTGACGTTACACCTATTATTATAAAGGGGACTATGATTTTCTTCATCTTTGTTTAAGCGGACTTAATAACAAATATTCATGATAATGTACTTTTAGCAGCCATGATGCTGTCTGTATGCAAAGTTAATCAAAGCGTGCCCGATAACAAAATAAATCTTATAATTTCTTCTGCGCGATGCGTTTATATATACGAGAAGAAGCCAATTCCGTATGGAACTGGCTTCTGTATTGTTTGTTTGGAATAAGTTGTTGTTTATTTAAGCTTCAGCTTTCTTAGTCTTCTCAGCGTAAACTTCGGGAGAGAGAACTGATACTGTGCTCTTGTTGCGTGAGCCCTTGTGGAAGTAAACCACACCGTCGGTCAATGCGTAAAGAGTATCATCCTTGCCCTGTGCTACATTCTCGCCAGGGAAGTGCTTGTTACCACGCTGACGAACGATGATGTTACCAGCGATGATTTTCTGACCACCCCAGATTTTAACGCCTAATCTTTGTGAAGCTGATTCACGGCCGTTCTTAGAACTACCAACACCTTTTTTATGTGCCATTCTGAAATCCTCCTTTTAAGCGACTACTTGTTTAACTTCTACCTGTGTGAACTGGGCGCGGTGACCATTCTTCTTACGATAGTCCTTGCGACGCTTCATCTTGAAAACGATGACCTTGTCACCCTTAACAAGAGGATTCACAACCTCTACTACTACTTTGGCACCTTCAACAGTAGGTGCACCGACTGTGACAGCTCCGTCTTTGTCGACGAGGAGCACTTTGTCAAATTCAACGGTCTTACCAGCCTCGGCATCCTTGATACGGTGAACGAAGAGCTTCTGGCCTTCCTCTACCTTGAACTGCTGACCGTTAATTTCTACAATTGCGTACATTTGTTATAAAATATAAGTTTTTCCGACAGGCGCCTGATGGTGTTTCAGAACTTGTTCGAGCCCGTACGGACTAAATCGGCTGCAAAATTACTAATTTTTATGGACATAGGCGCTTGTGCCAACTGTTTATTTCTCCGATATTAAGCATATTTAACGTATTGCAGTTAGAATTCAAAGAGCACGCGGGCGTTGAGCATACGGCCGGTGAGATAGTTGGGGACAGCGTATTGCTGATTGGTGACGTCGGTAATCCAATAATAGCTGTTTACATTGTTGATGCCGAGCAAGTTGAGACAGTCTACGCCAAGCCAGACATTCCTGAACGGCATATTCTTCCTCTTTGCTTCATTCTCAAACAATCGATAGCTCATTCCAATATCTGCGCGTTTGTATGCAGGGGCTCTGAAAGAGTTGCGCTCGGTTTCTCTGTGAGGCGCCGAGAATGGCAGACCGTCGGCAAAGGCAAGGCGAAGAGCCATCTTCCATCTGTCGGTTCCGGGGAAGTAATCTGTAAAGAACAGGTTCATGGCCCACCGCTGGTCTGTGGGCAACGGCATGGAGTGGCCGTTCAGCTTCATTTGGGTTTTCATCAAGGATAGTGATATCCAAGAGTCTGTTCCTGGTACAAATTCACCATACAGCTTCATGTCCAGTCCAGCTGCATAACCGCTGCAGATGTTGTCACCATAATATACCACCTTTACATTATTAATAGAGTAGGGTATCAGGTTCTGCAGTATCTTGTAATATGCTTCGGCTGTAAATCGGAAAGGGCGGTTCATGCTTCTGAAGCGATAGTCATAACCCGCAACGAAGTGTATCGATCGTTGGCTTTTTATCTTTTCGTTCAGCCGTGCCACGGTTACATGGTTGACGGTAGTAGTATCACGAAGCTCTTTGAAGAAGGGCGCTTGGTAGTAGATGCCGGTTGCGATGCGCAGTGTGGTGTTTGGCGACCAAGCCGGAATGATGCCCAATGAGATGCGGGGCGACAAGATTGTTTCCTTGTTGAAGTTCCAGTGGCTCATACGCAGTCCGTAGTTGAGCGTATAGAGGGTAGTGGCGCTGTCCGTACCCGATGTAAATCGCCACGTATCCTGTATATATGACTCTATGCGAGAAGCATCCAGCTGGTTTCGGGTGCGCATGGAGTATATCATATACAGGTCCTCGCCGGTATTGGGTACGTTGTAACCAGCCGAATCACGCATCTCATATTCTATGGAGTTCTCTTTGATATGCTCCCTTTTGAGCGTCAATGCGGCTTCGATGTCGTGCTTCTTGATTTTGCTTGTCAGCATCAGCTTCAGACTTTGCACGCGGGCTTGGAGATAGTTGCGGGCGCTCTCGAAATACGTTCCGACAGCCATATTCTCATTGGTCTCGGTCTGGGTGAGCCAGTATTGGCCCTGTATGTCGTAGGTCTCACGCTCTTTGGTTGAGAATGCCGATGCAATGAGTGACAACCGCGTCTTGCTGTTAAGGTTTCGGTTGATTGCCAACGAACCAAAATAGGTGCGGAAGAGGTCTTTCTCCTGGCCGTCAAAATAGACCTTGAAATTCATTACGTTCTGCATCGTGCCGAAGGCCGTGTTGCGGTCTTTGGGATAGAAGTTGTAGTGACTTTCCGAGATGTTACCGATGAAATCAATCTGCCAACGCTTGTCGGGAGTATAACTCAGATAGGTCTGATAGTCCAGGAAGTTGGGCTTGTACTCTCCGTTTTCCTGCAGCGACCCCAAAAGATATTTATTGGTTTTGTATCTCACGCCATTGGCCCACGCAATCTTCTTGTTGGCCAAACCCACATAGGCGCTTGCGCCCAACAGGCTTGCCGAAGCATTGGCTTCAAACCGCTGTGGTCGTTTATAGGTGATGCCGAGAGCCGATGACATCTTGTCGCCATACTTTGCCTCAAATCCTCCAGTCGAGAACCCAATCTTCGCCACCATGTCTGGATTGATTACCGATAAGCCCTCCTGTTGTCCAGACCTCACAAGGAATGGGCGGAAGACCTCTACATTATTAATATATACGCTGTTCTCGTCAAAAGAGCCTCCTCTTACGTTGTATTGAGAGCTCAGTTCGCTATGGGTTGATACTCCCGCCTGACTTTGTATGAGCTCTTCCACTGCATTGCCACCCACCGAGGGCGACATCTTCATGTCCTTGGTCTTCAGTTCCTGAGTCTGGCCGGTCTGTATCTTTTCTCCTTTCACTTCGACTTCACCGAGCGTGTTGACGTCGGCATACATGACCACGTGGAGGTTCTGTCTGCCACGAGGGTTGCGTAGTACGCGGGTCTTGGCACGATAACCCAGCATCGAGAAGCGTATGACCACCGAGTCGGCAGAGTGGAGGGTGAGGGTGAATGAGCCTTTGGCAGATGTAAGAGCCACCTTGCCTTGGCGGGCACAGGTTACAGACGCAAACTCGATGGGATTGTCCTTGTCGTCGGTAACCCGTCCTTGCAAGACAAAGCTCTGACTATATGTAGAGAGGCATACTGAAGCCAGCAAAGCCAATAATACGAATTGTTTCATAACCATATAACGCAAGATAGGGCCGATTATTGTGTCAGCCCACTATCCACTTGCAAATAATCGTATTGACAAGCGGAACATTCAGGTGGTACCATCTGTACTTGTTGGTTGAAACCGCACCGAGATTTAGCATCATCTTCGTCAGTGTGTTGTGCATGGAGGGCTGACCGGCGTCGACGATGAAGAATTTGCCGCAGTCCCGACGATAGGCCTCTTCGATGGCATGCCATACAGAGATGTGGAATGAATGATTCTTGGGAACCAATTTTTTGTTCGTCACGGCATAACAGCCATACGCATTGCCATTGGCGAATAGGCATACGCATCCGGCAACCACTTTGTTGCCGTTGGTCGTTATATAGATTTTGATTTGTGGATTGTGATGATACTCAAGGATAAGTTCCTTGTTGGGCAGAAAACTTTGAAGCACGTAGCGGTAGGACTTCTTGAGGAGCTTGCAGAACTCCTTGACCTCTGCGTCGCTGGTCGCTTCGCGCGTCTGCAGACCCATTTCCGTGAGTTCTTTGAGGTATCTGCTGCTTTTCAGACTCAATCTGTCTGTCGGGTTTGCCTCCTTCAGGTCCAGAAGAGTCTCCATCCAGCCGGTTGGGAAGTAACCGTAGGCTCTCAGATGTTGGTAACCATACATCTTGTAAGGTATGTTGGAGAACTCGATGTATAGACACAGCTTCATTTTCAATATCCTTGTCAGTCGTCCAAGCAACATTCCGAATATCTCCTGGGGATTGGCATTGTCGGTATAGTCGCCTGTGCCGAAGACGCGGGCTTGCTTGTACAGATAGAGCGGAAACAGGCTCTTGCGCCAACGGGTCACAGCCAGCAGCTGACCCACTACTTGTCCGTTTTCATCTTCGGCTATGGCCATATAAGGGGTATGGCCTGGTGCCTGTTCATACATTCTGAACAGTACAAGGCTGTGCTGGAACTGCCAGCTTGTCGATTGCGGCATATCTGTGCCTCTTGATATGATGCGCGTTCGTATTTGGTGCATTTGGCAAATATACAAATTACATTTGTAACTGCCAAAACAAATGCAGATTTTATACCTGCCGGAGCATATTGCCCCTTGCGAGTATAAAATCTGCCATCTGTCAAGGTCTGTGATTATCTACAGCTGTTCGCGGCTTAGCACATAGACGAGCGCACTTGCTCTGCCGTCTCTCCTGATAGGCGATTGTGGCGTCCGAGAGATTTCCTGCAACTCGCGCGAAGCTGCGCAGTGCGACTGCCGGGTAAGGCGAGCATAATCACCGACGCGCATGAAGGGATGGGCTCCATCGCCCAGATAGCCGACGGCAAGGCCGATGCGCTCTTCCTTGCTGTAGGGCGACTTGCGCAGCCGGTGCTCTTTGTCGCGTACCAAGGTGCATTGCGAGGAAATCGTGCGGACCAGCTGTGAGGCTGCCCTGTAGATTATGCCCGTCACCTTCAGACTTCTGGCGTTGGTTTCCTTTCCCGCGTCCGTACCAGTCAGCTCTTTGGGCATCGTCATGCCGACAGACGCCCTGAAAGTCCCGATGCCGTCGATTGTCACCGAATTGCCAGAAGCCATTTCCAGCGCCATCTGCTTGCCGATGGCTGCGATTACCTGTACCACCTGTCCTTTGTCAAGGCCAGAACCGGGATAGGTAAGGCGTCTTACCAGTTCGTCGAAGTCAATGTTCTCGTTGACCTTCATGCGGTAATAGAATTTCTTTTCGCCCGTGTTCCTGAGGTCGGGCATCTCCTGTTTGAAATACTTTGCCATAGTTAGATGCAATAAGTCAGTAAATAGTTTGATGTGTAATTCATGGTGCAAATGTAAGCATAATTTTCTGTTACCACCAAATCCAAAGTTAGTCTAAGGCGCGATTTAACAGATGCCAACCATCGTTTAATTATTTCACACTTCGCCATCGCCGTTTCGTAGTCTGCAATCAGTTTTTGCTTGGACTGCGGCATGTATGGCTGCATTGTCTATTTACTCATTACGACCACCGGAAACCGGTCAATTATCGTGAAAGTGAGGAAAAATGTCGGAAATTATTTTGAATTCTTCTTCGCTATCACTAACTTTGTATCAGATAATAACGACGGCGGATAGCACCGTTGTCACATTAATCAGTAAAGACGTATGGATTTCAAAGATTTAGTAGCACATCGACGCAGTCATCGCCGTTTCAGTGATGAAGAGATTGCCCCCGAGGCTCTGCAGCTCATACTGCGGTCGGCGCTTATGTCGCCGACATCCAAGAGTCGCCGCAAATGGCATTTTGTAGTGGTAGACGACAAGGTGGCGCTCGAGAAGATGGCCGACGCCAAAGAGGCTGGAGCCGCCTTTCTCAAGGGTGCACCCTTGGCCATCGTGGTTTGCGCTCCCCCCGACGAGGATGAATGTTGGATAGAAGACGCGTCCATCGCTGCGGTTACCATACAGTATCAGGCTGCCGACCTGGGCTTGGGTTCCTGCTGGGCGCAGATGCACGGCCGCGGTCTCTCCGACGGTACCACCGCCGACGAGGTCATTCACGGCATCCTGGGACTCGATGATGCCTACAAGGTATTGTGTGTCATCGCTATAGGTCATTGTACCGATGAGCGCAAGCCTCAGAATGAAGATGCGCTGAAATGGGAAAATGTTACAATATACAACGGGAATGATTAATTACGATTTAACCAAGGTCAAGGCCATCATCTTCGATGTAGATGGCGTGCTTTCGGCCGAAACGATAGGCATGGATGACGAGGGCCAGCCTCTGCGCACGGTCAACATCAAGGATGGCTATGCCATACAGCTTGCCTGCAAGATGGGGCTGCATATAGCCATCATGACTGGTGGCCGTTCGGAAGCTATTGTCAAACGATACACCTACCTCGGGGTAGGCGATGTCTACATCAACTGCTCTATGAAGATGGAGACCTATCAGGAGTTCAAGGCAAAGAACAATCTGGATGACAGCGAGGTTATCTATGTGGGCGACGACATCCCCGACTATCAGGTGATGCGTCGCTGCGGTTGTCCGTGTTGCCCCGCCGACGCCTGTTCCGATATCCAGGAAATCAGCACCTATGTCAGCCGCTGCAAGGGTGGTTACGGCGTAGGCCGCGACATCATCGAGCAGGTGCTCATGGCTCAGGGAAAATGGTTGAGCGACAGCAAGGCTTTCGGTTGGTAATCGTATTAATATCAAGACGATGATAGATACTCCTTATCATATAATCCTTGCCTCCAACTCTCCCCGCAGGAAAGAACTTCTGGGTGGATTGGACTTGGAATACGAAGTGCGCGTGGTTCCCGGTATCGAGGAAAACTATCCCGACGGACTTACCCCCGAGCAGATACCCCAATATCTGGCTTGCCAGAAGGCTCAAGCCTATACGCTGAGTGCCGGAGAGATGCTGATAACAGCCGATACCGTTGTGGTGTTAGGCAGAGAGGTGCTGGGCAAGCCTGCCGATGAAGCCCAGGCCAAAGCAATGCTGGCTAAACTGAGCGGCAAGACACATACCGTGGTCACCGGCGTGGCTCTTACTACCCTGGCCAAACAGCACGCCTTCCACGTGGTGACAGAGGTAACCTTCAAGCAGTTTACCCAGCAGGAAATCGATTACTATGTGACTACCTATCGCCCCTTGGACAAGGCCGGTGCCTATGGCATCCAAGAGTGGATAGGTTTCATAGGTGTCACTGCGCTCAAAGGCAGTTTCTTCAATGTGATGGGGCTGCCAGTACAACGCATATACGAAGAGATATTCAAGTTCTGAGTATCCCCCAATGAAGTAAGGACAAATCCCGTTTAGGCAGGCTGCATCGCGACATGCCAAAACGGGATTTTCCTTGTGTTGTGGCTATCTGCGGCGCTTGCAACATGCAATTTTTCTTAAAATAAAGTGATATTTCTCCTTTTTTAATATAATTTAGAACCTATCTTTCGGCTCTATGTTTGTTTTGTAGTACTTTTGCACCAAAATCAACATAAAAGCAAAAAAGATTATGGCAGAAGCTATCGATATCCGCGAACTCAATGTGCGGATAGAACAACAAAGTACCTTTGTCACCAATCTGACAACAGGTATGGATCGCGTAATAGTAGGACAAAAACATCTGGTTGACTCGCTTCTTATTTCCCTCTTGAGCGATGGTCATATATTGTTGGAAGGCGTACCCGGCCTGGCAAAGACTCTGGCGATAAAGACCCTGTCACAGTTGATAGACGCCAAATATAGCAGAATACAGTTTACTCCCGACTTGTTGCCTGCCGACGTTGTAGGAACAATGATTTATAGTCAGAAAGAGGAAGCCTTCCAGGTGAAGAAGGGCCCTGTATTTGCCAATTTTGTACTTGCCGATGAGATAAACCGAGCTCCCGCCAAGGTGCAAAGCGCTCTGCTCGAGGCCATGCAGGAACACCAGGTGACTATCGGTGACAATACGTTCAAGCTGCCTACTCCCTTCCTGGTTATGGCTACTCAGAACCCCATTGAACAGGAAGGCACCTACCAGCTTCCCGAAGCCCAGGTAGACCGTTTCATGCTCAAGGTCATCATAGACTATCCCACACTGGAAGAGGAGAAGAAGATAATGCGTGAAAACCTTGTGGGCGGTCTTCCACAGGTAATGCCTGTGACAACCGCCGAAGAGATAATGCGTGCGCGTGAGGTGGTAAGCCAGGTTTATATCGATGAAAAGATAGAGCAGTATATTGCCGACATCGTATTTGCTACACGTTATCCCGACCGTTATAATCTCAAGGAGCTCAGCGACCTGATTACTTTCGGTGGCAGCCCACGTGCCAGCATCAATCTGGCCAAGGCCGCCCGTGCCTATGCCTTCATCAAGCATCGCGGTTATGTGGTGCCCGAGGATGTCCGTGCCGTCGCTCACGACGTTTTGCGCCATCGCGTAGGATTGAGCTACGAGGCAGAGGCCAACAATGTCACTGCCGAAGAAATCGTATCCAAGATTATCAATAAAGTTGAAGTTCCTTGATGGAAACATCTGAAATCTTAAAGAAGGTCAGGAAGATAGAGATAAAGACTCGTGGATTGAGTCAGAACATCTTCGCCGGACAGTATCACTCAGCCTTCAAAGGAAGAGGTATGGCCTTTTCCGAGGTTCGTGAATACCAGTATGGCGACGACGTGAGAGATATCGATTGGAATGTAACCGCCCGTTTCCACCGTCCTTATGTCAAGGTGTTTGAAGAAGAGCGCGAACTTACGGTGATGCTCCTTGTCGACGTCTCGGGTTCGCTCGACTTCGGTACGTCGCATCAGTTGAAGCGCGAGATGGTTGCCGAGATTGCTGCCACGCTGGCTTTCAGCGCCATACAGAACAATGACAAGATTGGCGTGATACTCTTTTCTGACCGGATTGAGAAATATATCCCGCCAAAGAAGGGCCGCAAGCACATCCTCTATGTTATCCGTGAGATGCTCAACTTCAAGCCCGAGAGTAAACGTACGGACATCGGCATGGCTGTCGAGTTTCTCACCCGTGTGGCCAAGCGTCGTTGTACGGCTTTTGTCTTAAGCGACTTCTATACACGCAATGACTTTGAAAATCAGTTGCAGATAGCCAGCCAGAAACACGATATTGCCTCGATACAGGTCTATGACCCACGTGCCAAAGAACTACCCGATGTAGGATTGCTCAAGGTGTGTGATGCCGAAACTGGCCACGAGACTTATATCGACACTTCGAGCAAGAAGCTGCGCCAGGCTCATGCCAATTATTGGCGCCAGCGGGAGAGTGTGCTCAGGCAGACTTTCGTCAAATGTAATGTCGACTGGGTGTCGGTGGCTACAAATGAAGACTATGTGCGCAGTCTGATGTTGCTCTTCGCCCAGCGTGGACATAGTTAAGTATGAATAGAGAATAAGTAGTTTATGTATTTTAGATATTTGCTTTTATCAATGTGTTGTCTGCTGCTGGGCGTAAAGTCGTCAGCACAGGTAAGCGTTGAAGCCAAAATCGACTCCATAAGCATTCTTGTGGGTGAACAGACAAACATGGAGGTTGCTGTCACAGCCCGCAAAGGAGCAAAAATCGTATGGCCCAACATCAAACCGTCGCACTATCTCGTTCCCGGTGTCGAAATCATTGATGTGGCCGATGGCGACACTTCGGAAGTGGACAACAACGTAAGGATAAGTAAAAGAATTACATTGACATCTTTCGACGAGAAACTCTATCCTATACCCGGCATGAAGGTAAAGGTGGATGGAAAGCCCTATGAGGCCACCCAGTTGGCACTGAAGGTAATGACTATCGATGTCGACACGCTTCATCCCAATCAGTTCTATCCTCCCAAGACCGTGCAGAACAATCCCTTCTTGTGGAGTGAATGGAGCGGTCTGTTCTGGATGAGCGTATTGGTACTGGCACTGATGGGTGGCATCTTCTACCTGTATATCCGTCTGCGTGAAAACAAGCCAATCATTGCCAAGATACGTATTGTCAAGAAGGTTCTGCCTCACCAGCGTGCCCTCTCTGCCATGGAGAAAATCAAGGCAGAACATCTGGAACGTTCGGACGACCAGAAGACTTACTACACGCAACTCACTGATGCTCTGAGACAATATATCAATGAGCGTTTTGGTTTCAACGCCATGGAGATGACTTCCTCGGAGATTATCGAGCGTTTGCAGCAGAATGGCGACAACAAGATGATCGGTGAACTCAAAGAACTGTTTGAGACAGCCGACCTCGTGAAGTTTGCCAAGTACTCTACGCTCATCAACGAGAACGACCTGAACCTGGTCAATGCCATCAACTTCATCGACCAGACCAAGTTGGAGAACGTGCCTACCGAAGAGAGGGTAGTGCCTCAACTGAGTCAGGAAGACAAACGAACAAAGAATACACGACGCGCCATAAAATGGCTGATAGCCCTATCCTCTACATTGGTGATAGTGCTGTTGGCTTACATCATTTATAGTGCCATTCAACTAATCAGTTAAATATGGAATTTGCCAATAAAGAGTATTTCTTTCTGCTTCTCTTGCTGATACCTTATGTGCTTTGGTATTTTCTGTATCGCAAGAAGAATGAGCCCACAATACGAATGAGTGATACGTTCGCATACCAATATGCTCCCAAAAGCTGGCGTATAAGGATTATCAACCTGCCGATGCTGCTGAGATGTATCACTTTTGTTCTGATAGTAATCATTCTGGCTCGGCCACAGACCCACAATGCATGGGATAAAAAGGAGGTCGAAGGCATCGATATCATGCTCGTCATGGACGTGTCGACCTCAATGTTGGCTGAAGACCTGCGCCCCAATCGTATAGAGGCCGCCAAGAATGTTGCCGCCGAATTTATCAATGGGCGTCCTAATGACAATATCGGCTTGACGATATTTGCAGGCGAGGCATTTACCCAGTGTCCGATGACAACCGACCATACATCGCTGCTCAACATGCTTCAAACCGTGCGCACGGACATCGCGGCAAGAGGCTTGATACAGGATGGAACAGCTGTAGGAATGGGTTTGGCAAGCGCGGTGGCACGACTGAAGGACTCAAAGGCCAAAAGCAAAGTGGTAATCCTGCTCACGGACGGTTCGAACAACATGGGAGACCTCTCGCCAATGACCTCGGCACAGATAGCCAAAAGCATGGGCATCCGCGTATATACCATCGGAGTGGGTACAAACAAGGTGGCACGTTATCCGGCGATAGTTGCTGGCGGCGTGCAGTATGTCAACATACCTGTAGAGATAGACACCAAGACGCTAAGTGATATAGCTGCCACAACGGATGGCAATTTCTATCGGGCAACCAACAATGCCGAGTTGAAGAATATCTACAAGGATATCGACAAGTTGGAGAAGACAAAGATGAACGTAAAGAAATTCTCTAAGAGATATGAGGCTTATCAGCCATTTGCCATTGCGGCCATCCTTTGTCTGCTTTTGGAAATATTATTAAGAACAACGGTATTAAGAAGAATTCCCTAAATTATGAGATTCGAAGATTCTATATATTTATGGTTACTGTGGGTGGTGCCGATACTTGCCTTCATCAGACTGGTAGTATGGCGCCAGCGGCATAACAAGTTCAAGAAATTTGGCGACCCCCAACTCTTGAAGTTGCTTATGCCTGATGCTTCTCCGTATAGACCTACGGTAAAATTCTGGCTTTGTCTTGCCGCATTGTCATTGCTGATTATTGTCCTCGCACGCCCGCAGATGGGTTCTAAGGTGTCGCAAGAAAAGCGAAACGGCATAGAGTTGATTATTGCAATGGATATCTCAAATTCGATGAAGGCACAGGATGTGGTTCCCTCGCGTCTGGACAAAGCCAAGTTTATGGTAGAAAGCCTGGTCGACAATTTCAATAATGACAAAGTGGGACTTGTGGTCTTCGCCGGCGATGCTTTTGTGCAGCTGCCGATAACCAGTGACTATGTATCAGCCAAGATGTTCCTGCAAAATATCAGTCCGTCGCTTATCAATACCCAAGGCACCGACATCGCTAAAGCCATTGACATATCCATGCACAGCTTTACACAACAGGAGAAGGTGGGTAAGGCTATAATCCTCATCACCGATGGTGAAGACCATGAAGGTGGCGCGTTGGAAGCAGCCAAAGCCGCAAAGAAGAAGGGTATCAATGTGTTTATCTTGGGCGTGGGTAGCGAAAAAGGTGCTCCAATTCCCAATGACGATGGTGGATACTTGACTGACAATACGGGGCAGACGGTTATGTCTGTTCTGAATGAAAAGATGTGTCGTGATATCGCTCAGGCAGGAAGTGGCATGTACATCCATGTAGACAATACAAGTGATGCGCAGGACAAACTGAACAACGAACTTGAAAAGTTGCAGAAGGGAGACTCTGACAGCGTGATTTACAGCGAATACAACGAGCAGTTTCAAGCATTTGCAATCTTGGCAATGATTCTTCTTATCATAGAAGCGTGTCTCCTGGAGGTGCGCAATCCCTTATTCAAGAACATCAAATTGTTTAAAAAGAAATGAGATTACGGTATATTTTCTTGATATCTATATTGCTTACTATCAGCGCTCATCTGTCAGCCCAGAATGACAGACAATTGGTGCGCATAGGTAACAGGTTCTTCTATGAACAGAATTACGCAAAAGCAGAAATTGAATATCGTAAGGCTATAGCCAGTAATGGCGGAAATACTCAGGCCATATACAACTTGGGGTGTGCGTTGCAAGCACAAAAGAAAGACTCTGCAGCGATAAAACAATATGAACTTGCAGGCAAAATCGAAACCAACAAGATAAGAAAGTCAAAGTCTTATCACAATATAGGCGTCATTTGCCAGTCTCACCAAATGTACAAGGAAGCCATCGAAGCCTATAAGGAAAGTCTGAGAAACAATCCTGCTGATAATGAGACTCGTTACAATTATGTATTGTGTAAGCGGTTGCAGAAAAATCAGAAGAATCAAAACGACAAGCAACAAAACAAAGACGACAATAAGGACAAAAAGAACAAGGACAAGAAACAAGAGAACAAGGATAATCAGCAGCAGAGTAATGAGCAAATGAGCAAAGACAATGCCGAGCAACTGCTTAATGCAGCTATCCAGGAAGAGAAGGCTACGCAGCAGAGACTGAAGAAATCGATGCAGAAGCCACAAAAGCGAAACTTGGACAAGAATTGGTGATTTTGTCAGATACGTGTTCTTTTTTATAATCGCAATCATAATGACAGACATATTGAATGAATTGAAGATGAAACGATATATATTGATACTCGTTGGTATTTATATTACAATGGCCATCAAGGGACAGCATATTAACGTTGCTGCCCCTTCTCGGGTTAATGTCGGTGACAATTTCAGAGTGGCATATACAGTAAGCACTCAGGATGTCGATGATTTCAGATCAAACATGCGTTCTACTGACGAAGTCGAAGTCATCGCTGGACCTTATGCCTCCAAAGTCTCAAGTTTCAGTATGGTCAATGGTCATACAACTTCCAGTTCATCCATAACATACACATATACTCTATATGCCAACAAGGCCGGAATATTCACAGTTCCCGCCGCTCACGCTAAAATCCATGGCAAAACTATTGCCTCTCATAGTACAAAGATAACGATATCCGGTCAGGCGCGTAGCAACAATAACAATGCTCACAACAATCCAAACACTTCTGCCATCCATGAACAAGGTAGCAGAATATCTGGTAACGAACTCTTTATCAAGGTAAGTGCTAACAAACGCAAGGTTCATGAACAGGAGCCTATCTTACTGACTTACAAAGTGTATACAACGCTGGAGCTGACTCAGTTGGAAGGAAAGATGCCGGACTTGACAGGCTTCCATACACAAGAAGTCAAGTTGCCGCAACAGAAGAGTTTCCATATAGAGAGGGTTAATGGTCGTCCATATAGATGCGTAACATGGAGCCAGTACGTCATGTACCCTCAAATGACAGGTAGCTTGAAGATACCAAGCATCACTTTCCATGGTATCGTGGTTCAGGAGAATCGCTCGGTTGATCCTTTTGAGGCTTTCTTCAATGGCGGCTCTGGTTATGTGGAGGTAAAACGCGACATCGTTGCCCCCGGCTTGTCTGTAGAGGTAGAGCCTTTACCCACAAAACCTGCGAATTTCTCTGGCGGAGTTGGTAAATTCAATATCTCAGCCCAGGTAGACAACAAGGATATCAAGGCGGGTGAGCCTCTTAACTTCAGAGTCGTTATCGGTGGTTACGGCAACTTGAAACTTATCAAGCAGCCTGTTGTAAAGTTCCCCAAAGATTTCGACCAGTACGATGCAAAGATTACAGACAAGACCAAACTTACGTCCAATGGCTTGGAGGGAAACATGATTTATGACTTCCTTGCCGTTCCACGCAATCAAGGCAACTATACAATACCTCCCGTTGAGCTCGTCTACTATGATGTTGACCGCAATCAGTATCGCACCGTGAAGACGCAGGCCATCAATTTGCAGATAGCTAAAGGCGATGGCAAGAGTGGTAGTGTCTCTGACTATGCCAAAGATCAAAATACTGATATCCGTGGTATCAAAGAAGGCGGAGTCACAATCAAAGATTTCTCTTCAATGTTCTTCGGTAGCGTAGCCTATTGGACTTCATTGATTATTGTAGTCGTAATCTTTATCGTATTGCTGGTTGTTTTCAGAAAGAGGGCAGTCCTTAACGCCGACGTGGTCAGAATCAAGGGCAAGAAGGCCAACAGAATTGCAACCAAACGACTGAGGAAGGCAAGCAAACTGATGATACAAGGCAAATCCGATGAATTCTATGACGAGGTGCTTAGAGCCTTGTGGGGATATGTCGGCGACAAGTTGAATATGGCTATCGAAGAATTGTCAAGAGATAACATTTCGCAGACATTGGCCAATCACAGCGTTGATGATGCTACCATCCAGAAGTTTACTGATGCCTTGACAGAGTGCGAGTTTGAAAGATTTGCGCCCGGAGACCCTGCGGGCAACATGAACAAGACTTTTGAATCTGCAATGACTGCCATTATTGAAATTGAGAGAGTGATGAAAAAGAAGAACCGTATCAATACGAAAGCGTTGTTGGTAGTGATGGCGCTGGCAGTTTCATGCCAGGTTGGTGCTGTTACCAAAGAAAATGCTGACAAGGAATATAAGAGAGGTAACTACCAACAGGCAATACAGGATTATCAAGAGCTCCTGAAGAGCGGTAAATCTCCTGAGATTTATTATAATCTCGGCAATGCGTATTTTCGTTCTGACAACATTTCGCAATCAATTCTCGCCTACGAGCGTGCGTTGTTGTTGTCGCCCGGAGACGCTGATGTACGGTTTAACCTGAAATTTGCGCGCAACAAGACCATTGACAAGATAGTACCAGAAGACCAGATGTTCTTTAAGACATGGTATCAGTCGCTGGTGTTTTACACTGGCATTGATTCTTGGGCTATTGTCAGCCTGGTGTCCATCATCGGAGCATTGTCTTTGGTCCTTTTCTACTTATTTGGCAATCGAGTATTGGTCAGGAAGGTAGGTTTCTATGGCGCCTTAGTTCTTATCGTTGTCACCGCATTCAGCATGCTTTTCGCGCAACAACAAAAGGAGATGCTGTTACACAGAACAGGCGCAATTATCATTTCTTCCACAGTAAATGTGAAGAAGACGCCCGCTCCTACATCTACCGATGTCTATGTATTGCATGAAGGTACGAAGGTAGACATAACAGACCAGTCCATAGAGGGTTGGTACGGCATCAAACTTGCTGATGGAAGAGAGGGATGGATTAAGTCTTCATCTTTGGAGAAGATATAATTAGCTGTAATAAAGCATGAATTATTCTACACTATATGCCGCAGACAAAACCTTGCTGATGGTCTTCAATGGGAGTCATTGCCCCTTTGTTGACAGATTGGCAGTGACGCTGACTTGCGGCTATATGTGGATACCGCTTTATATTGCCCTCTTGCTGTTGGTCATAAATAACCATAAAACTGTGGTCCAAATCTCATTGGTCATAGGCATGGCCTTGCTTGCTATAGTCTTGAGCGAGGGAATGGCAGACTTGATAGTTAAGCCACTCGTTGCTCGACTTCGCCCCATCCATGATACACTTATGCAAGATAGTGTTCAGGTCGTCAACAATTATCGTGCAGAGGGATATAGTTTCTTCTCTGCCCATGCATCCAACACTATGGCTGTGGCCGTTTTCTTCAGTTTGTTAGTTAAGGACCGCCTCTTCGCATGTACCTTGATTACCTGGGCGCTCGTCAATTGTTGGACGCGGCTTTATCTTGGCGTCCATTATCCGAGCGACATTATCGTTGGGATGGTGTGGGGCAGTGTCAGCGGCCTTTTTGCCTGTACTATGTATAATAAGGTAAAAGACACAAGAAGCGTTAGGGCCTCCGATGACGCCGCGACCACCGATATGGCGTATCGTCGTTCAGATATCAACACAGTAATCTGCGTCATGGCGCTATTAGTTATATTCGCAATCATTTTTAGTTTGATATAATGGATACAAAACATATTAAAATCAGTGATTACAATTATCCGCTGCCCGATGAGAGGATAGCCAAATTTCCTCTTGCCCAGCGTGATCATAGCAAACTACTCTTGTATAAACACGGCGTAGTGTCGGAAGATGTTTTCAATCATCTGCCCGACCATTTGCCAGCTGGTGCATTGATGGTATTCAATAATACCAAAGTGATACAGGCGCGTATGCACTTCAGGAAGGAAACCGGCGCATTGATAGAGATATTCTTGATGGAGCCTGCTTTCCCCGTTGACTATGAGCAGATATTCCAGACACGTCGCCACTGCGCGTGGAGGTGCATGATTGGTAACCTCAAGAAATGGAAGGAAGGTTCTCTGCATCGCGAGTTTGACATCAACGGCCATAAGTTTGTCCTCTCCGTCAGCCGCGACAACTCTCAGAACACAGAGGTCGCCACTGGCACCAACTTCTGGATTAACTTCGATTGGGATTCCGACGAGGTAAGTTTTGCGGAAATCTTGGATTCCATCGGCGAGCTTCCTATACCGCCATATCTTAACCGCGAGACACAGGAAAGTGACAAGACGACATACCAGACTGTCTATTCCAAGATAAAGGGTTCCGTAGCTGCCCCAACAGCAGGACTTCATTTCACCAATGATGTCCTTGAGGCTTTGGATGACAAGGGTATTCACCGCGAGGAGTTGACGCTCCACGTAGGCGCAGGAACCTTCAAGCCGGTCAAGACCGAGCAGATATGTGCCCACGAGATGCACAGCGAGTATATCGTCGTTAAGCGTACCACCCTGCAAGCCCTCTTGCAGCACGACTGTAAGACCATCGCCGTGGGAACGACAAGCGTCCGCACACTTGAGAGCCTATATTATATAGGTGTCAAATTGCAGTATAATCCCAATGCTACTGAAGACGAGCTTCATGTCAATCAATGGGAGCCTTATGACGACAACCGTAATGGCAAGATAGTTGATGGCATCAGCCCATGTCAAGCGATTCAGAATATATTGACATATCTTGAGACAAACCATCTTGAGGCACTGCATACAAGCACACAGATTATTATAGCTCCGGGTTTTGAGTACAAGATAGTCAAGATGCTCGTCACCAATTTCCATCAGCCGCAAAGCACATTGCTTTTGCTGGTAAGTGCATTTGTCCACGGCAACTGGCACAAGATATATGACTACGCGCTGAGCCACGATTTCCGTTTCCTCAGCTATGGAGACAGTTCATTATTAATTCCCTAAGTATTAGAAACGTAAAGATATGAAAATAGGAGATAAAGTTAGCTTCCTCAGTGAAACCGGCGGTGGAGTCATTGCAGGATTTCAAGGTAAGAATATTGTCCTCGTTGAGGATGAAGACGGCTTCCAGATTCCAACCCCCATCAATGAGGTAGTAGTCATTGGCAATGACGATTATAGCATTGCCAAGGTAGTTGCCAAGACCGAAAGCAAGCCTAAAGACAACAAGAGTGTCAAGGCCCTGCTTGCAGATGGTACGGATTCCGATGTTGATACCGATGTCGAAGATGTCGACATCGCCGACAAGGAAGTTACCTTTAAGATGCCAACCGAAGAGCGCAAAGGCGGAAACATGCTCTCATGCTATCTTGCCTTTGTCCCATTCAATATCAAGGAGATGACGACCACCCGGTTTGAAGCCTACCTGGTCAATGACTGCAACTATTGTCTGCAATACTCGTTCATGACTGCCGAAGGTAACGCCTGGACCCTACACTCACAGGGAGAAATCGAGCCCAATACATCTTTATATATAGAAGAGGTAGGAAGAGAAGAGCTCAACAGCCTTCTCAAGATGGGATTCCAACTCTTTGCCTACAAGAGAGACAAGTCTTTCATCCTTAAACCTGTCGTTGAGGTTCAACTTAGGCTTGACCCCGTCAAGTTCTATAAACTCCACTCGTTCCAGAAGACCATTTATTTCGACACACCGGCATTGTTGTACACCATTGTTGAGGACGACAAGATTGCGCATCCTCTCCATATCGATGCAGCTGAATTGAAGAACAAGATGGCAGGCAACGTTGAACCTTCCCGTTTGGTGTCTGGCAAAGATACTGCCACCAAGCCACAGTCTGCACCGCGTCCGCGCAATAGCGACGAGCTGGTTGTCGACCTGCACATTGACGCTCTTCTCGACAGCACTGCTGGCATGTCGCATGCCGATATCCTCAACTATCAGATTGGCAAGTTCCAGGAAGTGCTGGATAAATACAGCACCGAGAAGGGCAAGAAGATTATCTTTATCCATGGCAAAGGCGAGGGCGTGTTGCGCCATTCCCTCATCAATATGCTCAATTACAAATACAAGAGATACCAGTATCAGGATGCATCATTCCAGGAGTATGGCTATGGAGCAACTCAGGTAACTATCAGATAACTTAACCATTCACAAACAGAACATTATGAACTACGGATTTATAAAAGTCGCTTCGGCAGTTCCCTCTGTAAAGGTGGCAGATTGCAAATACAATGTCGAGCAGATAGAACAACAGATTATACTGGCCGAAGGGCAGGGGGTGGAGATTATTGTTTTCCCCGAATTGTCCCTTACTGGCTATACATGTCAGGACCTGTTCAGGCAGAACCTCTTGCTCGAAACCACAGAGAGTGCCATGCTCATGTTGCTCGACTTCACACGTCAGCTTAACATCATCTCCATCGTGGGTCTGCCCATCGCTGTTGGCGATTTGCTGCTCAACTGTGCCGCCATCATCCAGAAGGGCCAGATTTTGGGCATCGTTGCCAAGGAGTATCTGCCCAACTACAACGAGTTCTACGAGAAGCGTTGGTTTGCTTCTGTTCAAGACCTGCGCACTACCGAACTGCGCTTTGCCGGCAATCAGATTAACCTCTCCTTCACGCCGCAGATTTTTGTCACTTGCGATGGCGTAAGGTTTGGTGTCGAAATTTGCGAAGATGTCTGGGCCCCCACGCCTCCCAGCAATCACCTTGCGTTGGCAGGTGCCGATATCATCTTCAATCTTTCTGCCAGCGACGAACTGATTGGCAAGCACGATTATCTCTGCAAGTTGCTGGCTCAACAGAGCGCACGCACCATCACTGGATATGTCTATTCGAGTGCCGGCTTTGGCGAAAGCACCCAGGATGTAGTCTATGGCGGCAATGCATTGATATTTGAGAACGGCCATTTGCTGCAGAGCGGGCCGCGCTTTGCGATGACACCACAGATGCAGGTAGCTCAGATAGATGTTGAACGCCTGCGGACAGAGCGTCGAGGCAACACCACCTATGTCAATGCCCAGCGCCGAATGATAGGCGAAGACGTCATCTTCAAGAACGCTCACTCCATCCTGCCCAAGGATTTCGTACTGGAACGCCCGGTCGACGCCCATCCCTTTATACCTTCTCCCGATATGATGGAAAAGAGTTGCGAGGAAATACTGAGCATCCAGGTTATGGGACTTGCCAAACGTCTCGTTCACACCGGTTGCCAGAAGGTTGTCCTCGGCATAAGCGGTGGACTCGATTCCACTTTGGCATTGTTGGTATGTTCCATGACTTTCGACAAGTTAGGACTCGACAGCAGCGGAATTATCGGTGTGACCATGCCCGGTTTCGGCACCACCGACCGCACTTACACCAATGCCATCAAGCTCATGCAGAGTCTCCGCATCACCATCCGAGAGATAAGCATTGCCAAGAGCGTTACCCAGCACTTTGAGGATATCGGTCACGACATCTCTGTTCATGACACTACTTATGAGAACTCTCAGGCCCGAGAGCGTACCCAGATATTGATGGATGTAAGCAATCAGGAGGGTGGACTCGTTATCGGTACGGGCGACCTGTCCGAGCTGGCTCTTGGTTGGTGTACGTACAATGGCGACCACATGAGCATGTATGCTGTCAATGCCAGCATCCCCAAAACACTTATTGCTTGTCTGGTCAAGTTTGTTGCTGGAACTATGGATGCCGACACCTCTGCCACTCTCCATGATGTGGTCGACACTCCCATCAGCCCCGAACTGGTTCCTGCCGACGAGGATGGCAATATTCAGCAGAAGACAGAGGACCTGGTTGGCCCCTACGAGCTCCATGACTTCTTCCTTTATTATTTCATGCGTCATGGATTCCGCCCGATGAAGATTTTCCTGCTTGCGCAGAAAGCCTTCGAAGGTCAGTACGACGATGACGTCATCAAGCATTGGCTCAAGACATTCTTCCGCCGCTTCTTCTCCCAGCAGTTCAAGCGCTCGTGCCTGCCCGACGGCCCCAAGGTTGGCAGCATCAGCCTGAGCCCCCGAGGAGACTGGCGTATGCCCAGCGATTCTTCGAGTGAGCTGTGGCTCAGAGAGTGTGAAATGCTCTAAGCCCGTCACCCACTTATAGAAATGATAAAGGCCATCTATTCAGCATAATAGATGGCCTTTATATTGATGATTGGTCGTATTATTCACGTATCTTGATTTGGCAGTCGTCGAGAGAGTCAATGATGGCGAGGCTCTCACAGCGTACGCCAGCCTCTTCGATGACTTCGCGACCATGCTGGAAGGCTTTCTCTATGATGAAACCCATGCCGACGAGCTCGCAGCCAGCCTGGTTGCACAGGTCGATGATACCCTTGGCGGCATTGCCATTGGCGAGGAAGTCGTCAATAAACAGCACCTTGTCTTCGGCGGTGAGATACTCCTTCGAGATGATTACGTTGTACTCTCTCTGCTTGGTAAAGGAGAACACGGTGGTAGAAAGCAGGCCCTCCATTGTCGAGGGTTTCTTCTTCTTGGCAAATACCACCGGCAGGTCAAGCAGGAAACCCATCATTACAGCCGGAGCGATGCCCGATGCTTCAATGGTGATAATCTTGTTGATTTCGGTGGATGCGTAGCGGCGTATAAATTCCACAGCTACCTGCTTCATAAGATTAGGGTCCATCTGATGGTTGATAAACTTGTCTACTTTCAAAATTCCTCCAGGATAACACTTACCCTCTTTCTTGATGCGGTCTATCAGAGTTTTCATCGCTTTGTATTGTTAAATTTCTTGACTATGTGTGTTGATATGTTTGCTATTTGTCTTTGTCTATGTTCTGCAGCCAGTTGTCTATCAGTTTTCGTGCCAATGACAGTTTTTCTGGTATCTGTGGGAGTTTGTCATAGCGGAACCACGCACCTTTACTCAACTCCGAGTATTGCAGATGCAGGTCGCCCGACTCGTACTCAGCATAGAAGCCCACCATCAGGCCGCAAGGGTAGGGCCAGGGCTGTGATGCCCAGTAGGTAAGGTTCTTGATGGTAAGCCCGGTTTCTTCCATGACCTCGCGGCGTACGGCTTCTTCGAGCGTTTCGCCTGTCTCAACAAATCCTGCCACCAGCCCGTAGAAATCTGTCTTGAAGTTTCGCGCGTGTACCAGCAGCACCTCGGGACCGCGGTGTATCAGCACGATGATCGCAGTGGCCAACTGCGGCCATATCTCCTTGCCGCAGTGCGTACACTTCTTGGATATGTCGGTGTGCATTGCCATAGGCGAACCGCAGCAGCCACAGTAGCGTGTGGTTGAGTCCCAATAGAGCAGCTCATGACATTTCCCCGCTTTCAGATAGAACTCGTTGGGAATTTTATAGAACGATGGTCTCAGCCCGCACATTTCATAGCGTCCGCTGTCATCCTGTATGGGTTCGCTGATGGCAAAAGCCTTGACCTGATGACCATCTTCAAAGGGCGAAACATTAAGTATATTGGTCCAGGGTTGGGTCTTCACCGGACTCTTGGGCCCACAAGGAATCATGTAGCTCCCGTCTTCTTTGCGTTCCAGCAGCAGGCTATCTTTGCAGAACACAAACCAATACGTATCGTTCATCGACTTACTTTTTACGATTGAACAGCAACTCGTAGTCACGCTTTGCAGCAGGCTTTACCAGCTGCTCTGGCACAAATCTCCAGTTGTTGTTGGGTTGTGGGTCAAGTGTTCCTTCGCTTTCGATGGCCTTCATCAGATAGTAGCGTTGGTCTTTGTCGCTGCGCCAGATTATCCTGCTTTCCAGACTGTCGTGGCTGATGCCGGCACCACGAGTGAGCAGCTCGCCGCCACCATTGCCACGATAGCTGTTTACAGCTACCTTATACCAGGCCTCGGGGTCAAACGGCTGTCCATTGCTCATGCGATTGATTGTGACCTTCTGGCCATTAGGTTTGGTTACATCTACCTCGTAGTCTATACCGGCTGCACTGTCAAAGTTGAACGAGAAGTTCTGGAACCCCATTCTCTGCTGGTCGTTTTTGGTATATTCATTCAACAGCAGCAGATGGTCGTCGGGCGACTGCATGGTGTTGACCCAGAGCGAATAACTCATCTCGAGATGCTTGCGTATCTCTTCGCCCGTGAGACGCATCACGTACAGCTGGTTTTCGTACTTGTACAGCTTGAACATATCGCTGACATAGATATCGCCTTTGTTGATTTGTGCGTCAAACAACAATGGTGCGTTGAAGGCTATGTCTGCGCCGGTAATCTTCAACTCCAGATTGAGTATCAGGTCATTGAAGGCACTTGAACCAAAGTAGCAATCACGTGTTGATATCGAATTGGCAAAGGTTCCTATCTTTTTGTTGACAAAGGCATTGATTTTGGAAATCCACTCTTCAAAGTGAGCCATATACTCTTTGTCGACCTCTATGTCTCTTACATCTACCAGCTGGCCCTCGACAGACTTCTTGCAGTGCTTTTTGCCTTTTTCTATCGTGATGGTCGCTTCAGCCACTTTTCGTGCTGCATTGGCAGGGTCGAGACACAGCACCTTGTTTCCGCTTTCGCTGGTGACATAGTCTGCATAAGGTGTATGGTCGTGACCGAACAGGATGAGGTCAAAGCCATCCACCTCGCGCGCCACCTTCAATGCAGCATCTTCTTCGTAGTCGGCGGTGACTATACCGCCTTCCTTTCCGCTGTGAAAGAGACCGATGATGACATCAGGCTTTTCATTGGCCTTGAGATAGTTCACCCATTCACGGGCAGCCGTAACCATATTTACAAAGGAGAGACCGCTCCACAGACGCTCTGTCAGCCAGTTGGGGATGGCTGGAGTTATCATTCCCAGCACGGCAATCTTCACTCCGCCGCGGTTAAGTATAGTATAAGGCTTGAGATAGGGCTTGCCGGTATTGGTATCGATGATATTGGCTGCAATAACAGGGCATTTCACTTCCTTTATCCATTTGTCATACACCTCATGACCAGGCTCGACATCGTGGTTGCCTATGGTCTGTGCGTCGTACTTGAGGTAGTTCACCACCGAGGCGGCTATATTCTCAGATGTAGTGTCGATGTAGTTGGAATAGTAAGAGATAGGCTGCCCTTGCAGTATGTCGCCATTGTCGAGCAGTATCACATTGTCGCCATGTTGCTCGCGCAGCTGCTTGACATAACTGCTGACACGCGCCATCGACCCAGCCATCGGCCTGCGGTTGATGTAATCGTAGGGGAAGAAGCTGCCGTGAACATCACTGGTTTGAACAATTTTGATGGTGACCGTCTTGGATTTGGCCATGTATGTCAATCCGAAAGGAAGCAATAACGCCATAACTGCTATAAGTTTTTTCATATATTACCTTATTATATATTAGCATTGCAAAAGTACAAAATAATCGCGAGTTAGGCATGGTTTTTGCAATAAAAGTTGGCAGATAGGAGGATTTTAATATGGCATTTGTAGATTATTATAAGATTTTAGGTGTAGACAAGAACATCCCACAAAAAGATGTACAAGCAGCATACCGCAAGAGGGTAAAGCAGTTCCATCCGGACTTGCATCCCGATGACCCCAAAGCCAAAGCCAAGTTCCAGGCGCTCAACGAGGCGTATCAGGTAATCAACGACCCCGAGAAGCGTAAGAAGTACGACCAGTATGGAGAGCATTGGCGCGAGGCTGGCAACTTTGGCGGCCAGCAGGAAGCTGGTGGCTGGAGCAGTGGCAGTCCATTTGAGGGCTTTGATTTCAGCAGTATGGGTGGTGGAAGTGGTAATGGCTTCTCCAGTTTCTTCGAAAACCTGTTTGGAGGTGGTGGTTTCCATAGCCGTCATCAGTCTTCTATGCAGGGAGGTATGCAACAGGATATGGAAGCCTCTGTTTCCATCGATTTATACACAGCCTTGCTTGGCGGCGAGGTGATGGTCCAACTGGGTGATGGCTCGCGCATCAAACTGAGGGTTAAAGCTGAGACTCAGAATGGTACCAAGGTTAGACTGCGCGCAAAGGGATATGACCTGGGCAATGGCCAACGCTCCGATTTGATTATCACCTACAACGTCACTCTCCCCACTGGGCTCAATGCACGCCAGAAAGAGCTGCTCAGACAGATGCAGCAGCTGTCATAGCACCAAGCACAGCATGAGGTTGATGCGCGACAAGACTTTCATGATTTTATAGATAGACTCCGTTTGTCATTCCGTAAGGATGATGAACGGAGTTTTTTCGTTTACCATCCATTCCTTCCCCTTGCTGTCTATCGCTATAAGCCGCCGATTGCAGTCTGTCATCGCTGGGAACACCAATTCATTCCAAGTGCATCAAGAATAATCTCTCCTCATAGTTGTCATCCTGCTCGAGATGAAATAATTCTTGAGTTCAAACTGTGAATTATTCATTTCGCGCTTCCAAACAGTCGTTTCAAACCGTGATTTTCCTAATTCGCACCCCGCAACCACTCTGTCTATGGTCTGGGCAGACGATGACGCGCATGGGGCAAAAAAATAGGCATGCACTATAGGAATGACCATAGTGCATGCCTATGCCTGGATGTCGACGACACGTCTATTTGATAGTGTCAAATCCCTGTCCGAAGACGCCGTGACAGAAAGTTTGTGAGATAAGAGCCTCTGGGTCTATGCTCTTGATGTGGTTGAGCACATCCTGCGACTCATATTTGCGCGCCAGCACCATCAGCACATGCACATCGTGCTTGGAGTACCATCCGGTGCCTTGGAGCAGGGTGACGCCGCGATTGACGTCCTTGTTGATGGTATCAGCAATCTGCTCGTATTTCTTGGAAATGATGAGGAATTGCACCGTCTGCCTGGTACCGTTGATGATGTAGTCGCACGTGACGCTGGCTATGAGCGTAAAGGCGATACCATAGATGATGATTTCGGTACTGTGGTATAGCAGGTACGACGAACTGATGATGGTAAAGTCAATGAACTGCATGGCTCGCCCGAAGCTCAAACTGAATTTCTTGTTCAGCCATGCCACGATGATGTCGGTGCCGCCCGTAGAACCGTTGTGGCTGAACACAATGCCCAATCCGGCTCCACCCAGAATTCCACCTATTAGCACATGCATGAAGCGGTCTTCACCAACGGTGATGACAAGGTGGTGGGCAAAGAACGGCTGCATGACTCCGATAACAAGAGACAGGATGGTGACGCCGATAATCGTACGTATGGTAAACTGCTTGTTGAGCGCCCTAAAACCGATGAGAAGCAGCGTGATGTTCAACACCCAGATAGAGATGGCGGTGGGGATGTCGAATGCGTAATACAGCAATGCCGAGATACCCGACACGCCACCCATGACAAACTTCTCGGGGAGGATGAATGCAGTATAACCAAACGCATAGGAGGAAATACCCAACGTGATGAACAATAGGTCCATCAGCTCGTGCTTTACATAACTCTTAGTACCGAATGCAGCGATACTCTCGTGGTCTTTGTTCATCTTGTTTATGTGATTGAGGTCAATAATTCATATTTTAATAGATGTGTAGGTGTCAAGTGTGCCGCTCAGCGTCAAAGTAGCAGTTGCTATGACGATGCAAATTTAATAATTTATTATGACTCTCTTTTCAAGTTCATCCATTTTTTCTATGCACAATGGTCATTTTATTCCAAAAGATGGTTTTGGGAGTCCCCTCGTGGCTCTGCCCGCATGAATAATCTACGCTACTAAGATCGGAAGATAGTCGCATCAATCTCGTCCTCAAATCGCGCGGTCATGACGGCGTGATTTCTTAAAACTGAACGATATCAATAGTTTTTAGTTACTTATTATAAAATAAGAAACTGAGATAACCTTAAATTGAATAAAAATGACTAACTTTGCAGTTCAAATTGAAAGCGAACCATAATGGACGAAAAAAATAAAGCATCAATACAGATGATAGCAGAGTATGATGGAGATATCACCAACCTCTATGGTACGACACCGGAAGGGGTTGTTCCAATTCTGGCAACACGCAATATGGTGATGTTCCCTGCCGTCATTTCGCCTATTCTCGTAGGCCGCGAGCAGAGTGTAAACCTCCTCAACTATCTGGATAAGAACCCCGGCACACTCATAGCCATCTTCTCACAGAAGAACCCTGATATAGAGCATCCTCGCGAGGAAGACCTCTATCACTATGGCTGTTATGCCAAACTGGTAAGACGCATCGAGCTTCCTGGCAGTGAAAACTGTACCGCCATCTTCCAAATGATGGGCCGTTGTCACCTGGACAGCATCGAGAAGACGCGTCCCTATCTCTGTGGCGCCGTGTCAGAACGCTCGGAAATCATGCCCGATGTCAACGACAAGGCATTCAATACTGCCATGATAGACCTGGTGGCTGCCTCAAAGGAGTTTATCCATAAGAATGACGAGCTGGCAGACGAGATGGTGTTCTCTATTGACAACATCCATAATCCCATAATCAGTCTGAACTTCCTCTGCACGGCTCTGCCGTTCTCGGTAAAAGACAAGATGGAGCTTCTCGAGGAGAGTAACCTGATGGACCGTGCGCTCAACACCTTGCGCCTGCTCAACCGCGAGCTGCAGTTCCTGCAGTTGCGCAATCAGATTCGTATGAAGACGCGTGAAGAGCTCGACGAACAGCAGCGCGAGTACTTCCTGCAGCAGCAGATCAAGAACATCAAGGAAGAGCTGGGCCGTGGCGAAGGCTCGCCCGAGAAGAGAGAGCTCGAAGAGAAAGCCCGCAATAAGAAATGGTCGAGCGAAGTGGCTAAAGTTTTTGAGAAAGAGCTGGAAAAACTCGACATACTTAACCCCCAAAGTCCTGACTACAGTGTGCAACTCAACTACCTGCAGACCTATGTGTCTCTGCCTTGGGGCGAGTACACCCAGGACGACCTGGACCTCAAGCGTGCGCAGCGCATTCTCGACCATGACCACTATGGCATGGAGAAAGTGAAAGAGCGCATCCTCGAGTATATTGCCGTGCTTAAATTAAGAGGTGACCTCAAGTCGCCCATCATCTGCCTTTACGGTCCTCCCGGTGTGGGCAAGACCAGTCTTGGCAAGAGCATCGCTTCGGCCTTGCGCCGCAAGTATGTGCGCGTGTCACTGGGCGGACTCCATGACGAGTCTGAAATCAGAGGTCACCGCCGTACGTATATCGGTGCCATGCCCGGCCGTATCATCAAGAGCATCCAGAAGGCAGGTTCTTCCAACCCCGTCTTCATCCTCGACGAGATTGACAAGATTACACAGAACACGCACAATGGCGACCCCTCGTCGGCTCTGCTTGAGGTGCTTGACCCTGAACAGAACACGGCTTTCCACGACAATTATCTCGATGTCGATTACGACCTGTCCAAAGCCATGTTTATAGCCACAGCCAATGAGCTGAACACCATTCCCCGTCCTCTGCTCGACCGTATGGAAATCATAGAGGTGAGCGGATATATCACCGAGGAAAAAATAGAGATAGCCAAGCGCCACCTGGTTCCCCGCGAACTGGAAAATAATGGTTTCGTCAAGGTCGGCGAGAAACCTACCTTCACCAAGGCTGCCCTCGAAACCATCATCGAGCGATATACACGCGAAAGCGGTGTGCGCCAGTTGGAAAAGCAGATCAACAAGTCTCTGCGCAAGATGGCATATCAGATGGCTAAAGAAGGCTCTCTGCCATTGAAGAAGGTGACACCCAAAGAACTGGAAGGCCTGTTGGGCAAGCCACCGTTCTATCGCGACATCTATCAGGGCAATACCTATGCTGGAGTGGTGACAGGACTGGCCTGGACAAGCGTGGGAGGCGAAATACTCTTCATCGAAACATCGCTCAGCAAGGGTAGGGCAGGCAAGCTCACCCTGACAGGTAATCTGGGTGATGTCATGAAGGAAAGTGCCGTCATTGCACTTGAATATGTCAAGGCCCATGCTGAACGCCTGAATGTAGACTACCGCATATTCGACCAGTACAATATGCATATCCATGTGCCAGAGGGCGCTACGCCCAAAGACGGCCCATCGGCTGGTATCACCATCGCTACCTCGATAGCTTCGGCCATCACCCAGCGCAAGGTAAGAAAGAACACAGCCATGACAGGCGAGATTACTCTGAGAGGCAAGGTGCTGCCAGTTGGTGGCATCAAGGAGAAAATCCTGGCAGCCAAGCGTGCGGGAATTACAGATATACTGATGTGTGCGGACAACCGCAAGGATATCGAAGAGATACCCGGCATGTATCTTGAAGGAGTAAACTTCCACTATGTGGAGAATATTCAGGATGTGTGGGACTATGCCTTGCTGGATGAGAAGGTAGCCAATGCGGTACACTTTGATATAGAAGAAGACAAGAAAGAGAAATAACGAAGACGATAAAGAAATGACGTTTGAACTACAACATACAGATACATACAGTGATGCTCGCACGGGTATCATAACCACCGACCACGGCCAGATAAAAACCCCGATATTCATGCCGGTAGGTACGTGTGGCACTGTCAAGGGGGTGCATTTTGAAGAGCTTCGCCAACAGGTGAAGGCCCAGATTATCCTTGGCAACACCTATCATCTGTATCTCAGACCTGGACTTGAGGTGCTCCGTAAGGCTGGTGGTCTGCACGGTTTCAACGGATGGGAGAAACCTATCCTTACCGACAGTGGCGGTTTCCAGGTCTTCTCTCTGACCGGTATAAGACAACTGCGTGAAGAGGGTTGCGAGTTCCGTTCTCATATCGATGGCTCCAAGCATATCTTCACTCCTGAAAATGTGATGGACACTGAACGCGTGATTGGTGCCGACATCATGATGGCGCTCGATGAGTGTCCTCCTGGAAAGAGCGACTATGCCTACGCCAAGAAAAGCCTCGGCCTTACCCACAGATGGCTGGACCGCTGTATCAAACGCTTCGAGGAAACCGAGCCCCTGTATGGCTACAAGCAGAGCCTGTTCCCCATTGTTCAGGGATGTACCTACAAGGACCTGCGTCGTGAAGCTGCCAAGTTTGTGGCTGACAAAGGTGCCGACGGCAATGCCATCGGCGGTCTGGCAGTAGGAGAGCCCAAGGAGGTAATGTATGAGATGATAGAGGTGGTCAATGACATTCTGCCCAAGGCCAAGCCCCGATACCTCATGGGTGTGGGTACGCCCGAAAACATACTGGAAGCCATCGCCCGAGGCGTGGATATGTTTGACTGCGTAATGCCTACGCGCAACGGTCGCAATGCCATGCTCTTCACCTACCAGGGTACGATGAACATGCGCAACAAGAAATGGGAAATGGACTTCAGCCCCATTGACCCTGACGGTTGCGAAACCGACCTGGTGTATACCAAGGCCTACCTTCACCATCTGTTTAAGGCTCAGGAGCTGTTGGCTATGCAGATAGCAAGTATCCACAACTTGGCATTCTATCTTCGTCTGGTCACCGATGCCCGCAAGCATATCGAACAAGGTGATTTCATGCAGTGGAAGAACAGCATAGTAGAACAGTTAGGAAGGAGAATCTGATATGGCTAACATTAGAGATTTAAGACGTCACTTTACGCGCTATAAGATAGCCAGATGGATAAGCACCCATCCAGTGTGGATGCATAGACTTATCAAATGGCTATACGACCACACCGCTGGCGTGCGCAATGTGCTGCATAAAGTGTACAGGCAATTGAAGTGGCTGCGTTTTCTCAGTCCATCCAATTATCTGAAGCGACTCGACTGGTATATTGTCCGTAAGTTTATTGGTACTTATGTATTTGCCATCGCGCTGATAATCTCGTTGGCAATCGTCTTTGACGTCAACGAGAACCTGGAGAAATTCAGCCGTTTCCATGCTCCGCTCGAAGCCATTGTCTTTGACTATTATGTCAACTTCGTTCCTTATTTCTCTAATCTGTTCAGCCCGTTGTTTGTCTTCATCGCCGTAATATTCTTTACATCTAAACTGACAAGCAATTCGGAGATTGTAGCGATGTTGGCGGCTGGTGTATCCTTCAAGCGTCTGCTGCGTCCCTATATGTTCTCCTGTGTGCTTATTGCCATGCTGTCTTATTATCTCAGTGCCTATGTCATCCCCCATGGTACGGTAATCAGACAGAACTTTGAGGCAAAATACAAAAACCGCACCAAGAACACCTCGGCCGAGAACGTGCAGCTGCAGGTGGGTAAGGGCATTATCGCCTACATACAGCACTATGACAACAACCAGAAGAAAGGTTACGGTTTCTCTTTGGACAAGTTCGAAAACAAGAAGCTGGTAAGTCACCTGACAGCTATGGAGATACAATATGACACCATCTCTGATTCAAAGTTCCACTGGACAGCCAGCAACTGGAAAATAAGACAGCTCAAAGGCCTCAAAGAGCGTATTACGAGTGGCACTAAACTTGATACGCTGATACAGATGGAGCCTACCGACCTGGTCTACTCAAAGGGCCAGCAGGAGACGTTTACCAGTCCGGAACTGAAAGACTACATCTCCAAGCAGATAGACCGTGGTAGTGGCAATGTGGTGCAATACCAGGTGGAATATCATAAACGAATAGCGTCATCGTTTGCGTCATTTATCCTGACAATCATTGGATTCTCATTGTCATCACGCAAGCGAAAGGGCGGTATGGGCTTGTATTTGGGTATAGGTCTGGCTCTGAGTTTCACCTACATTATGCTGCAGACCGTATCTTCAACATTTGCAATCAACGCTGGATTCCCACCGTTCCTGGCGGCATGGATTCCTAATGTTATATTTGCCTGTGTAGCTTATTATTGCTATCGACAGGCTCCCAATTAGTATTACATTGGCTGTAAGCCATTAAGTTAGTAGAATATGTATTTTGACGAATTAGATTTAAATGACAACGTACTGGATGCACTCTATGATATGCATTTCGAAGAGTGTACTCCTGTTCAGGAAAACTGTATTCCTGAAATACTCAAAGGCCGTGATGTGCTGGGAGTAGCACAGACTGGAACCGGAAAGACGGCAGCCTATCTGCTGCCCATACTCTCCAAGTTGGATAGCGGAGGCTATCCCAAGGACTCCATCAATTGTGTCATCATGTCGCCGACCCGCGAGCTGGCGCAACAGATAGACCAGGCATTCCAAGGATTCGGATACTATCTCAACGGAGTAAGTAGCGTGCCTGTATATGGTGGCAACGACGGTAACCGTTTTGACCAGGAAACCAAGGGTATGCGTATGGGCGCTGACGTCGTAATCGCAACTCCCGGACGATTTATCAGCCATATTAATATAGGTAATGTAGATTTGAGCAAGACGTCATTCTTCATCCTTGATGAAGCCGACAGAATGTTGGATATGGGCTTTTCGGAAGATATTCTGACCATAGCCAAGCTGTTGCCAAAGGACTGCCAGGTAATTATGTTCTCGGCCACCATGCCGAAGAAGATAGAGGACCTGGCAAAGACTCTGCTGAAAGACCCTGTGGTCATAAAACTCGCCGTAAGCAAACCGGCTGAGAAAATCAAGCAGAGCGCTTACCTGTGTTACGAGCCCCAGAAGATATCGATTATCAAATGGCTGTTCAAGCAGGATGAACTGAAGCGCGTGATAATCTTCTGCGGAAAGAAGACCAAGGTAAAGGAAGTAAGTCGCGCCTTGACCAAGGCCAAGATTTCTGTGGGAGAGATGCACTCAGACCTTTCGCAGGCTGAGCGTGACGATATCATGTTCAAATTTAAGAGCGGACAGATAGATGTGCTCGTGGCTACCGATATTGTGGCACGCGGAATAGATATCGACGACATCGCTATGGTCATCAATTATGATGTGCCCCACGATGCAGAAGACTATGTACACCGTATTGGTCGTACCGCGCGTGCAGACCGTGATGGTGCCGCCATTACTTTTGTCAGCGATCTGGATATCGCCGCCTTCAAAGACATAGAGAAGTTCCTCGAAAAAGAAGTTGAGAAAAATCCTCTTCCTGAAGGTATGGAAGGTCCTGAATACAAGGTGGTCAAGGCTAAGGCCAAATCAATTCGCCGCAAGAGCAGAGACCAGAATGCCCATAAGCACAAGCCTCGCAAGGACTCTGAAAGTGGCAAGGAGCAGAACAGACAGTCTAACGAAGTCAAGGAAAAGCAGAAGTCTGCCGACAAGGGAGATAATGGCAAAAACAGAAGAAGACGCAACCCTGACAACAAGCCCAGCAAGCCAGCTATGGACAAGCCCGTCAACCAGCAGGATAAAGGCGACAAGGCAAAGGTCAAGGGTGACAAGGCAAGAGACAAGAGCGACAAACCCAAGGATAAAAAGTATAACAAGCCAAAGCATCGTCGTCCAAACTCTGTGAAGAAAGACGGAACTGTGAATGCAAAACCGCAGATGACAACTCCAGCTCGCCAGGAGCGTGCAAAAACTGAGAAGAAAGATGCTTCGGGTATTTCCGGCTTGCTCAAAAAGCCTATGAAGTGGCTGAAGTCGCTGACCAAGAAATAGGCAAGAACGAGAAATCAAAGGATAGGACCCTTATAGATTTCTATAAACTTGACAAATGATAAAAGTCGCTTATCTACAAGCAAGATAAGCGACTTTTCCATTTAATATACACCTTGCGGATTACTCTGCAGAATGCTTGCGACTGTAAATGGCCATGTTTTCAGAAGCCTTAAAGGCAATTTTGTCATGGGCTTCGATTTCAATACGCTCTTTGGTGTTGGGATTGAAACCTGTACGTGCCTGGCAGCTCTTGATATAGAAACGGCCGAAATCGGGAATGGCTACCTCGCCGTCTCCCTCGCAGATGTTGTCGGCTATACAGCCTAATACTGTGTTCAGAAGTTTGCCGGCCTGGGCTTTGGATACTCCAGCTTTTTTGGCAATCTGTGCTGTAAGTTGAGCTCTATTCATAACTTATTACTTTTTCTTTTTCAACAAAAATATCTCGCTATTGGCATTATCTGTCAGCACCAACTCTCCATCGTTGTTGACGTCAAATCGCTTCACCTTGTCCAGAGCCTTCAATACCTTCTGCTCATTGATCATATCGGCGCACATCATGAGCGTGCATCCCATACCACTGAGGTCTATTTTGTTGTTCTTTGTCTTGAGCAGACCTGTAAGGCTGTTGCACCCCGTGTTACCATAAACTCGCTTGTCCTTGGTGTTAAACCCTAAGAAGGGTATCTCATCTCCGGCTTTTTTGTCTATTGCACTACCGTTGATACGTTCTATCGTCCATTCGCCAGACAAATCAGCCACTGACGCCATCTTCTGGGTGGAACTACAGCTTGTCATCAAGGCAATTGCTGCCATGGAAATAAATAAGTTCTTATTCATTCTTATGATTGTTATTATTATGATACATGCAAAGGTAGTCAAAAATTGAGGCATGGAGAAATAATGCCATGTTTTTTTGTTCGTTCTCCACGTTTTCCGTCCATCTCAGCATGGTGTTCTGGTAAGCAATGATACATACATCTATGAAAAAACCTCAGGACAACAGGTGTCCTGAGGCTGTAAGTCTTAATGTATGATTAATGAGTCAAGCCATATTCATGATGGCATGGTGATTACTTTTCACACTTCTGCTCTTCCTTCTTGTGGTGGTCGCAGCTTTTGCAGTTTTCCTTCAGTTTGGCAATCTGCTCAGCATTCAGGATGGTCTGAAGTTCCTTCATATATTCTTCGTGCAGCTGCTTCATCTTCTTGGGACACATCTTCTTGTGATGATGCTGGCCCTGCTGCTTCTTGCAGTGGCCTTCGCCGGCGGCATGATTTTCCTTGGAGCACTTCTTCTCGGTCTCTACCTTCTTATCGCAGCAACCGTCTTTCTTCTGTTCGTCTTTCTTGTCGCAGCAGCCATCTTGCTTCTTCTCATCTTTCTTGCAAGTGCCTTCATTCTTATGCTCACCCTTGCCGCAGCAATCTTTCTTCTCAGCGTGCTTGCCTTCGCAGACTGCAGACTGCAGCTTCAATTCAAAATTCTTGTTGAGTTCCAGAACCTTGGCTTTCTGAGCCTCATCCAAACCGAGCTTCTGGGCCATCATCTCAGTCTTGTGCTGAGCCTTATCCTGCTTCTTGCAAGAGCCACACTTCGCTTCCTGAGCGTTAACACTTGTTCCTATCAGCACTGAGGCTAATAATGTCAATACGAACTTTTTCATAATTTTCTTTTTAATTGTTTATTTGTTAATGTACTCTATTAATTAAGACGTAGAATGTCGTCGTGAGTTTAATGAATATGCAATCAAATGTGATATTTATATTTCTTTTTGGCTCGTTGTGGCTCAAGATTGTCGTAACTACCCTGGAAAGAACACGAAGAGGCAGAGCCACGATATTGGCCATATCTTGCATGAATCCGTTCGACATAATCTACGGTTTCGTGACCACGCATATACCCATATTTAACAATCGGGTCGTTATAGAAACGAGATTCGCGCAGCCCCAATACAAAGCCAGCTACATCTCTCCAGTGGTGTGGCGCCTTGCCATGCTTCTTGGCCAAAGCCATCGCATCGCGAATATGATGATAGCCGCCATTGTAACTGGCCAAGACGAAATTGTTTCTTTCCGCTTTGTCGGGAACATCTCTGAATTTTTCATTGAGCTGTGCGATGTATTTTACCGCAGCGGCAATATTAGCTTCGGGTTCATACAACAGATGTCTTGGCAAGCCTATGTGGTCGGCTGTTTCGGGCATAATCTGCATGAGGCCACATGCACCAGCCCAACTGCGCGCCTTGGGGTCAAATGTAGATTCCTGATAACATTGGGCAGCAAGCAATCTCCAGTCTATGCGCGCCACGGGGGCATACTTCTGGAAAAGATGGTCGTATTTGGAAATGATACCAGCACCCTTGTCGAGCATGGGGGAATAGACATGACGCTTGATACTATGGATAGAGAGGGCAAACTCTTGTTCCTTGATTATCTGGGTAATCATTACCGGTTTGAACCAGCGGTTAAGGGTATCGGCAAGAGCCGTATTGGCATCGCCTACTGCCCAACTAGTTTTGTCCTTGGGGTAAGAAACACCACAAAACCTTATGCCACGGATGGAATGGGGGAGTGGGATGGCGGCAATGTCGCCCTCGCCTTGCTTCAACCGATGGACAAGTTCTGCCGTATCTTTACATACTTCAACGCGGAGCGATACTCCAAGTGTCTGTGCAAACTTTTCGCAAAGCAGATATTGGGTTCCCATACCACTGCCGTGATATTCGTAATAGGTCTGAGGGCCGGAAAGGGTGAGCATGATAATCTCGCCATTGTTGAGGATATCATTAAAGGTATAGTCGGTGGAGATAGAGTCTGTATTGGCCTCAAGACTCGTGCCCCAGGGCGTTTGCTCAACCTTCTTGTCATGCTGACAAGCCATGAACAAAAGCGCAAAAAATATGAATAAATATTTGTCTAATCGCATAATTAGTACAAAGTTACTACATTATTTGGATTAATGAAACATTTTATCTACTTTTGCATTACAATTTTCATGATAATCAACACTAATTATTATAGTATGTTATGTTAAGGATAGCAGTACAATCCAAAGGCCGCTTGTATGAAGACACAATGTCACTGCTTGCAGAGGCAGATATAAAAATAAGCGCATCCAAACGTACATTATTGGTACAGTCAACCAATTTCCCTGTCGAAGTGTTATATTTGCGTGATGACGACATTCCCCAAAGCGTAGCTACGGGGGTTGCCGACCTTGGCGTAGTAGGAGAGAATGAATATATAGAAAGAGGTGGCGGTTCGGATATCGTGTCGCGTCTGGGCTTCAGCAAATGCCGGCTGTCGCTCGCTATTCCCAAAGATATCGATTATCAAGGGCTGGAATGGTTTAACAACAAGAAAATCGCCACCTCTTATCCTGTCATTCTGAAAGATTTCCTGGATAAGAACAACATCAATGCGGAGATTCATGTAATTACTGGAAGTGTGGAAATATCACCTGGAATAGGACTGGCAGATGCCATCTTCGATATCGTCAGCAGCGGTTCGACACTTGTGAGCAACAACTTGCGTGAGGTGGAAGTAGTCATGGAGAGCGAGGCCCTTCTTATCGGCAACAAGTCGATGGACGAACACAAGAAGAGCGTCCTGAAAGAGATGCTGTTCCGTTTCTCGGCAGTAAAGAATGCAGAAGACAAGAAGTATGTCAGGATGAATGTTCCCAAAAATCGGCTGGAAGAAATCATCAATGTTCTTCCCGGCTTGAAAAGCCCTACCATAATTCCTCTGGCAGACGACGCGTGGTGCTCGGTTCATACTGTGTTAAGCCAAAAGCGATTCTGGGAAATCATAGGTAAACTCAAAGAACTTGGGGCACAAGGAATCTTGGTTACCCCGATAGAGAAAATGATTTTATAGAACATCTAAACGAAAGAACGGATGAATAGAGAGAAAACCATCTACGGCGAGTATTTTCACTATCCTGCCGCAACGGACTGGGAAAAGATATCGGCCCGACCTCATCTGGATACCCAACAACTTGCAGAGGTGGTAAAAGATGTGTTGGCAGATATCAAGGTTAATGGCGATGAAGCCGTAAGAAAATACGAGTCCAAGTTTGACCACGTTGAATTGGATAGCCTGAAAGTGAGGGCAGACGAAATCAATGAAGCTGAAGGCTTGATAGATGACGAGCTGAAGAATTCACTCTTGACAGCCTATCATAACATCTATACCTTTCATGAAAGCCAACGCTTTCAGAGCCATCACGTTGAGACATGTCCCGGCGTCGACTGTTGGCAGAAAAGTATGCCTATCGAAAAGGTAGGACTTTATATCCCGGGTGGTACTGCTCCCTTGTTCTCTACGGTTCTAATGTTGGCACCTCCTGCCAAAATTGCTGGTTGCAAGGATATTGTCATCTGTACCCCGCCAAACAAAGAAGGAAAAGTAAATCCCGCCATCCTTATGGCAGCCAAGATAGCTGGCGTGACAGAAATATTCAAGATAGGCGGAGTACAGGCAATCGGCGCCATGGCTTATGGTACAGAAACGGTGCCAAAGGTATATAAGATATTTGGTCCCGGCAACCAATATGTTATGGCTGCCAAGCAACATGTGTCACTTACCGATGTCGCCATTGATATGCCTGCTGGTCCATCGGAGGTTTGCGTCATCGCAGACGACACAAGCAATCCTATATTTGTAGCTGCAGATTTATTATCACAGGCAGAACATGGCGTTGACTCACAGGTATTGCTCATCACCACATCGGAAATGATGTTGGATGAAATCATTGCCGAGATTAAATCTCAACTTGAAGTTCTTCCACGCAAACAGATTGCTGTCAAAGCATTGGAGAATAGCAAATTTGTTTTGGTGCATGACACGGCAGAAGCCATGGCAATAAGTAACGCCTATGCTCCAGAACATCTGATTATAGCTACGGCAGACTACAAGGAACTGTCTGAAAAGGTTGTCAACGCAGGCAGTGTGTTCGTTGGACAATATGCCTGCGAGAGTGCTGGTGATTATGCCAGTGGCACTAATCATACTCTGCCCACTCATGGCTATGCCAAGGCATACAATGGAGTCAATCTTGACAGCTACTGTCGCAAGATAACTTTCCAACATCTGTCACGTCAGGGCGTAGATTCTATCGGTCAAGCCGTAGTCACTATGGCAGAGAATGAGCAACTTGAAGCACATGCCAATGCCATGCGTGTGCGTTTAACCAATCTGTAAAAATGAAGAGTTTAAATAGTTTAGTGCGCAAAAACATACAGAGTCTGGCGCCCTATACCTGTGCGCGCAATGAATATAATGGACACGAGGCCAAAGTTTTTCTCGATGCCAACGAGAACCCGTTCAACAATCCTCTGAACCGTTATCCGGACCCGTTGCAGCTCGAACTTAAAGCAAAGATTGCCAAAGTCAAACATGTCAGTCCTGAATGTATATTTTTGGGTAATGGTTCCGACGAAGCAATAGACCTTTGCTATCGTGTATTCTGCGAACCAAGAATTGACAACGTGGTTGCCATCGAGCCAACTTATGGTATGTATCGCGTATGTGCCGACATCAATGATGTGGAATATCGTGCCGTTGATTTGGAAGGCAATTTCCAGATAAAGGCAGACAAGTTGCTGAACACCTGTGATAACCATACTAAGTTAATCTGGATATGTAGCCCTAACAATCCTACTGGAAACAATCTCGACAGGGATGAAATCGAGAAGGTCATCAATGGTTTTGACGGCATGGTTGTGGTTGATGAAGCATACAGTGATTTCTCCAAAGTCAAACCATTCAGGGCAGAACTGGAACGATACCCTAATCTGATTGTACTCAATACTATGAGTAAGGCATGGGGCTGTGCAGCCATCCGACTCGGTATGGCTTTTGCCGGAAAGGAAGTGATTGACATATTTAATAAGGTGAAATATCCCTACAATGTCAACTATCTCACCCAGCTTAAGGCGATGGAAATGCTCTCTGATCCATTTGAGGTAGAACAATGGATAGACGTATTACTGACAGAGCGCACTCGTACGATGAAGGCATTTGTCGAATTGTCTTGTTGTCATGGTGTTTATCCAACTGATGCCAATTTCTTTCTCGCTAAAATGACCAATGCACAGAAAATCTATGATTATCTTGTGGAGAAGGGTATCATCGTGCGTAATCGCACGCGTGTAAAATTGTGTAACGATTGCCTGCGTATTACTGTTGGTACCAAGAGTGAGAATACGGCTTTAATTGCTGCCTTGCGACAATATACTGGAGATTAGTACATTCGGTCTCAATCCATGCTAAAATGCTAAAGTATAATGGCTCTACAAATAGGAAACCATTATACTTTAGCATTTTTATGTAATATGCACCTTCCGTCTAATGACGTTCAACTTACTTCTGCTCAATTGTTCGAGGCTTGAGCATGGAGAAGGCTATGCTGCCTACAAGCACCACAAGGATAAAGCCAAGAGACCAGAGATTGTCGATGTGTACAAAATCGCTAATGATGAGTTTTATACCGATGAAAAGCAAGAGAATGCAAACACCAGTCTTGAGATAAATAAACTTGTCGGCTATGGCGGAGAGAAGGAAGAACATAGCTCTCAGTCCCAATATGGCAAATATATTGGAGAAGAAGACCACGTAGGGGTCAAGCGATACAGAGAAGACGGCAGGAATGCTGTCGAAAGCGAATATCAAGTCGCTCAATTCGATTACGAATACAGTGACAAGCAGAGGCGTAATGTGCCATTTTCCGCCCTGTTGCTTAGCCGCCATGACATACTCTTCGCCAACTTTCTTGCCTCTCACCAAGAAATGGTCGCCTGCGAACTGCGGATAGACTCTGAAATGCTTGGAAAGGAACCTAACCAATCCTTGTTTTGATGCATCGGCATCGTCTTTCTTGTTACGGTCACGGTACATCTTGTATGCACTATAAACAAGGAAGAAACCGAAAATCATAAGTATCCACTCAAAGCGTGCGAGGATGGCAGCGCCAGCAAATATGAATATGAAGCGCATGATGATGGCTCCAAAGATACCCCAATTCAGGACATGTTGAAACTCGGTGTTCTGAACCTTGAACGAGGTGAATATCATCATCATAACGAAGAGGTTGTCTACAGAGAGCATCTTTTCGATAAGATAACCCGTTATGTACGACATAGCCATATTGTGGCGGTACAGGACAATGCCATCTTCCAGACTAACTCCGTCCAGATTTAGGTGGGTGGCGTACCTACGCGACACTTCCTGCAGGTCATCCATCGTGTGTATGCCATGAATCATGTCACCATGAAACCAGAGGAATACACCGAAAAGCAGTGCCAACACAATCCACACCGTGGTCCATGTACCCGCCTCGCGGATAGAGACAACGTGTGCCTTACGGTCGATGGCAAACATATCTACGAGAAGTATGGCTACTATGAATATTACGAAGCCTGCAAAGAATAATAATTCTGAATAATGCATTGTCTATAATCAATTTTGTTGCAAAGTTACTGCTTTTTTATGACAACGGTCGTAAGCCGCTGTTAAAAAGTTGTTACAGATTCCTTGCAGTTGCATATATCCAGCTCATTTCTGGCTCCGACGAGTTTAGGGGCCATTGCGATAACCACATAATCAACATTATTATTTATATTTCATCCAGTTTCTTTTGCCACTTTGAAAAAATAGTAGTATTTTTGCAAAAAGTTTATAAATACTCGATACCGATATGAAATGTAAAACGATTTCGTTTGTCTTGCTGATGGCATTGCTGGTCTTGGCAGGCTGTAGCAGTAGTAAAAAGGTGGCATATTTCCAGAATATCCAGTCAGTGGATTTCGATAAGTCGAAGGGTTTATATGATGCCAAGATTCTGCCTAAAGATATGTTGACAATCACGGTGAATACACAGACACCTGAAGCGGCTTTGCCATTCAATCTTGCAGTAAGCAATGTTATCAACCCAACTGGACAGTTGTCTTCTGGAGCCGGCTCGTTGCAAGGTTATCTTGTTGACAACGATGGTAACATCAATTTCCCAATTGTAGGCAAGATACATGTGCAAGGTCTTACCAAGACACAATGCCAGGACCTTATTGTCAAGAAAATTTCTCCATATCTCTCTAAGACCGAGACTCCTGTTGTGACCGTGAGGATGTCAAGTTATCACGTTACAGTGTTGGGCGAAGTAAACAAGCCAGGAGTGGTGGCCGTCACTACCGAGAAGATGAGCATTATGGAAGCGTTGGCTGAGTCGGGCGACCTGACTATTTATGGCAAACGTGACAATGTGATACTTATCCGTGAGTCAGAGACTGGGCAGAAGGAGTATCATATCATTAATCTCAACGATGCGAATGTATTCAATTCACCTTATTATTATTTACAGCAGAACGATATCGTCTATGTCGAACCCAATGGCGTCAAAGCCAAGAACTCAGGGATCGGCAGTTCGACCACATTATGGTTCTCGTTTGTTGGTATCGTTACCTCGGTGGCATCGTTGATTGTAAATATTGTAAGAAATTAAAAGACTAAAAAAATGAAGAGTGTGAAAGTAATAATAACATTCTTCATTTTTTTGAATATATAAGGGATAACACATGGAAACATTGAAACACGAGTGTGGCGTAGCTATGGTGAGACTACTGAAGCCGTTGTCATATTATCAGCACAAGTATGGCACTTGGATGTACGGTCTCAATAAGCTATACCTCATGATGGAGAAGCAGCACAATCGCGGACAGGAAGGCGCAGGACTGGCATGCGTGAAGTTTGATACTCAACCTGGCCATGAATATATGTTCCGTGAACGTGCCGAGGGTAAAGACGCCATTCGCAAAATATTTGCTACCGTTCATGAGAACTTCAAGGATGTTACTCCAGAACAGATGGCCGATTCTGACTATATAGAGCAGCGTCTTCCCTTTGCGGGCCAGCTTTATATGGGACATCTGAGGTATTCGACCACGGGAAAACGAGGACTGCAATATGTGCATCCATTCCTACGACGCAACAACTGGAAAGCCAAGAACCTCTGTTTGTGTGGCAACTTCAATATGACCAACATAGAAGAGATTTTCGAACGGCTTACAAGTCAGGGACAAAGTCCGCGAATATACAGCGACAGCTATATCATGCTCGAGCTGATGGGTCACAGATTGGACCGTGAAGTTGAGCGCAACTTTGTCAATGCCCAACACGAAGGACTTCAAGGCAAGGACATTACTCGTTATATCGATGACCATGTGGAGATGGCTAACGTTCTCAAGACTTCGATGGCCGACTTTGATGGAGGCTATGTAGTCTGCGGTATTACCGGTTCGGGAGAGATGTTCTCAATGCGAGACCCTTGGGGGATACGTCCAGCCTATTATTATAAAGATGATGAGATTGTGGCGTTGGCTTCTGAGCGTCCCGTGCTTCAGACGACATTCGATTTGTCTTGCGAGCAGGTTAAGGAACTTGAACCTGGAATGGCTCTGCTGGTCAAGCGCAACGGACAATGCCGCATAGAGTGCATCAGAGAGCAAGCCGGAGATTCTGCCTGCTCTTTTGAGCGCATATATTTCTCGCGCGGGTCTGACCGGGACATCTATCAGGAGCGCAAGAGATTGGGTGAGCTTCTCACCGAGCCAGTACTCGAAGCCGTAGGGGGAGATACGGAGCATACTGTCTTTTCGTTCATCCCCAATACTGCCGAGGTGGCATTCTACGGACTCGTACAGGGGTTCAAAAAACATGTGCATGAAAAAAAGATTGCTGCTATCCAATCCTTGGGAAGGATTCCCACGCACGAAGAACTCGACAGAATACTGTCCGAGTCTGTAAGGATGGAGAAGGTAGCATGGAAGGATATCAAGCTGCGCACGTTTATCACAGAGGGCAATTCGCGCAACGACCTGGCATCACATGTCTACGACATTACCTATGGCAGCGTAGATGAGGGCAGAGACAACCTCGTGGTAATAGACGACAGTATCGTAAGAGGAACCACTCTCAAGGAGAGTATCATACGCATTCTTGACCGCTTGCATCCCAAGAAGATGGTGCTGGTAAGCAGTGCGCCCCAGATAAGATATCCTGATTATTACGGCATAGACATGGCGCGCTTGGAAGAGTTCTGCGTTTTCCGTGCGACAATGGAACTGATAAGAGAACGTGGCATGCAGCAGCTCATCCTCGACACCTACAACAACTGCAAGTCAGAGATGAACAAGCCCAAAGCCCAGATGCGCAACTGTGTGAGAGATTTGTACAAGCCGTTTACTGTTGCAGAAATCAACAGCAAGATAGTGGAAATGCTCCGGCCTGAGGGAGTGACAACACCCATTGAGATTGTGTTCCAGTCGATCGACGGATTGAGACAAGCCATTCCACATCATAAAGGCGACTGGTATTTCACGGGCAATTATCCTACCCCTGGAGGCACGCGTCTTTGCAACCAGGCATTCATAAACTATATAGACAACATATACAAACAAGAATAACAAACTGATAGATAATGAGAAATGTAACTTTAGTATTGTCTGACGGCACCAAGTTTCATGGCAAATCATTCGGCTATGAGAAACCAGTTGCCGGAGAAGTGGTTTTCAATACTGCGATGATGGGCTACCCCGAGAGTCTTACCGACCCATCCTACGCAGGCCAGTTGATGGTGCTTACGTTCCCCTTAGTAGGCAACTATGGCGTACCCCCATTCAGTTTTGAACCCAATGGTCTGCCCACATTCATGGAGAGTGACAGAATCTATGCTTCGGCCATCATTGTTGCCGACTATAGCGAGCAGTACTCTCACTGGAATGCTAAAGAGAGCTTGGCCGAGTGGCTGAAGCGTGAACATGTGCCAGGCATCACAGGCATCGACACTCGCGAACTGACCAAAGTGTTGCGCGAAGCCGGTGTGATGATGGGTAAAATCCTCTTTGACGACGAGCCAGATAATATCCCCGAGGCCAACTATGAGGGCGTTAATTTTGTTGACCTTGTAAGTTGCAAGGATATTATCAAGTATAATGAGGGTGCTGGCAAGCGGGTTGTGCTTGTTGATTGTGGTGTGAAAGCCAATATCATCCGTTGCCTCATCAACCGTGGCGTTGAGGTCGTACGTGTACCATGGAACTATGATTATACCGACATGGACTTCGACGGACTCTTCCTTGCCAACGGCCCTGGCGACCCTGACACTTGCGAAGATGCAGTCAAGATTATCAAGAAGCAGATGAATATGTCGCGCAAGCCTATCTGTGGTATCTGCATGGGCAACCAGTTGCTCGCAAAGGCAGCCGGAGCCAATATATACAAGCTCAAGTACGGCCACAGGTCACACAACCAGCCGGTATGTATGGTTGGCACAACACATTGTTATATCACCAGCCAGAACCACGGATACGCAGTCAACGCCAAGACCCTCGGTGCCGATTGGGAGGAACTCTTTGTCAATATGAATGACGGTTCCAACGAGGGTATTCGCCATAAGACCAATCCCTGGTTTAGCAGCCAGTTCCATCCAGAGGCTTGTTCTGGTCCGGTAGATACAGAGTTCATGTTTGATAAATTTGTTGAAACATTAAATAAGTAAGATATACATCATGAAAGATGAAAGTATAAAGAAAGTATTGCTGCTGGGTTCAGGCGCATTGAAAATCGGCGAAGCGGGAGAGTTTGACTATTCTGGTTCTCAGGCCCTCAAGGCTTTGCGCGAGGAGGGTGTAAAGACCGTGCTTATCAACCCCAACATTGCCACCGTGCAGACTTCCGAGGGAGTGGCCGACCAGATTTACTTCCTTCCCGTCCAGCCTTATTTCGTTGAGCGTGTCATCGAGAAGGAGCGTCCTGATGGTATCTTGCTCAGCTTCGGAGGCCAGACCGCGCTCAACTGTGGCGTGGAGCTTTATCAGAGCGGAGTGCTCGAGAAGTACAATGTCCGTGTGCTCGGAACCCCAGTCCAGGCCATTATGGATACCGAGGACCGCGAGCTTTTCGTAGAGAAACTCAATGAGATTAATGTCAAGACCATCAGCAGCGAAGCCTGCGAGAATATCGAGCAGGTGCGCAAAGCCGCTGCCACACTGGGTTACCCCGTGATTATACGTGCAGCCTATGCGTTGGGCGGACTGGGCAGTGGATTTGCCAACAACGAGGACGAGTTGAACAAGCTCTCCGAGAAAGCCTTCTCTTTTTCTCCCCAAGTGCTCGTCGAGAAGAGTCTGAAGGGATGGAAGGAGATAGAATATGAGGTAGTACGCGACCGTTATGACAACTGTATCACCGTATGTAACATGGAGAACTTTGACCCGCTGGGCATCCACACTGGCGAGTCTATCGTTATAGCTCCTTCGCAGACGCTTACCAATAGCGAGTATCACAAACTGCGTGCGCTCTCTATCAAGATAATCCGTCACATCGGCATCGTGGGCGAATGTAATGTTCAGTACGCCTTCGACCCAGTGAGCGAGGATTATCGCGTGATTGAAGTCAATGCGCGTCTGAGCCGTTCTTCTGCATTGGCATCCAAAGCCACCGGCTATCCATTGGCTTTCGTTGCCGCCAAGTTGGGTATGGGCTACGGGCTCTTCGAGCTCAAGAACTCTGTGACCAAGACAACCAGCGCCTTCTTCGAGCCAGCCCTGGACTATGTTGTGTGCAAGATTCCCCGCTGGGACCTCTCCAAGTTCCGTGGAGTGGACAAGGAGTTGGGCTCGAGCATGAAGTCGGTTGGAGAAGTTATGGCCATCGGCCGCAACTTCGAGGAAGCCATCCAGAAGGGTCTGCGCATGATAGGGCAGGGTATGCACGGCTTTGTAGAAAACAAGGAACTGGAAATACCCGATATCGATGCCGCCCTGAGAGAGCCCACCGACAAGCGAGTGTTTGTCATCTCCAAGGCCATGCACAAGGGTTATACCGTGGACCAGATACACGAACTTACCAAGATAGACAAGTGGTTCCTTGAGAAACTCAAGCACATCATAGACATCGACGAGCAGCTCAAGACCGTCAACGCCAATACGTTGGACAAGGAGTTGCTGCGTACAGCCAAGGTTTATGGATTTACCGACTTCCAGGTGGCCCGTGCCATCGGACTGGAAGGCGAGATGGGCAATATGCACAAAGCCACAATGGTGGTACGCCGTCTGCGCAAGAATTATGGCATCCTGCCTGTCGTGAAGCAGATAGATACGCTGGCAGCCGAATATCCCGCCCAGACCAATTACCTGTATGTCACCTATGCCGGTGTGGCTTCAGATATACAGTTTACCAACGACAAGCGCTCGGTAATCGTCCTCGGTTCGGGAGCCTACCGCATTGGCAGCTCGGTAGAGTTTGACTGGTGTGGAGTGCAGGCGCTCAACACCATACGCAGAGAGGGCTACCGCTCGATTATGATTAACTACAACCCAGAGACCGTATCTACCGACTATGATATGTGTGACCGTCTCTACTTTGACGAGCTCACCTTCGAGCGTGTGCTTGACATCATCGAGATGGAGAATCCTCATGGCGTGGTGGTGTCTACCGGTGGACAGATTCCTAACAACCTTGCCATGTGGCTCGATGCCGAGAATGTGCCAATCCTGGGTACATCGGCCAAGGATATCGACAATGCCGAAGACCGTGCCAAGTTCTCTGCCATGCTCACCGAGCGTGGTATCAACCAGCCCGAATGGAGCGCACTTACCAGTATGGAGGATATTGGCAAGTTTGTCGACCGTGTAGGTTTCCCCGTACTCGTCCGTCCATCCTATGTACTGTCGGGAGCAGCCATGAATGTATGCTCCAATGAGGACGAACTGAAGAAGTTCCTGCAGTTGGCGGCCAATGTGAGCGTAGACCATCCCGTGGTGGTGAGCAAGTTTATCGAGCATGCCAAGGAGATAGAGATGGACGCTGTCGCCAAGAACGGAGAGATACTGGCCTATGCCATCAGTGAGCATATCGAGTTTGCTGGTGTTCACTCTGGCGACGCCACCATCCAGTTCCCGCCCCAGAAGTTGTATGTTGAGACCGTGCGCCGTATTAAGCGCGTAAGCAAGGAGATAGCTGCGGCCCTCCATATCAACGGCCCGTTCAATATTCAGTTTATGGCGCGCGACAACGATATCCTCGTCATCGAGTGCAACCTGCGTGCTTCGCGTTCGTTCCCCTTCGTGAGCAAGGTGCTTAAGCTCAACCTTATCGAGCTTGCCACCAAGGTGATGCTGGGTCTGAACGTAGAGAAACCCAATAAGAATCTCTTCGACCTTGACTATGTGGGCATCAAGGCGAGCCAGTTCTCGTTCAACCGCTTGCAAAAGGCAGACCCTGTTTTGGGCGTCGATATGAGTTCTACCGGCGAGGTGGGCTGTCTGGGTGATGATACCAATCAGGCTCTGCTCAATGCCATGTTGAGCGTAGGCCACCGCATACCTAAGCACACTGTGCTGCTGTCTACCGGTGGTGCCAAGCAGAAGGCCGAGCTTCTCGATACGGCGCGTACGCTTATCAAGCATGGCTACGAGCTCTATGCGACTGGTGGTACGTCTCGCTATCTCGCCGAAAACGGCGTTGCCAACACTATGGTCTATTGGCCCTCTGACGAGGGCAAGCAGCCTCAGGCTCTCACGCTTATGCATGAGCGCAAGATAGATATGGTGGTCAACATCCCCAAGGACCTCACCCAGCACGAGCTTACCAACGGTTACAAGATTCGTCGCACTGCGATAGACCTCAATATCCCGCTGATTACCAACAGCCGTCTGGCAAGTGCCTTCATTCATGCTTTCTGCACTCTTAACCTCGATGATCTTGAAATCAAATCGTGGAGCGAGTATTGATAAGTAGGAAATAACTAAAAAAAAGTCTGAAACACATAATTCGTGTTTCAGACTTTTTTATTTTGCATCCTCCGTATTTTATTGACGGGCCATCAGGGTTTGCAGGATTCTCTCAGCACTTCTTCCGTCCCATCGCTCGGGTATGGAGTGCTGCTTCCATTTGCTGGCAGTCATGTCGGCAGTGTATTGTGCCAACAATTCGGCGTCTTCTCCCACCAGCACATTGGTACCGGTCTTCACGGTCTCTATATGTTCGGTATAGCTGTTGAGGGTGATACACGGCACCATGTTGAATGTCGCTTCTTCTGCCACATTGCCACTGTCGGTAATGATACCCTTGGCATGGCTGGCCAGATAGCTGAAGTCGAGATAACCCATGGGGGCAGTTATCAGGAAGCGGGTGGCATTCTTGGGCAACAACTGCGTCACGGTGTCGGCAGCCTTGGTGTGCAGGGGGGCAATTATAGGCGTGTTGCCAGCCGCAGTGATGATGGCTTCGAGCATACGATGCAGATTTTCGCGTGCGGCCATCAGGGCTTTGCGGTTGAGGGTGAACACAATGTACTCTCCATCCATAATGCCTTGCTCTGCAAGTATCGGCGGACGAGTAAAACGGGCGTGGTTGTTGCGGATATTGTCTATCAGTATGTTGCCTACCATATACACTTTGGACAGCTCTGCGCCCTCGCGGTTGGCCACTGCGTTGTTGCTGATTCCAGCCGTAAACAGGATGTCGGATAGGCCGTCTATGACCAGACGGTTTATCTCTTTGGGCATGGTGATGTCAAAACTTCTCGTGCCCGCTGCCAGGTGGGCCAGTATGAGTCCCTGCTTCTTGGTGACTATGGCTGCTGCCATGGTCGAGGCAAGGTCGTCTACCACGATAACAGCATCGGTCTTGTGATGTTGCAGATAATCTTCAAACTTGGACATCACCTGTCCGGTGATTTCGTTGAGGTTTTCACTTACTACTCCCAGATAGCTGTCGGGAGGGGCAATCTGCAAATCAGTAAAGAGGGTAGGCTCGAGGGTCACGTCGTCTGCACTGCCCGCGTAGACCAACTTGATGTCGATATCGGCACCGTTTTGGCGGGCATTGCGGCAAGCGTGCAGTATGGGCGCCACCTTGATGAAGTTAGGCCGGGCGCCTGCTACTATGCAAATGTTCATTTTCTAATTATTCTCCTTTAAATAGTTCTTTAATTCCTCCTATAGAGCCCATCAGATTAGTGGCTTCATAGGGCAAGAATACGGTCTTGGTTTTGTCGCCCTGAGCCACCTCGTTGAGCATCTGTATGTATTTCTGGGCAAGCAGATAGTTGGCAGGATTGGTACTCTTGCCCACTGCTTCAGTGATTTTTGCTATAGCGATAGCCTCGGCTTCAGCCTTGCGTATGCGTGCGGTAGCTTCACCCTCGGCCCTGAGTATAGCCTGCTGCTTGTCTGCCTCGGCACGATTAATGGTCGCGGCCTTGTCTCCTTCCGACTGCAGAATCTGCGACTGCTTGTCTCCCTCGCTGGTCAGGATGGCTGCTCGCTTGTTGCGCTCGGCCTGCATCTGCTTCTCCATGGCCTGGAGTACGCTCGAGGGAGGCGTGATGTCCTGAAGTTCTACGCGGTTTACCTTGATACCCCACTTGTTGGTGGCATCGTCGAGCACACCTCTCAACTTGGTGTTGATGGTGTCGCGCGAGGTGAGAGTCTGGTCAAGTTCCATCTCTCCGATAATATTACGCAGAGTGGTCTGGGTGAGCTTTTCGATAGCGTTTGGCAGATTGTTTATCTCATACACAGTCTTGAATGGGTCAACAATCTGGAAATAGAGCAGCGCATTGATTTGCATCTGTATATTGTCCTTGGTAATCACGTTCTGCTTGTCGAAATCGTACACCTGTTCACGCAAGTCTATCGCGCTCGAATAGTAATAGTGACCACGTTGCTGGGTTACAACTACCTTGGCGCGGTCGATGAATGGGATGATGATGTTGACACCGGGCTTCAGCGTGGCGTAGTACTTGCCGAGGCGCTCGATGATGCGGGTTTCCGACTGAGGGATGATTACTACAGCCATCTTGACAAATACGATGGCGAGGGCCAGCAGGGCCGCCAGTGTGATGAATGTTATTCCTTCCATAATGTTACGTGGGTTGGTTGTTGTTGTATGTAGATGTCTGAACTCTCTCAACGCTGATGATGATGCTTTCTCGGCCAATAACCTTTACTGTGGTGCCGACCTCGATAGTGGTGTCGTCTGGGCTTTGCGCTTTCCATTCGTCACCGTCTATCTTCACATAGCCATAGTCACCGGGACAGATGGCTTCTATCACTCTGCCTTCGCGCCCTATAAGCGCGTCGGAGTTGCTCAATCGCTCTTGCCGGTTATGAAGTTTTCGTAGAAGAGATGGTCGTACGAAGATGATACTCAGTACTGAACAGATTGCAAAAACAAGTATCTGCGTCCATAATGGGGCTTCGGTAAATGACACTATCATGGAGCAGAACGCGCCAAGGGCAAAACAGGTAAGGAAAAAGTCTCCTGACCCCAGTTCGATAATCAGGCATATTATGGCAATGGCTGTCCATATAGCCCAAAGATTGGATGCTAAATACGCTGTCATGGTTTATATCTTTATAGTATAGCCCAAAGTTAGTGAATTTTCACACTACAGCCAAGGTTTTACCGATTTTTTTAACAGTAAAAATCTCAAGAACCACACAGACAGTCTCGCTACTATGCGAAAGAAACGCCTCCAATATATAATAAGGTTTGGCGCCCCCAGACGTCAATCACCTAACCCCGTTATCAGTTTCTCTCATCCTATCAATTATGGAAAATGCCGCGACTTTAACGAAAATCGTGATTTTTAGAAAAAAGAGGGCAAAAAACTTTATAATATGCGAAAAAAGCAGTACCTTTGCATCGCTTTACGTATGTCCTGATACGAAAAAGTTGACTTTCAAGTGTTTAGGAAGTTTAATAAGACAAGATGAGACAATTAAAAATTCAAAAAAGTATTACCAATCGTTCGAGCGAAGCCTTAGACAAGTATTTGGTAGAGATCGGTCGTGCCCCATTGATATCCATTGACGAGGAAATCGAGCTTGCCCAAAAGATTAAAAAGGGTGGCCCCGAAGGTGAACGTGCTAAGGACAAATTGGTAACAGCTAATCTGCGATTCGTAGTGTCGGTTGCAAAACAATACCAACACCAAGGCCTTACACTCACCGACTTGATCGATGAGGGTAACATTGGTCTTATTAAGGCAGCCCAGAAGTTTGACGAGACCCGCGGCTTCAAGTTCATATCTTATGCAGTGTGGTGGATTCGCCAAAGCATTCTCCAGGCTATTGCCGAGCAGAGCCGCATTGTGCGCCTTCCCCTCAACCAGGTTGGTTCACTCAATAAAATCAACCATGAAATCAACAAGTTTGAGCAAGAGTTCCAGCGTCAGCCTTCGGTAGCCGAGCTTGCTGATGCAACTAATATTGAACCCGAAAAGATTGCTCAAAGCATGATGGCAGATGGTCACCACCTGAGTATCGACGCCCCGTTCCAGGACGGCGAGGACAACTGTATGCTTGATGTCATGGCCTCTGGTGACGACAGCCGTACAGACAAGGTTGTAGACCATGAAAGTATGGCTCAGGAGCTGAATCAGGTGCTGAGCAAGGTACTCAAGGAACGCGAAATCAAGATTATCAGATATTGCTTCGGTATCGGATGTCACGAGAAGGGACTCGAGGAAATTGGCGATGAACTCAAGCTCACCCGTGAGCGTGTGCGTCAGATTCGAGAGAAGAGTATTACCAAGCTAAGAGACAGCGGTAATGCCAAAATCCTGATGAAATATCTCGGTTGATACACCTTTATTATATATACATATATATACGAACTCTATCCCCATCTTCCAAAGATGGGGATTTTTTCTGCACGACTGTTAAAGTTTGATACAAGGTGCGTTTTTTTGTTCAGGCATCCCTGTCATTCCAAGTTTTTTGTGTAGATTTGCATTATGATGCAGAGAGCCAGGTGGACAATTACCATGATCTTCGTATTGCTGTCTATGAATACGATTGCACAAGATGAGGGCAGATTTGATGTCAGCCTGCTCAACCGTATATATGACTTTCCTAATAGTGTTGACACGACGGTCTTTCATGGGCTGGATATTTATACTTATCGCAAGCTCAAAATCAATGTGGTGCGCCGCAATCTCATCCTTTTCCCTATTCCCACCATGTATCGCATCGCCCATAGCAAGGCTCGCGACTACATTGAGGAGAACTTTTCTGTGTGTCATCTATACAATACCAAGGACTATACGATAGAAAGGTTGGCGCATACATCGACTATACCGCAACAGAAGGAGACCATGACGCGCCTACAGAAGTTTTTGACTCCCAAGTTCTATGAAGAAACTATCTTTGGCAACAGCATGCTCTCGCCCTTTCACCGCAACAACAGGGCTTACTATAGGTTCCAGTTCAAGATACTCCATGATAATCAAGTCGAAATCACGTTCTATCCAAAGGTAAAGAATACTCAACTGGTTACGGGAGGCGTCATTGTCGAATCAAAGACAGGTCGCATCAGATGGGGAAAAATCGCGGGAGAGTTTGACATGATTAACTTCACCCTCAATTTCGTCATGTCTGATGACAAACTGTCACCTGTCATTCCCCAACGCTGTGAGCTCAATGCCAAGTTTAAGTTTATGGGCAATATCGTTAAAGCGCAGAATACTGCAATCTATGGTATGCCTGCCCTCAATACGGATTCGGTTGGCTCGCTTACCATGCGCCAGTTGATGGATAGCATCAGACATGACACGCTTACAACCGAAGAGAATGCCATCTATACAAAGTATTATGCTGCCTTGGCTCAGGACTCTACTGAGGCAAAAAACGTCAAGCGTAGTTGGGCCAAGCGTTTCTTCTGGGATGTACTGGGGGATAATCTCTTGAACAAAATAAGTTCCAACTATGGAAACGGCAACCAAGGACAGGTAAACATCAACCCGCTGTTCAACCCGCTGTACATGGGATATAGTGGCCGCAAGGGTTATTTTTATAAATTTGACGTCCGCAACCTATACAATTTCTCCACGAACCACTATCTCTACACCAGACTTAAGGCTGGCTATTCTTTCAAGCAGCGCCAGCTGTATTTTACATTACCTATAGAATACCATTTTGACAAGCGGCATAACGGCTATGTAAAGTTGCAGTTGGGCAATGGCAACTGGATAAGCAACGGCATGCTGAAAGATGAGATGCTGGCTTCATTGCCAAGCAATACACCTTATAATGGTGAGCGTATTGATTACTTTCGAGACTTCCACCTTACCCTAGAGAGCAGCTATGACTGGTCGCGTCACATTACATTGCAGGTGGGAATGGTGGGGCATAAACGTACGGCGGTAGAGCGTCACACCTATCAGCAGGCGCATGTCCCTACGTCTTACACGTCTGTTGCGCCCAAGGCCGAGATTATCTGGAGGCCAACAGGGTGGAGAGGCCCAGCTGTCAATGTGGCATACGAACGCAGCATCCGCGGCTTGATGGACGCAGACCTTGCCTATGAGCGTGTGGAGTTTGACATACAGCAGATAGTGGCCTTCAATAGATTGAAGTTCCTGTCTTTCCGCGCAGGTTGTGGTTTCTATACACTCATCGACGGTACCCGGAACTTCTTGGACTACTCCAATTTCAGAGACAACAATATCCCTGACGGATGGTATGATGAGTGGACCGGTGAATTTACGCTCCTTCCCAGCCATTGGTATAACCTTTCGCGCTATTATGTTCGTACCAACGCCACATACGAGACGCCACTGCTCGCCTTGAGCCACATTCCCTTGATTGGAAGATATATTGAGAAGGAACGCATATATACCAACATGCTCTTTGTGACCCATCTGCATCCTTATACGGAAGTGGGCTACGGATTTACCACCCGTTGGGTATCCACCGGAGTCTTCATGGCTCATCGCAATGGGCGTTTTGATGGTGTTGGCATTAAAATCGGATTAGAATTATTCAGACAATGGTAAACTCAATCAACCCACTTACGGTCTATAAAGCAAGCGCCGGTTCGGGAAAAACATTTACTCTCACCGTAGAATACATAAAGCTACTCATCCAGGATCCATCTTCTTTTCACAATATCCTTGCCGTTACATTTACCAACAAGGCCACCGAAGAGATGAAGATGCGCATTCTTAGCATGCTTTATGGCCTTTCCAGGCAGTTGCCTGAAGCCCAGAGTTATATGGACAACATTGTCCAGTCTACAGGCTTCGCCCCAGTCATGGTGGCTACCCAGGCAGGAGAGGCGCTTAGACTCCTGCTCCATAATTACAACTATTTCAGAGTCGAGACGATAGACAAGTTCTTCCAAAGCGTCTTACGCAATATGGCAAGTGAACTCGACCTCACAGCCAATCTGCACATAGGACTCAATGACGTGCAGGTGGAAGAACAGGCAGTTGACGAACTGATAGACGGGCTTAATGTCCACGACAAGGTCTTTGGCTGGATTATGCAATACGTCAAAGAGAACATATCCGAGGACAAGGGCTGGAATGTCATCAATCTCATCAAACGCTTTGGAAGGAATATTTTCCGCGATATCTATAGAGACAACAGCAAGAAACTCAATGAAGCACTCGCCACGGATAACTTCTTTGATGATTATACGCGCATACTGAAGGAAATGCGTGACCATGCAGAAGACCACTTCAAGCACTATGCCGCCACATTCATGGACATGCTTGAAGAGAACGGCCTCCAAACCACCGACTTCAGCAATGGCAACAAGGGAGTGTGTAGCTATTTCATCAAGATGGGCAATGGCAAGTATGGCGATGCTGATGTCCTCACCAACACCGTCAAGGCCGCGATGGAAGATGCAGATAAATGGGTAAAGAAAGCCGAGCGGACTCCAGACAATCCCAAGTACAAGCTGGTGTGCGAGACGCTGCTGCCTTATCTTCAGGAGACCGAGCGTATGCGTCAGGTTCAGTCGTGCCTGTATGTTTCTGCCAATCTTACATTGCGCCACCTTAACCAGTTAAGGCTGTTGGAGAATATCGAGAAGACCATTCGTGAGATGAACAGTGATGCCAACAGATTTCTGCTGAGCGACACGCAGCATCTGCTCAACGGTATGATTCAGGACAGCGATTCGCCATTTATCTTTGAAAAGATTGGCACCAGACTGAAGCATATCATGATAGACGAGTTCCAGGATACGAGCACCATACAATGGAAGAACTTCAAAATCCTGCTCATGGACTGCATGAGCAATGAAGATACACAAAATCTCATTGTCGGCGACGTCAAGCAAAGCATCTATCGCTGGCGCTCGGGTGACTGGAAGCTCCTCAACAATATCGAAAGCGAATTTCCAGACCAGAGTCAGTCCGTCACAGTCAAATCTCTGGTCACCAACTACCGTTCTGACTACAATATCATTACTTTCAACAATGTCTTTTTCTCATTGGCCACACAGTACGAAGCCAGGTCATTGGATGGGAGCAATGAGGTAGACCAACTGATACAAGCCTATGCAGATGTCGAGCAGAAGCCTCACAACACCCAGGAAAGAGGTAGGGTAGAGATGACCCTGATGCCAAGCACCGAGTATGGAGAACAAATCATGGAGAAAATCCATAGCATGATTACGACCATCTTGGAACGAGGCCATACACCCAGTAGCATCGCTATCTTGTGTCGAAGCAAGTCAACCATACAAGAGATAGCCCGCTTTTTCGGGGAGAACTATCCCTCGGTACCGCTTATATCCGATGAAGCGTTCCGCCTTGACGCCTCTGTTGCCGTCAATACCTTAATCAGTGCTTTGCGTTATGTTTCCAATCCAGAGAGTAGCATCGACCGAGCTTATCTTAAGCAGGTGGGAATACTCGCTCCAGTAGAACGCACACGCGAACAGTTGCTTACCATGCCGCTTTACGACATGGTGCAGACCATCTATGCCATGCTCGATGAAGACATCTGTTGCAACCAGAGTGCATATATCTTCGCCTTCTTCGACCAGCTGGCCAAGTATCTCAAAGACAACATGTCCGACATTGACGACTTCCTCAACGAATGGGACAACACGCTCCACGAGAAAGCCATCCAGAGCAGTATGGACAATGGTATCAGACTGTTGACCATCCATAAGAGCAAGGGATTGGAGTACGACCATATTATCATTCCTGCCTGTGATTGGAAACTTGAACAGAGCAACTCTACCTTATGGTGTACGCCCAAGGTAGACCCCTTCAGCCGGATGCCGCTTGTACCTATAGATTTCTCCAAGAAAGGAATGGTAAATTCTATTTACGAAGACGACTATTATTATGAGCATCTACAGAATGTAGTGGACAATCTCAACCTGCTCTATGTTGCCTTCACCCGTGCCAAGAGCAGCCTCTACATATTGGGCAAACGCGGCACGCAGGCTATGCGTTCGGGCCTACTTGAAGGTATTTGGGATGACCTTGCCCAAGCCCTCAACACGACTTATACGGGCAACCTTGACGACAAGACCGATACCCTCCATCTGGAGTTCGGCTCATTGCCAGCAGCCCAAAGCAAGCCCGCTCGTACACAGCAATCTACCGAGGAGCGCAATGTATTCCGCAAGACTTCCGCCCCTATGGATATGCCAGTCATCAAGGCCTACAAGTCTGTGGCGACTTTCCGCCAGAGCAACCAGAGCATCGAATTCACTCACGACAATGAGGGCGACAATCATAATCAGTACATCAAGTTGGGCAATGTGCTGCACAAGGTCTTCTCGTCGATACGTACGTCGGCCGATATAGACAAGGCCCTGCAGCGGCTGGAAAATGATGGCATCCTCTACGACAACGAGGTCAAGCGGGAACAGCTCGTCAGCATGTTGCGCAAGCGACTTGATGACGACCGGGTGAGCGAATGGTTCTCTCCCCGTTGGACCGTGCTCAACGAGTGTTCGCTGCTGTTCTACGACAGAGAGCTGCAGAAATCGCGCCTGTTGCGTCCCGACCGAGTGATAACCGACGGCGAAGAATATATCGTTATCGACTTCAAATTCGGAACCCCCAAAGAAGAATACCACACCCAAGTCAGAGAGTATATGCGTCTGCTCAGCGAGATGGGGCATAGCCGTGTGAAAGGCTACTTGTGGTTTGTGTACAGTAATAAGATAGAAGAGGTAAAATGAATAGCACTTTTTTAGAAGCAGTAGCCAAAGACCTGTTACAGAAATATGGCAGTAACCTGTCACGAATAGCCGTTGTGTTTCCTAACAAGCGTGCTTCGCTCTTTATGACCGAATATCTGGCACGGCTGTCAGACGGTCCGTTGTGGAGTCCATGCTATACCACCATCAGCGATTTGTTCAGAGAGAAGTCAGAGTTGATGGTTGCCGACCCCATCAAGCTGGTCTGCGACCTCTATCGTTCCTATACGGAAATCACTGGTAAGGATGAGACGCTCGACCGTTTCTACGGATGGGGCCAATTGCTGCTTGCCGACTTTGATGATATCGACAAGAACATGGCCGATGCCCATAAGGTTTTTGCCAACCTTAGAGACATCCACGAATTGGACGACATAGACTACCTCTCACCAGAGCAGAAGAATATACTCAAGTCTTTCTTCCACAATTTCGCCGACGACCATCTCTCCAAGCTCAAAGAGAGATTCCTTTCTCTTTGGTGCAATCTCGAAGAAATTTACCGTGACTTCAATCAGCGTCTCGCCGCGCAGGGGCTGGCTTACGAGGGCGCGCTGTATCGCAGTGTGGTGGAATCCCAGGCCGACTACGAGTTCGACAAATATGTGTTTGTGGGATTTAATATGCTGCAACAGGTCGAGCAGCGGCTCTTCCTCACGCTTAAAGCGCAGGGTAAGGCATGCTTCTATTGGGATTTCGACCACTATTATCTCGCCAACAACGAGGCGGGGCATTACATCAACGGCTATCTGACTCAGTTCCCCAACGAGCTGAGTGTAGATGACGATACATATTACAACAACTTCAGCAAGCCCAAGGACATCACCTACATCTCATCCATGACCGAGAGTGCGCAGGCTCACTATATCAGTCAGTGGATAAGCGAAAACCATCGCATCGAAGCCGGCGCCAAGACCGCCATCGTGTTGTGCGACGAGTCGCTGCTCCAGACCGTGCTGCACTGTCTGCCCGAAGAGGTCAAGAGCATCAATATCACCACCGGATATCCTCTGTCCCAGTCGCCAGTGGCTTCGTTTGTCCTGATACTGCTGCGCCTGCAAACCTATGGCCACGTCAAGAACACAGACAAGTATCGTCTGCGCGATGTAGCCAAGATACTCAAGCACCCTTATGGCCGATACATTTCCGCCGGTTGTCTTGACCTGTACATGGAGTTGCAGGCATGCAACCGCTATTACCCCACGCGCTCCCAGCTGGCTCTCGACCAAGGATTGCAGCTTTTGTTTACCGACATCGACACGCTGGGCGACTGCCATAACCAGAACATTGCCCAATGGCTGACGGCCATGCTTCAGTATGTGGGCCGCAAGGCAAGCCAGGTCAACGACCCGCTTACCCAGGAGTCCATCTTCCGCATGTACACCATCATCAATCGTCTCGAAGGACTCATTACTTCGGGCGACCTGCAGGTCGACAAGATTACCTTTGAACGCCTGATAGCCCAACTGATACAGAGCACGACGGTTCCCTTCAGAGGCGAGCCGATAGAGGGCATTCAGATTATGGGCGTGCTGGAAACCAGAAACCTGGACTTCGACCACCTGCTCGTACTGTCAGCCTCCGACAACAATATGCCTAAGGGTGTCAACGACTCTTCATTCATTCCCTATTCTATACGCAAGGCCTACGGGCTTACTACTATCGACCACAAGGTTGCCATCTATGCCTACTACTTTTACCGGCTTCTGCAGCGGTCGCAGGATATCACTTTGACCTACAACAAGGCTACGGAGGACGGCCAAACGGGAGAGATGAGCAGATTTATGTTGCAGATGATGGTCGAAAGTGGCCACGACATACACCACGGCATACTCACCCCAGACCAGTCGGTAAAGCAGGCGCTGTCTGGCAGTGTCATCAAGACGCCCGATTTGATGAACAAGCTCCACCAGTTGACCCAGCTCTCGCCGACAGCCATCAACCGTTACTTTTATTGCCCGCTTACCTTTTATTACAATGTAGTCGAGGGGTTGAAAGAACCCGATGAAACAGATGAAGAGATGAAGGACAGCCGCGTCTTCGGTCTTATATTCCACCGCAGTGCCGAACTCATCTATCAGCGACTCATGCAGAAGAGCGAGGTGATAAAGCAGGCTGACATCGACGACTTGCTCAATCACCGGGAGGTCCTCGAGATGATTGTAGACCAGGCGTTCAAGGAAGAACTCTTCAAGGTCAAAGACAATTCTTACACTCCCGAGTACAACGGATTGCAACTCATCAACCGAGGTGTGGTCATCAGCTATCTGCGCAAGATGCTCGTCATCGATAGCCGTCTTACGCCGTTCCGCATCTTGGGATTGGAGAACAAGGTCGAGACAACTGTCAAATTTGACTCTACCGATGGCGAACGCGAAATCAAGGTACTCGGCTTCATCGACCGTCTGGACGAGATTACCGATGACGACCAGCAGCAGCGCATTCGCGTTATCGATTACAAGACGGGAATGCCAGCCCGGAAGAAGGTCGAGGAGATAGCCGAGTTGTTCAGCGATGCCGACATCCACGCCAAACACACCAATTATTATCTTCAGGCTCTGCTCTACGCGTTGATTGTGAGCCACAGCCAGGAGCTCAACCAAAGCGGACTTGCTGTCAGCCCGGCACTTATGTTCATCCAGAACATGAGCAACGAGCAGTATGACCCCACGCTCAAGCTGGGTGACTCACTTATGGTCAGGGCTACAGATTACGAGGATGAGTTTATGGACGGACTCAGACAGACTCTGCGTGAAATCTATGATGCCGACATCCCCTTTGAACCCACAAAAGACCAGAAAAGATGTGCCAATTGCATATATAGCAATCTCTGCAAAAGATGAAAAAAATACCAGCAATTCCTTGGTTATATTCGAAATTAATATTACTTTTGCAGCGGTTAAGGAAGATTGGCAGAGTGACCGAATGCGCTGGACTCGAAATCCGGTATACCCTTTTCCGGGTATCGGGGGTTTGAATCCCTCATCTTCCGCAAAGCAATGGAAATGATAAAGGCTCCAAGTATCAACTTGGGGCTTTTTTCATAGCCATAACCTTAATCGTGGGCAGCAGCCCGACACGAGTCACACGTTTTTCCATACCGTTTTCCGCTGATTAAGTCATCACTATAATCTTGAGACATGGCACATGTTTCGCGCCATTGTAGTCCTTATACATCGAGTCCAACTATAAAATGGATGCAAAGCGCGAAATGGATAATTCAAACTTTGAAATCATAATTGCAAAGTACGAAACCACTGTTTCAAACCCAGAAATCAGAAAAAAGATGATGGCGGACGGTTTGGATATGGGCCGGTTATCAATTGGACTGATGGGGCAACGGATATCGGGGCAGGTTGGGGGAGTGGTGGTGATAGGCGTGGCGATAGAGCCGAGAGATATAGACATGAAAAAAGCATCATACTGAACCCATCGGTATTCGTATGATGCTTGCTGTGGTCGGGGCGACAGGATTCGAACCTGCGACCACCTGGTCCCAAACCAGGAGCGCTACCGGGCTGCGCTACACCCCGCACAAGGAAATGAGTGAAGATAATAGTCGGGGCGACAGGATTCGAACCTGCGACCACCTGGTCCCAAACCAGGAGCGCTACCGGGCTGCGCTACACCCCGCTTTATCTGATTCTCATTTTTGCGACTGCAAAGGTACGCATTAATTTTCTAATATCCATATAATTTCCCATATTTTTCATGACAAAATGTGCCATTTTAGGTTTTGAATGACCGATTTGGCAGCATTATGCGTCATTTTGTCAGTCGCAGCGCTGTGGGAATGTTTTTTGCAAAAATGATAGTGACAGACGGTAATCGTCTGGATGACTATAAATGAATATAAACTAATAATGGAGGAAAATATTATGATGTACCCAACACGTAACAACTGGTTAGACTCTGCTTTTGATGAGTTCTTTGACAACAATGGTATGCTGCGCACCAACACTACAGCGCCTGCTGTAAACGTAAAGGTCAATGCATTGGAATATACTATGGAGATTGCCGCACCGGGCATCAAGAAGGAATATTGCCGGATAAGCCTTAACAAGGACAACAATCTGGTTGTAAACATCGAGAACAAGATGGAGCACAAGCAGGAAGAACGCAATGAGCACTACCTGCGTCGCGAGTTCTCTTACGGCAACTACGAGCAAGCCTACATCCTGCCTGAAGATGTAGACCGAGAGAAGATTTCAGCCAAGGTCGAAGACGGCATTCTGACAATAGTTCTGCCCAAGTTCAACAAGGAAGATGTCAAGGTAGAACGTCAGATCAAAATCGGATAATCTGAAACAAAAAAAAGATGGGGGATGCAGCTCACAGCTGCATCCCCTGTTTCGTTTTAGGCCTTACCGATATTCATGCCCACAACATAGCCCATGGTCCATGCCGCCTGGAGGTTAAAACCTCCGGTGATGCCATCGACATCGGTCACTTCGCCTGCGAAAAACAGGTGTGTGCAGTGCTTGCTCTCCAAGGTATTGAGGTTGAGTTCGCCCAAGGCTACGCCGCCACAGGTGACAAACTCGTCCTTGAATTTGCCCTTGCCGGCGATGGCATACTGGTCATTGGTAAGCGTGTCTATCAACTTGTTAATCATCTTCTTGCCCAGTTCTCCCATACGCCGGTCGGCGGGGCATCCACACTTCTCCAGAATGTATGTCCACAGCCGAGATGTAAGGTTGAACGGGTGTAAATTGCCCGCCATCTTATTCGCGTTGCTGGCTATAAACATATAGAACTCCTGCTCAACCTCATGATGATGCGTGCGGTTAATCCAGTTGACCGCCAAAGTGGAGTGATAATCGGCATCGTGAAGAAAGCGGGCGGCATAGGATGACAGTTTCAGCACGGCAGGTCCGCTCACGCCCCAATGGGTGATAAGCAACGGTCCTTCGGCCTTGAACTTGGTGGAAGGAATAGAGACTGTGACAGGATTGACCACGGTTCCCATCATGCTCTGCAGTCTGCGGTCATTGATGGTCAGCGTGAAAAGCGAGGCTACTGGCGATTCCAGTTTACGTACCACCGGTGACAAAAACTCCAAGCCCTTCATTTGAGGTGAGCCGCCAGTCGTTACAGCCACGCGGTCATAATGTTGCTTCTGCGTAGCGCTTGCCTGCCCGCATGTAGAGGTAATGCACAGCTTCCCGTCGGGCGTTTGCTCTATGCTCGTGATGGTGCATCCGAGTCTGAACTTCACTCCCAACTGTCGAGCGGTAGAGATGAGGCAGTCTATGATGGACTGCGAGTCTTGCGACTGCGGAAAAACGCAGTTGTCCTCTTGTGTTACAAGGGGCACGCCATGGTCTTCAAACCACTGATAGACATCATCGTAATCGAAAGTGTTGAACAAACGCTTTATAAGCTTATGCCCGCGTGGATAGGCATTGCTCAAGTCGGCAATATCTGCAAACGAATTGGTAAGATTGCATCTTCCGCCACCGGTAATCGCCACCTTGGCCAGCAGTTTGTTGTTCTTCTCAAAGATGCAGACATCTGTGTCAGGATAATAGTGCTTGGCGGTAATGGCAGCAAACAATCCGGCTGCGCCTCCGCCGACGATGGCGATATGCAGAGTAGGCATGGTCAGGTATGGTCTATATGTTTAATGACTTTGCAGGGGTTGCCTACGGCAATACTGTTGGCTGGAATGTCTCGGGTAACCACCGAGCCGGCTCCTATGGTGCAGTTGTCGCCAATGGTGACGCCAGGCAGAATAGTCACGCTACCGCCTATCCAGACCGAGTTGCCGATGGTGATGGGGCGCGCCCATTCCACACCTTTGTTTCGCTCTTCGGGATTGGTGGGGTGGCAAGCCGTGTATAGGCTCACATTGGGGCCGATGAAGACATGGTCGCCTATCTTGACAGGGGCTTCGTCGAGAATGGTAAGGTTGAAGTTGGAAAAGAAGAAGTCGCCCACCTCGATATTGCGGCCATAATCGCAATAGAAGGGCTGGTTGACGATGGGCCTGACACCACACTTGCCGAGCAGGGCTCTGATGGCTTTTTCCTTGTTTGTATAATCGGAAGGTCTGATTTGGTTATACTGCCATACCAAGTCCTTGACCCTGTTCAATTCGTTGATGAGTTCAGGGGCGAGAGCGTCATATACCTCTCCGCTCACCATCTTTTGCCACGAATCTGTCATAAATGTGTCGCTGTATGCTATGAAACGATGTGTAAATAAACAAAAAATGCTCTGCATCATCATGATTACAGAACATCTCTACATATTTGAGCGGAATACGGGAATCGAACCCGCCTCCCAGGCTTGGGAAGCCCGTGCACTACCGATGTGCTAATTCCGCTTATACTTACTCCTGAAATGGAGCCGATACCGGGACTCGAACCCGGGACCCACGCATTACGAATGCGTTGCTCTACCAACTGAGCCATATCGGCAATTGCGATTGCAAAGATAAGCGTTTTTTCCGTAATATCAAAATAAAGGGGAATAAAAAGTTTGAGCCATACCCGATTAATCATCCCAGCCACCGCGCAGACAATATTTGTGGCAAAAAAGTTGGTCAAACCTTTGGCAGTGTCGGCTAAAATGTATACCTTTGCACTCGCAATTGAGCAAGGGTGGTTACCAGAGTGGCCAAATGGGGCAGACTGTAAATCTGCTGGCTTTCGCCTTCGGTGGTTCGAATCCATCACCACCCACATCTTTTACCAAATATTTATTAGAATGAAATATTTGATTGTTTCCGATATCCACGGTTGTTTTCCCACTTTACAACAAGTTTTGTCTTATTATGATTCCGCAAGTTGCGATATGTTGCTCATCTTGGGCGATATCCTCAATTACGGTCCTCGCAATGGTTTGCCCGAAGGGTTGAACCCAAAACTGATAGCCGAGACGCTGAACGCAATGGCAGACAAGATAGTAGCCATACGTGGAAACTGTGACTCGGAGGTAGACCAGATGCTGCTCGATTTCCCCATCATGGCAGATTATGCTCTGGTGGTCGACAATGGGCGCAGGCTGCTGCTCACCCATGGCCATAAATATAATAAGGAGAACATGTTGCCTGGCAAATATGACGTCGTGTTCAGTGGGCATACGCATCTGTGGACTCTGGAGAATGAAGAAGGCACTGTATTCTGCAATACCGGTTCTATCACATTCCCCAAAGGAGGCAACGTGCCAACATTCGCCATCTACGAAGATGGAGTGGTCGAAATACACCATCTCAATGGCGAATTGCTGAAAAGCATTGGTTTATAAAAATACCGGATAGATAAAAAGGGTGCATCAATATGTAATTGATTCACCCTCAAATGATATAATATGGAGTGAATTAATGTCGGCGTCCTGTCACAGGTGGCCGACATTTTTATTTGTCAGCCATCTGATTTTTGCGGATGAACAGCAGCTCCATCAGCTTCTGCTCCCGCTTGGGATTAATCATCCGTCTGAAGAATATATTGGGTATGGCCACACCAATAGCGATAAACAGGATAATCAGCGATGCGTGGATGGCATTGTTCATCGCCACGGTGACTTCGCCTATAACTCCATGCATATTGATGAAGGCAAACAGGGCTCTGTACATCAGCACTCCAGGAATCATAGGTATGACACTGGGTATGCTCAGGCACTGGTGGGGAGTGTGCAGGCGACGTACCATGAAGCAGCAGATGATACTAATCACTGCAGACCCGACAAAGGAGCCTACGATGAGGCCCATATCCAATCCGACGTTGCCTGAACTGGCTCCAAGATTGACAAAATTGCGGGTGCAGACAGCTACTATACCTCCAAGGGCTACAAAGAGCATCATGTGGCGAGGAACATTGAATATCATGGAGAAACCGATAGCCGAGATAGCAGCAGCCAGCATGTATTCATCATAGGTGTGATGGGGAATCATGGACAAGTCGTGGACAAAATTGTCGATGCCACAAAACTGGATGGCAAAGGCTATGCCGAAAGCCATGGCAAAAAGCATAAGCAGCGTGTTGGTGGCTCGGGTGATACCCACCTGGGTAAAGCCTGAAAGCATGTCGCTTACGAAATTGATGAGCGGTACGCCGGGAACGATGAACAAGGCGCAGGCCAAAAGCGGATGCCATGGAGTGGAGGACTCCAAGAAGGAAATGCCAGACCGGGTGGAAATCAAGGCGAAGAGCCATGCCAACAGCGTGGATACAAAAGCTGCCAAGCCGATGTTGAAATATCCATTGGAGCCCTTGGAATTGAGGAACATACGCAGACGCAAGCCCAATATGGCTGCAATGGAGGCATAGAAGAATGCCGTCCAGTCGCAACCGAACTGGATGCAGAAGCCGCCGCACGCCAGTCCTCCTCCGATGGCTACCTGCCAAGGGGTGTAATTGCGCTTGCGCTGGTGTATCTCTGTAAGCTGTCGCTCGTATTCCTCCAAAGTCAGGTTCTTACGAATAGAGTCCCAGGAAAGATGGCTAATCTCGCGGATGGCATCCAGATTGACGCCATGCTTGTCTACTCGCTGGAACTTGGTGTAAGACTTTTCGACATCACTAAGGTTGACCATCAGCATATTGTAATTGACGTAAATATGCAGATTCTCGATGGGGATGCAGAGATACATAGCCACTCGCTTCATCGTGCGGATGATGCGGCTGGTGTCGGCTGCATTTTCAACGAGAATACAGCCGGTACGTAACAGCAAATCCAATTTGTGGTGAACCAAACGCTCGTCATCCGTTACGGGATGGGTGATAAGTGAAGATGTTTCAACCATGTCTGTTGCTTTTCTTATTTTTTCTAAACTGAATGACGCCATAAACGATAATCAGCAATAGCGCCACATCGACGGCAATAATTTTCAGCATATAGTTTTATCCTAAAGTCAATATTAATATCTGAATGGTGATAATGCGGAGGAACATCGCAAAGGGATATACCGTGGAGTAGGCTACAGCAGGAGAATCACTTGCGGTGAGGTCGTTGGCATAACGCAGGGCTGGGGGGTTGGTGTTGGCGCCTGCCAGAACTCCGATGAGGGTGTAGTAGTTGAGGTGGAAGGCATAACGGCCGATGAGTCCGCCAATAAGGAGTGGAAGCATCGTGATGATGGCTCCATAACCCACCATGGCCAATCCGTTGCCATTGAAGACGGTATCTATAAACTCTTTGCCGGTTCCCAAACCTACGCAGGCAAGGAAGATACACAATCCTATCTCTCGTATCATCAGATTGGAAGAGATGGTATTGTAAGTAATCAGGTGGAATTTGGGACCCAAGAAACCGATAAGGATGGCTACAACCAACGGGCCACCGGTCAGTCCGAGCTTAAGTGGAGCCTGGATTCCGGGGAGATAGAAGGGAATGTTAGCAACAAAACAGCCGAGCGCAATACCCAGGAAGATAGGAATGAGGTTGGGGATGTTGAGACGCTTGATGGAATTGCCCAAACGCTTCTCGGTATGGCTGATGGCCAGTTCGCTACCTACGACGGTGACCTTGTCGCCCATTTGAAGCTGGAGGTGGGGTGCGGCAACAAGTTCTACACCAGAACGGTAAACATGGGTGATGTTGGCTCCAAAGAGAGAGCGTATGCGGAGTTGGGCCAATGTCTTTCCATTGATTTCGGGACGCGTGATAAGAATACGGCGTGAGATGTGGCCTTTGTCACACTTCTCCCAGTCTACAGTAGTGGGCTCGCCAAGGCAGGCGATGATAGCTTCAATGTCACGTGGGGCAGCTGTAATGAGCAGTTTGTCATTGAGATTCAGCACAGTCGAGCCGTTAATGACATCGGTGGGGGAGGCGGCTCCATCTACAAGCATACGAGAGATGACAAAATCTCGTTGCGAGATTTCAGCTATCTGGCGCACGGTTCTACCGACAATCTGCTCATTCTTCACGCATACGGAGAAGGGACGGACAGTCAGTTCTTCAGTAGCGCCGAGACCTCGCTTAGCTGCCTCTTCTTCCTTACCGGTATGGATGCAAAGGATATACTTCAAGAGAAGGAAGATAAGTATGGCGCCGATAACACCGATAGGATAAGCGGCGGCATAGCTGGCGGCAATGCTGGGGTCGTCTATTCCATTGAGGTCGCTGTTGGCTTGCTGGGCAGCTCCCAGTCCAGGCGTATTGGTCACGGCACCAGACAAGATACCTGCCATGGTGGTGATAGGAGTGCCTGTGGTATAAAATAGAATGATGGTGACAACAATGCTTATCGCGATGGTCGATATGGCAAGCATATTGAGCCTGAGACCACCTTTGCCAAACGAGGAGAAGAAACTTGGACCTACCTGGAGGCCGAGAGAATAGACGAAGAGAATCAAGCCAAACTCCTTGAGGAAGTGGAGCAGATGCTCATCAAGATTAAAACAGAAATAACCAAAGGTAATTCCGACAAACAATACCCAGGTCAGCCCCAAAGAAATGTTGGCGACCTTGATCTTGCCCAATAATAATCCCAAGGATATTACAAGCGAAAGAATCATTACTGAGTGAGCTACACCGCCGCCCCAAAGATTGGGGAAACCCATGAAAAGGTTGTGAAGTAGTTCCATTTTTATTATGTTTATTATTTGCTATCTATTGCAGATGGAAACCTATAATGGAAAGTTGTCCCATTTTGGCTGCGAAGGTACGGAGATTTGGCGTATTGGCGTCTTTATATTTATGAAATCTCACGAACACAAGAATAGAAAAAATCTCGATAATTGCTATCGGTCGTGACAATAATGAATAAAATGGCTGCCTCTACAAGGGTAGAGACAGCCGGTAAGGTGTGAGTTAGGAAAAAACATGTGTTATTTAACAATTACTTTCTTGCCGTTCTTGATATACAAGCCAGCGGGAAGGTTCTGACCCTCGCTCATCTTAACACCATTGATGTTGTAGATGCCCTGCTTCTTGCTCTCAACTACGATAGTGTTGTTAATACCCAAGGTGATGTCGCCAACCTTTACAGGCTTAATCTGGACATTGTTAGAATAGATACTATTGCAAAGAGCATAAATATCCAAAGACTTGCCTACGCCTACAGCGCTAAGATTCTGGTTACCCCAGAGTTGAATCTTTTTGGCACCACTCACGATGAAATACTTGGCATCCTTGCCTGTGCCTTCTGCGGTTACGGTGACATTCTTAAGAAGTACCAGGTCACAGAGGTTCTTCTTGGCGAGGAGGTCTTCTACGGTAGTTACAGTAGCGTCCAATTCCAGAGAAGAGCCAGCAGTAATGGAAAGGTCACCGGCATTGGTGAACTCATTTCTCATCATTTCGGGGATGCCATTGTAGGATTTGAAGTTCATCTTGATGCTTCCGCTTACCGTTGAGTTGAGGGTGAGGGCGAGGATGCCTACATTGTAAAGCATAAGGCACTTGCCGTTTTCGCGCAGATGGACTGTGTTGCCATCAGCGTATATCACCTTGGCGTTGTTGAGGGCGAGCTTCACATAAGTCTTGTCGGCAGTCCATCCAACTACTTCCTCTAAGGTAGCGTCTGTGCAAGTAATCTGGCTAAAGTCCTTGCTGGCAACAGTGCTCGACTTGCCACCCTTAACGGCGATAGCATTTACGGTGGTGCTCTCTGTCAAAGAGAAAGGTGCAGTGTACTTCTGCGAACTTGTTGTGGGAGTGCTATCGTCAGTAGTATAATATATGTCAGCTCCATCTGGGCCTGTAATAGTTACAGTGGTAGAGGTTTCAAAAGTGGCGTTACCGGTAATTGTTGGCATGGCAACTGTACCCGGAGCAGCAGGCTCCCATTCAATTGATATCTCAGTTGCATAAACCGCACCATTATTGGAACGCAATCCTACATGAGTATAGGTTCCTTCAACAGAAAGCTCAGTACTCTTACCATTTTCTATTGTGCCGATTTTCGTACCCTGAGTTTTTGCATCATATAAGTCCTTAGGGCTGCCATATGCAGAAGTACTTCCATATACATCCAACTTTTGACCAGCCTTGGTGGCTTCATTCCATACAACTGTAATTTTTTTTACAGTACCACCAGATGTCGTTGTAACAATTCCAGAATTACTATTCTTTGAACGAAGCTGAACGCAGGTCGCTTTATTTGTTGCTGCGTTAAGCGAATACTTTGCTGTAGAGGATAATTGGAAATCAGTCAAGTCGGCATACGAAGTCCCCGTGATACCTAAAGCCGAGGCTGTGAACTTGTCTGTTACGTTTGCTGCATTAGCTATGCCACATGCGCAAACTGCTAATAACAAAAGTGATAAGCGTAAAAGTTTAGTCATAATGTTTATTGTTAAAGGATTAAGTTATATTACTGCAAAGTTAGTGGTTATCTATGACACAAACAAGGAAAAAGCACATTATTTTAATTTCATGCGTTTTTTTATTGATTTGTATGAGGATAATTGAAAAGGGAGGCTTGCCAATTGGCAAACCTCCCTTCATCAGTATCCCTATATATTATATAAGGTGTATCAATTCAAGATTAGATAATCTCGCTCCAGTCTTCCTGAGTCTTGCGGACATAGCTGCGATAACGGAGTTTAGCCATACGCTCAGCCTGAGAGAAGAGTTCCTCAGCTTCATTAGGATAAGCCTTCTGAACACTCAGATAACGTACCTCTCCAAGGAGGAAGTCACGGAAGTCAGCCCAGTTAGGCTCCTTAGAATCAAGCGTGAATGGGTTCTTGCCCTCATCGGCCAACAGTGGGTTGTAGCGCCACAGGTGCCAGTAACCACAATCAACGGCGAGTTTCTCCTCATTCTGGCTTCTACCCATACCGCCCTTACGCTTCAGACCGTGGTTGATACAAGGAGCGTATGCGATAACGAGTGATGGACCTGGATAAGCCTCTGCCTCGCGGATAGCCTTCAATGTCTGAGCATTGTCGGCACCCATAGCAACCTGGGCAACATAGATATAGCCATAGGTGGTCTGCATAAGACCGAGATCCTTCTTGCGGATGCGCTTACCCTGAGCTGCGAACTGAGCAATAGCACCGAGTGGAGTAGACTTAGAGCTCTGGCCACCAGTGTTTGAATAAACCTCAGTATCGAGAACCAAGATATTGATATCCTCACCAGATGCGAGTACGTGGTCAAGACCTCCGTAGCCAATATCGTAAGAAGCACCGTCGCCACCGATAATCCACTGGCTGCGCTTTACAAGATAGTGGTCGAGAGTCTTCAACTCCTGACATACAGGGCAACCCTGCTCAGCACCAGCGGCAATCAGAGGCTTCAGCTCTGCAGCTGCTTCCTTAGAGCCGTCAGCATCGTCCTTAGCAGCAATCCACTTGTCAGCTGCAGCAACAAACTGGGCAGGTACATGCTCATCAGCCTTTGCCTCCTCGAGAAGGTGGCAGATGCGCTCCTTCATCTTCTTGTTACCCAAAGCCATACCCAGACCGAATTCGCAGAAGTCCTCGAACAGAGAGTTGTCGAATGCAGGACCCTGGCCCTTAGCATTGGTAGTGTAAGGAGTAGAAGGAATAGAAGCAGAGTAAATAGAAGAACAACCAGTAGCGTTAGCAATCATCTGGCGGTCACCAAAGAGCTGAGAAATGAGCTTTACATAAGGTGTCTCACCACATCCGGAGCAAGCGCCTGAGAACTCAAACAGAGGCTGAGCGAACTGAGAGTTCTTGGGGCTCTGCTTGATATCTACCAAATCCTGCTTAGAGGCAACATTGTGTACGAGGTAATCCCATGTCTTAGCTTCCTCAACCATAGCGGGAGCGTCAACATTGAATGGAACCATCTTGAGAGCCTTCTCGAGTTCTCCGGTTTCCTTGTTTTTCTTGCCAGGACACACATCGGCACAGTTACCGCAACCGAGACAGTCGAGAACAGAAGTCTCGATACGGAAGTGCATTCCCTTGAGTGCAGCGGGAGCCTTAATCTCCTGAGTAGCCAGGCCAGGAACACCTGCCAGCTCTTCGTCGGTAAGAACGAATGGACGGATAGCAGCGTGAGGACAAACGAATGAACACTTGTTACACTGGATACAATTCTCTACATTCCATACGGGAACGAAAGCCTCTACGCCACGCTTCTCAAATGCAGCGGTACCATTGGCCCATGTTCCGTCAACAGTGTTATGCTTAACGAAGTCAGAAACCTTGAGCAGGTCACCAGCCTGACCATTGATAGGGCGAACCAGCTCCTTAACGAATGCAGGTACATTGTCTTCCTTGCCTTCTTCGTCAGCAAGAGAAGCCCATGCTGGGTCTACTGTCAGTTCCTTATACTCGCCTCCGCGCTCAACTGCAGCGAAGTTGAGGTCAACAACATCCTGACCCTTTTTAGAGTATGACTTCACGATGAACGCCTTCATCTGCTCTACAGCCAGGTCCAAAGGAATAACCTCAGTGATACGGAAGAAAGCAGACTGGAGAATGGTGTTGGTACGGTTTCCAAGACCAATTTCCTGAGCTATCTTAGTGGCATTGATATAGTAAACCTTGATATTGTTCTTGGCAAAGCAACGCTTAACCTTGTTAGGAATGAAGTTAACCAACTCCTCGCCGTCGAAGATAGTGTTGAGCAGGAATGTGCCATTCTTGCGCAGACCGCGGGTAACGTCATACATGTGGAGGTAAGCCTGAACGTGACAAGCTACAAAGTTAGGAGTATTTACCTGATAAGCGCTGTGGATTGGGCTGTCGCCGAAACGCAGGTGAGAGCAGGTAAAACCACCAGACTTCTTAGAGTCATAAGAGAAATAAGCCTGACAATACTTGTTGGTATTGTTACCAATAATCTGTACAGAGTTCTTGTTGGCACCTACAGTACCATCGGCACCGAGACCATAGAACTTAGCCTCAAACAGGTCGTCACCACCCATTGGGATTTCCTCCTCTTCGGGAAGAGATGTAAATGTAACGTCATCAACGATACCTACGGTGAAGTGATTCTTGGGCTGTGGCAATTCCAGGTTCTTGAATACTGCTACAATCTTAGCAGGTGTAGTATCGGATGAACCAAGACCATAGCGGCCGCCAACGATGAGAGGCTTGCGCTCGTCGTCATAGAGAGCAGACTTAACGTCAAGATACAGTGGTTCGCCCTCTGCACCGGGTTCCTTAGTACGGTCGAGCACGGCAATGCGCTTAACAGTAGCGGGAAGAGCCTTCTTCAAGAAGTCTACAGAGAAAGGACGATAGAGGTGAACTGCAACCATACCCACCTTCTTGCCCTGCTTGTTCAGGTAGTCGATGGCTTCACGGGCAGGCTCTGTAGCAGAACCCATCAGGATGATAACATTCTCGGCATCCTCTGCACCATAATAGTTGAAGAGGTGATACTCACGGCCAGTAATCTTAGAGATTTCGCCGCAGTACTTCTCAACTACTTCAGGAATTCTGTCATAATACTCATTGCAAGCCTCACGATGGGTGAAGAATGTCTCGGGGTTTTCAGCGGTACCACGAGTTACGGGACGCTCTGGAGACAATGCGCGGTCGCGGAATTTTTTGATATACTCAGGGTTAACCAGAGGACGGATATCTTCCATATCAATTTCTTCAACTTTGTGGTACTCATGAGAAGTACGGAAACCATCAAAGAAGTTGATGAAAGGAACAGATGTCTCAAGTGTGGCAAGGTGAGGAACTGCAGAAAGATCCATAACCTCCTGTACAGAACCTGAGCAGAACATGGCAAAGCCAGTCTGACGGCAGGCCATAACATCCTGGTGGTCGCCGAAGATACAGAGTGAGTGAGATGCCAGAGTACGTGCAGATACGTTGAATACGCAAGGCAACAGCTCACCGGCAATCTTATACATATTAGGTATCATCAACAACAGACCCTGCGAAGCTGTATAGGTAGAAGTTAATGCACCAGCCTGAAGAGAACCATGGACAGCTCCAGCGGCTCCGCCTTCAGATTCCATTTCCTGAATAGAAACTCTTTGACCGAAGAGGTTCTTACGGCCTTTAGCAGCCCATTCGTCCACATGTTCTGCCATAGGAGAAGATGGGGTAATGGGGTAGATGGCTGCCACCTCGGTAAACATGTAGCTTACATGAGCCGCTGCGGTGTTACCATCACATGTGATAAACTTTTTTTCTTTAGCCATTTTTCTAAATTTTAATGAAAGTTTGTATGTTCGTTTTTATATTTACACCTTATTATATTAATATAGGAAGCCGAATAGCCATAGTGGTATCTGGTTTTCCTTACCCACCTCAGTATTATAACGCGCATAGATGGTGTCGGGAGAGAATCTGATTTTCTGCTCACCATGGGCATCGCAAATTCTGAAGTGCTTTTCGCCGTCTACGATGTAGAAGTGGTCTTTGTTGGCCTGATTTACGATATGGTCCTTCCACAACGAGTTCACGAAGAATGTCTCCATCAGTTCCTGGTCATCGATGGTGATGGGGTAGATGGCATACATGAGATTGCTATTGTGCATCATCACCTTGGTAGGCTTCTTGGGGAATTCCTCTCCTACGGGATAGATGATATTGATAAGACGCGCATCGGCCAGATACTTGATATAGTTCATCACCGTGGCACGGCTGGTCTGTATTTCATCAGCCAGATTGCTGATATTGGGTGCCTTGGGACCTTCGACAGCCAAGAGATAAAACAGCTTCTTGATTTTGTGAAGATACTTCAGCTCTATCTGCTTGATAAGGAGGATGTCGACCTCGGTCATCATGTTCATGGTCTTCAGGAGATTCTCGGAGAAATTGCGATGTTCCAAGAAGAATGGGTAAAAACCATGATGGATATAGTCGTGAAAGTACTTGAGAGGACTTACCTTGGGCAGAATGGTCTTGATGATATGCTCATGGTTGTTCAGAATCTCGCCCAACGAATAGGGACGAAAGTCGTTGCCCGTCTGCAGGTTGAGAAACTCTCTGAATGAAAAGCCTCTCAGATTGTAGCTCTTTACGATGCCGTTGAGTTCAGGGTTCTCCTCTTTCAAGCGCATCACGCTCGAGCCGGTGAAGACTATCTTGAGATTGGGGAAAAGGTCATGACATTTTCTGAGCTCGCTGCTCCAATTGGGCTGCTTGAAAACCTGGTCAATCAACAGTACACGACCACCGTTTTTAACGAAGTCTTCGGCAAATTCAGCAATACCCAAGCCCTGGAAGTAGAAGTTGTTCATATTGACATACAGACAACTGCGGTCGGCTGCTCCAAACTTCTCTTTAGCGTATTGCAGGAGAAAGGTGGTCTTGCCGACGCCCCTTGTACCCTTGATACCTATCAAGCGGTCGCTCCAGTCAATCTCATCCATAAGATTACGACGAACTGCAGCATTTGTGTTGTCTACCAAATTGGCATGGGTGCGGAAAAAGGCCTCTTCCATAAATCGATTTACTTATATAGATGCAAAGGTAATACTAATTTTCAAAATTGCAAACTCAACTTTACAAAATATTTCCAATTTCGTATTTTTTGTCACTTCTTTGCGTTGCTAAAGAATAAACTTTGTAATTTTGTGGACAATTTACAAAACAGTTATGAAGCTACATATATTTAACCCCGAGCACGATATAGCACTTGCATCTGACATGTTCAATTTCGTGGCCCCGCATGCAGGTCGCGAGATGCGCTCCGACCTGGGTTTTCTGCCTGCGCTGTGGGCCGAGGATGGCGATATGGTCCTTGTCGATGATATCGCATCGGCACTGAGCAGGGTCAGACACCTGGGTCGCTATGCCCATGATGTGGCTTTTGTGACTTACCAGGACCTGAAGCACCTTCCGCCACTTGAAGAGATATGTCCGTGGGGATGGGATAGGTCTTTGCGCTTTCAGTTGGAGCGCAATGGAATCGCTAAGGAACTGTTGCCAACCGACGCATATCTTGACAGCATCCGCGCGATGAGCCACCGCTGGTGGGCTGGCCAGAATCTGCTGAAAAAGCTCACTGAAGCAAATGACGAGCGAGTTGGCAGTTCTCGACTGATTGACAATATAAGCCAACTTGAGAACATCGGCTATACTTATGTAATGAAAGCGCCGTGGAGCAGTAGCGGGCGTGGACTCAGATATGTCGACCAACTCACTTCCCACCAACGCGGTTGGGCCAAGAATGTGATTGCGCGCCAGGGAGCATTGACCCTCGAACCCTACTATCGCAAGATAAAAGATTTTGCAGTAGAGCTGTACGCCTATCCCGATAGAATCGAGTATTTGGGATTGTCTGTGTTCCAGTCTTCCAATGGTTCGTATGTAGGGAACATCCTTGCGAGCGAAGAGGAGAAGGTGGAAATTATCTCCAAATATATCCCGTTTCATCGGGTGCAGTCGGCCATAGATGAACTATGTGCCATCCTGACCGATGAAATGGTCGGAAAATACACCGGACCGCTTGGCGTAGACATGATGATAGTCGATGAAAACGGCATAAAGCTGCACCCGTGCGTGGAGCTCAACCTCAGGCGCACCATGGGCCATGTGGCTTTGTCATTTAACCAAACCCAGACCGCCCCGCGCAAACTTATGCAGATTTCATATAGCAGAGGGTATCATTTCAGAGTGCTCGCAACTGCCGAAAACTGCTATCCGTCAGTGTGGTAATGAACACAGGACGCCTTCAGTCACCTACAATTGCACACGATTGTAAGACATCCGCTCGTAGGTTGTCTTAAACTTGTGTTCAAACCACGAAATGGCAAATTGGAATTCTGAAAAGATTAATGCGAAGTCTGAAATAACAGTTTCCTACCTTAATTTCATTCCATAGACCATCTGTAGGCTCTAAGTTCTGGGGACTCACATTATGCGCAGACGTCCATCAATTATCAAATGACTTGTGGTACTCGTCGGCACAATGACACGAACTCTTTATCCACGTTCAATTATCTCATCATCGCACTGTGTTCGTGGCTCAGCACACTCGATTATCCATTAAATAATACGAAAAAACACATTTGTTGATGCTAATAATGTTATAATTCATCAACGATGCGCTATTTTTTGCATAATTTGTTTTCACGGAAAGATATTTTTTTGTACTTTTGAACTCTGATAAAATATAGGAAAATCGCTTAGAACGCAAATAAATGCCCTTAAATGCGATTTCGACCATTTTAAGTCAGCAAAACAATTAGAATAAATATAAGTAAGTAAATGGACGAAAATCAGACAATCGATCATGATAGAATAATCAAGATCAACATTGAGGAAGAGATGAAGTCATCCTACATTGACTATTCAATGTCGGTAATCGTAGCTCGTGCCCTTCCAGATGTGCGCGATGGTTTCAAACCCGTACATCGCCGTATTCTCTATGGTATGCTTGGCATCGGCAATACCAGCGACAAGCCCTACAAGAAGTGTGCGCGTGTTGTTGGTGAGGTGTTGGGTAAGTACCACCCTCATGGAGACAGCTCGGTCTATGGCGCCCTCGTCAGAATGGGCCAGGAATGGAATATGCGCTATAAGCTCATTGATGGTCAGGGTAACTTTGGTAGCGTAGACGGCGACTCTCCTGCAGCTATGCGTTATACCGAGTGCCGCCTTGCCAAAATGGGTGAGCACGTGATGGATGACCTGAACAAGGACACGGTAGACATGACCAACAACTTTGACGACACCCTCGTCGAACCTTCGGTTATGCCCACCAAGATACCCAATCTGCTCGTCAATGGCGGTAACGGTATTGCCGTAGGTATGGCAACCAATATCCCCACACATAATCTGGGCGAAGTCATCGACGGCTGCTGTGCATACATCGACAATCCAGATATAGACACCGAGGGTCTGATGAAGTATATCCCTGCTCCCGATTTCCCCACAGGTGCCTATATATATGGTTTGGAGGGCGTCAAGCAGGCTTATGAGACCGGCCGTGGCCGCATCGTGATGCGCGCCAAAGCTGAAATAGAGACCGATGACAGTCATGACAAGATTGTAGTAACCGAAATTCCTTACGGTGTCAACAAGCAGCAGCTGATAGAGTATATCGCTGACCTCGTAAAGGAGGGCAAGATAGATGGCATCTCTAATGTGAACGACGAAACCGGTCGTCAGGGTATGCGTATCGTTGTCGATGTAAAGCGCGACGCCAATGCCAAAGTCATCTTGAACAAACTCTTTAAGATGACAGCCCTGCAGAGTTCATTCTCAGTCAACTGCATCGCCTTGGTCAACGGACGTCCACGCCTGCTTACGCTGCGCGAGTGCGTACATTACTTTGTTGAACACCGCCACGATGTTACCATCCGCCGTACCAAGTTTGAGCTGAAGAAAGCCCAGGACCGTGCACATATATTAAAAGGACTTATCATCGCGTGCGACAACATTGACGAAGTCGTACACATCATCCGTGCCAGCAAGACTCCCAGCGAAGCCAGAGTCAACCTGGAGAAGCGCTTTGAGATTGATGAGCTGCAGTCTCAGGCCATCGTAGACATGCGCTTGTCACAGTTGACCGGCCTCCGCGTCGACCAGCTGCACGATGAATACAACGAGCTGATGAAGCAGATAGACTACCTCAACCGCATTCTCACCGACGACTCGCTGTGCAGACAGGTGATGAAGGACGAGCTGCAGGAGGTCAAGGAGAAGTATGGCGACAATCGCCGTACCGAGATTATTCCTGCCGAGCACGAATTCAATGCCGAGGATTTCTACCCCAATGACCCCGTGGTTATCACCGTGAGCCACCTGGGCTACATCAAGCGTACTCCGCTCAGTGACTTCCGCGAGCAGGCTCGTGGTGGAGTAGGAGCCAAGGGCGCACAGACACGCGACAAGGACTTCATCGAATATATCTATCCTGCCACTATGCACCAGACCATGCTCTTCTTCACCAAGAAGGGCCGTTGCTACTGGCTGAAGTGTTATGAGATACCCGAGTATGACAAGAGCTCCAAGGGTCGTGCCATCCAGAACCTGCTCAACATTGAGCCCGATGACGCTGTGAACGCCTTCCTGCGTCTGCGCGGTCGTGGTCTGGAGGATGCCGAGTTTGTGAACAGCCATTACGTTGTCTTTGCCACCGCAAACGGTACAGTCAAGAAAACTTGTCTGGAAGCCTACAGCCGTCCTCGTGCAAATGGTGTAAACGCCATCCACATCACTGAGGGCGACGAGGTGGTTGATGTTCGCCTGACCAATGGCCATAACGAGCTCATTCTGGCCAATCGCAATGGTAGAGCCGTAAGATTCAACGAGAATGCAATCCGCACTATGGGTCGTGTATCGACCGGCGTACGCGGCATGCGTCTCGACGGTGATGACGATGCAGTAATCGGAATGATTGTGGTCAACGATGCCGACAAGGAGTCTGTAATGGTAGTAAGCGAGAATGGTTACGGCAAGCGTTCGCAGGTGGCCGACTATCGCATCACCAACCGCGGTGGTAAGGGAGTCAAGACCCTCGCCATCACTGAGAAGACCGGCCGTCTGGTTGCCATCAAGAATGTAACCGATGAAAACGACCTGATGATTATCAACAAGAGCGGCATTACCATACGTCTGGCTGTGGCTGATGTACGCATAATGGGCCGTGCCACACAGGGCGTGAGACTTATCAACCTGGCCAAGAAGAACGACATCATTGCAAGCGTTTGCAAGGTAATGAGTTCTGAACTTGAGGCAACTGTCGAGGAAGAAAGCCGCGCTGCCTGGTCGCAGAAGAACGATGAAATCATGAGCGACAACACCTCTATGCCGGTCGATGAAATCGAAAATGGTGAACCTACAGAAGAATAAAACAAATACAAACTAAAAATTAAATTTTATGAAGAAACTATTGATCGCTGTGTTGATGATGCTGGGCACATCCACAGTATTTGCAGGCGACAGTGAGGCTTTGAAGGCTATCTTGAAGGCCAAGACCTACGACGAGGCACAAAGCCTGGTAAAGTCAAGCGTGAACTCTCTCGCCAACGCAGCAGAGAAGGCCAAGGCTTACAATTACCTGGTAGACCTCGCCATGAAGAAGGTGAATCACGAGCAGGAAATCATCGCAGCCAATCAGTTGCAGCAGCAGTTGAATACAGGCAAGTATGAGGCTTATGACACACTGGGTTACTACAAAGCTCTTGAGCAGGCTTTTACCAACGCCATGGAGTGTGACAAGTGGGACAATATGCCTAACGAGAAGGGTAAAATCAAGCCCAAGTTCCATCAGGCCAACCAGAACAAGCTGGTCAACATGCGTACTGAGCTGATCAACGCCGGCCAGCTGCAGCCCGCAGACAACAAGAAGGCTGCTTTTGACTTCTTCTCTCTCTATGTAGACAGCTACTCTCATCCTCTCTTCAAGGAGGTTGACCGCACTGCCAACCCCGATAAGTATCTCGGTGAGGTTGCACGTGTTGCTGCCGTCTTTGCATTCCAGAACAAGGATATGGACAATGCCAACAAATATGTTGACATCGCTCTCAACGACACCGCTTCTTATAAGGAAGCCCTCAATCTCAAGATTTATCTCTCATCGCAGGACCTGAAGACCAAGGAGGACTCTGTCAAGTTTGCCAACACTCTGAAGACTCTCAACGAGAAGGATCCCAAGAATGATATGGTATTCAGCCAGCTCGCTGCTGTACTGCAGGCTTTGGGCGACAAGGACGGTGCAAGCAAGCTCATCGAGTCTCGCCTTGCTCTGAACCCCAATGACTATTCAGCTTTGGCTCTCAAGGCTCAGAACGCCATGAATGCTGCCACACAGGATCCTGCATTGTATGATGTAGCCATTGAGAACTTCAAGAAGGCCATCGCTATCAAGCCCAATGACGACGCGCTGATTTATACCTATCTTGCATTCAGCATCAATGCCAAGGCCGCTGCATGCCAGAACGCCAATGAGCAGAAGGTTCTTTGCCAGGAGAGTGTAACTTACCTGGAGAAGGCTCGTGAGTTGGACCCCAACCGTGAGCGCGCCAACTGGACCTATCCTCTCTACCAGTGTTATTATACGCTCTATGGAGCCGATGACGCTCGTACAAAGGAAATTGAGGCACTGACTAAGTAAAGGTTTAATCACTGATAAATACCGGGGTTGGTCGCCTAATCAATAGGTTGCCAACCCTTTTATTGTTTGAAGATATGATTAGAGATAATAGGACAAATGCGTATATAATGATTATGATGTTCCTTTCTTGCTGCGTCGGCAGCATCTGGGGAGATAACGTAAATCATGCAGCACAGGCAGACAAGGCAAACAGAGAGTTGCAGTTGCTTGTAGCCAAGTTGCCCGTATGCCGCGACAGTACCTATTATTATAGTCTTATCGAGAAGATAGTAGAAAAAAGTATAGAGTGCGACAGTCTGGACTGTCAACCCAATGCCAAGGGAAAGGTGAAGCCGCGTTATCGTCACACAAATTCATCCGTTGTGGGTAAACTCAGACGCAAATTGGTTGATGGTGGTATATATTATCAGGGGAAGGACCCGGTCAGAGGTCTGGCTTTGCTGCAGTTGTACATTGATACACAGCATCATCCCTTATTCGATAAGTCAAAGCAAGAGATTGGTCTGGCGGCATTGTGTGCCGGCAAGATGGCTTATGGTATAAAGGATTACAGCAAAGCGGAACGTATGGCAGATTTGGCTCTACAGCATATAGAGACCGCCAAGGACGCTGCCCAACTGAAAATATACTGCATGAAGATGCTGATGAAGACGGAAAAGGATGCGGTAATCTACATCAATTCTCTCTTGGCGCTTCACGAGAAAGACAGATCTAATCAAAACTATGTGGAATTGATTATACAGTATTATTCCGACAAGGGTCTTGCCGATGAATTGGCTCATTTTGTTGACCACGAACTGGAAAACTCTCCGCGCAACAAGATGCTTTGGGCTCTGAAAGGCGAAAGACACATGCAACTCCATCAGTGGGATACTGCAATAGATGCGTTCAAATGCGCAATTGCCCAAGATTCGCTGTTTCTCCCTGCTATTTATAATGTAGGTATCTGCTATACATCCAAAGCCATTCAGTTGAGCGACAAGCACAAAGAGGATAAAGACAAAGTGCAGATAGACTCAATAAACTCCCTGCTTGAAGAGGGCAAGGTATATCTCGAGCGCGCCAAAGAATTGGACCCGGCAAGGCATACGGTGGACTGGGCTCCGCCTTTGTATCAGATTTATTATGCGCTCAACGATAAACGCGCCGAAAATATAAAGAAATTGATTAAATACTAAACATAAGCACGATGAAAAGGATAACATTACTATTATGCATAATATGTATCTGTCTGCAAATCAATGCGCAGAAGAAAGAAATATCTTTGGCCAAAGACAATATCAAGAAAGGAACCAACCTGGAGCAGGCCGAGAGTAGCATGGCTAATCTCCTGAAAGATTCGGCCAATAGAAACAATGAGAAGATATGGCTCACACTCTATGAGGCCCAGAAGAAACAATATGAACAAGGCAATGAGAAGTTGTATCTGAAGCAAGATTACGATACAGCCAAGTTATTCTTGTCGGTCAAAAAGATGTTCCAGACTCTTGAAGGGCTCGACTCTGTGGACGCCCAGACCGACAAGAAGGGTAGAGTGAAACTCGTCTATCGCAAAAAGCATGCCGCTATGCTCGACGTACATCGCAGAAATCTCTACAATGGTGGCGCCTACTTTGTAAACAAGCAGAATTTCAAGGAGGCATACAATTTCTTTGATATGTACCTCAACTGTAGTATCCAGCCGCTGTTCACCGGTTACAAATACGGTGAAACCGACAAAAATATGCCTTCGGCTGCTTATTGGGCAGTCTATTGCGGTTACAAACTCCAAGACCCGAAAGCTACGTTTCATTATGCATATTGGGCATTAAAGGATACGGTACATTATCAATATATGCTACAGTATCTTGCCGAGACTTATAAAATGGAGAAAGACACGATGAGATATGTAAGTGTCTTGGAAGAAGGCTTCAAAAAGTATCCCCGCTTCCCGTTCTTTTTCCCACGTCTGATTGAATATTATACCAAAAATGAACAATATGACGCTGCGCTTTCTCTTTGTGATAAGGCCTTGCAAGTAAATGATAGCAGCAATCTATTCAAGTTCACCAAAAGTTCGGTGTTGCTTAGCTTGAAACGCTATAAAGAGTGCATCGACCTCTGCGATAGCGTCATTGCAAAAGACAGCACTATCCTTGGTGCATATCTCAATGCAGGTTTGTCCTACTTCAACCAAGCAGTAGAAGCAGACAAAGCTCTGAAACAAACTGACAAACAAAAGAAAGAAATCATACAGTTATATAAAAAGGCGTTGCCATACCTGGAAAAATACAGGAAGATGGTTCCTGACGAGAAGGGTCTATGGGGGCTTCCTCTATATACCATTTACTTGAACTTGAATATGGGCAAAGAATTTGATGAAATAGACAAACTCTTAAAATGAAAACAATCAATGAACTTACCGAAAAAATCGGTATAAATCATCTCAATGAGATGCAGGGTACTGTAGTCAAGGCTATTCAGCATACAACTGACAACATTATGGTTTTGTCACCAACTGGCTCAGGCAAGACATTGGCCTATATTTTGCCATTGGTATGCATGGTAGACACGGCTTCGGATGACTTGCAAGCGATAGTCATTGTCCCTGGACGCGAATTGGCTCTGCAGTCTTTGAATGTGTTGCGCAGTCTCGGCAACGATGTTCGCGGCTATGCATGCTATGGTGGTAGACCTACGATGGATGAACACCGTCAGCTCCGTCAGCTCAAGCCCCATATCATATTTGCTACTCCAGGAAGAATGAACGACCACATCGACAAAGACAATGTGGACGTCGACAGCGTCAAGTGGATAATAATAGATGAGTTTGACAAATGCCTCGAAATGGGCTTCCATGAGGAAATGTCTTATCTTATCAATCGTCTGCCCTTCAAAGCACGGCAGATACTTCTATCAGCAACCCCAGCTGAAGAAATGCGCCACCAGACCATCTTGAAAAGCAATTTCAAGGTGATGGACTTCATTCCCAAAGACGAACAGATTTCCGACAGAGTAAGTATATACCAAGTGCGTAGTCCTCAAAAGGACAAATTGGAAGTCTTGGGGAAACTTCTTTGTCAATTAGGCTCAGACAGTACTATCGTCTTCCTCAACTACAGGGATGGCGTGGAGCGTACTGCTAACTACTTGAAGGATTGCGGCTTTGTTGTCAGTTATTATCATGGTGGCTTGGAGCAGAAAGAGCGCGAAGCAGCAATCTACCGTTTCTCTAACGGTTCTTCCAATATACTAGTAAGTACTGACCTGGCATCTCGCGGTCTGGATATTCCCAATATCAAGAATATAATTCATTATCATCTTCCCGATACTGAAGATGCCTTTGTGCATAGGGTAGGGCGCACGGCTCGCTGGAATGCTATGGGTGACAGTTACTTCGTTCTGGGACCAGAAGAAAGCATCCCGGAATATGTGGAAGCTGAGATAAAGGAATTTACCCTGCAAGACGACATCACCACCATACCTCTGCCGACAATGGCCACGATTTATATCGGCAAGGGTAAAAAAGACAAGATATCCAAAGGTGATATTGTCGGTCTGTTGTGCAAAAAGGCAGAGCTTGAAAACAATGAGATAGGTCGTATTGATGTCAAGGATTATTATTCCTACGTTGCCGTTCCTTCGCAGAAATTATCGAGAGTTCTACAACGCTTGGCTGGAGAGAAAATCAAAGGCGTCAAGACGCGTTTTGAGCCCCTAAAATGAGAAAATGAACAAAAATTAAAGGTTTATCAAAAATTGTTAGGTATTTATTTGTTCATGCCGAATAAATCTCGTATTTTCGCAATATAAATCAACTTAACTATTTAATCAATATTGATTCGTATGGAAAAATACAACTTTAATGCAGGTCCCTCTATGTTGCCACGAGAGGTGATTGAGAACACAGCCAAGCAAATGTTGGATTTCAATGGTTGTGGTTTGTCTTTGATGGAGATTAGCCACCGCGCTAAGTACTTCCAGCCTGTAGTAGATGAGAGTGTTGCTCTTATCAAGGAATTACTTGATATACCAAGCGGATATTCGGTTATTTTCCTTGGAGGCGGCGCTTCTCTGCAGTTCATGCAGATTCCAGCCAACTTCTTGCTCAAGAAAGCAGCTTATGTGAACACTGGAACATGGGCAAAGAAGGCAGAGAAAGAAGCAAAACTTTTTGGTGAAGTTGTAGAAGTCGCCTCGTCTGCAGATGCAGGTTACACCTACTATCCTAAGGATTTTGAGGTTCCTGCTGACGTTGATTATCTGCACGTTACCACCAACAATACGATTTATGGAACGGAATACCGCAAGGACTTCGATGTAGACGTTCCACTTATCGCGGATATGAGTTCAGATATTATGAGCCGCCCGATAGACGTGTCTAAATATACGGCTATTTATGCTGGCGCCCAGAAGAATATGGCCATGGCCGGCGTTACCGTGGTTATTGTTAAAGACGATATGCTTGGTAAAGCTCCCCGCGAATTGCCCACAATGATAGATTATCGTACACATGTAGACAAGGGCTCTATGTTCAACACTCCTCCAGTTGTCCCCATTTATTCATTGATGGAAACTATGCGTTGGGTGAAAGCCCAGGGTGGTGTCGCAGAAATGGATCGCCGTGCAAAAGAGCGTGCTGATATGCTGTACTCAGAAATCGATCGCAACAAGCTGTTCCATGGCACAGTTAAGGAGGAAGACCGCTCATTGATGAACATTTGCTTCGTCATGAACGAAGAATACAAAGAGTTGGAGAAGGACTTCTTTGATTTCGCTACTGAGCGCGGCATGGTGGGCATTAAGGGCCACCGTTCTGTTGGAGGTTTCAGAGCGTCATGCTATAACGCACAGACCATCGAAGGTGTTAAGGCCATGATTAAGGCCATGCAGGATTTTGAGAATCAACATTAATATATTGGATATGAAAGTATTAGTTGCAACAGAAAAACCATTTGCAGCACCTGCGGTTGTAGGTATCAAGAATGAGTTGGAAGCCGCTGGAAACGAGGTTGTTTTTCTTGAGAAATATACAGAAAAGAGCCAGCTGTTAGAGGCCGTTGCTGACATAGATGCAATGATTGTCCGTTCAGACAAGGTTACTTCCGAAATTCTCGATGCAGCCAAGAACCTCAAGATTGTAGTTCGTGCTGGTGCAGGATATGATAATGTTGATTGCGCCTATGCCAAGGAGAAAGGCGTAGTTGTAGAAAACACTCCAGGCCAGAACTCCAACGCAGTAGCAGAACTCGTTTTTGGTCTGTTGGTATACGCTGTACGTAATTTTTATAACGGTAAAAGCGGTTCAGAACTTAAAGACAAGCGATTAGGTATCTTGGCTTTTGGTAATGTCGGCCGTAATGTTGCCCGCATTGCAAAGGGATTTGGTATGACAGTATCTGCATATGATGCATATTGTCCTGCAGAAGCAATAGAAGCAGCAGGCGTGCATGCATGTAGCAGCGTGGATGAGTTGTTCCAGAACAATGATGTGGTTTCATTGCATATTCCTGCTACCCCTGAGACAATCAATAGCATCGACTATCGCACGGTCAACCAGATGCCTAAGGGAGGAATCCTCATCAATACTGCCCGTAAGGAGGTTATCAATGAGGCCGAACTGCTGAAGCTCATGGCAGAGCGTACTGACATGAAATACATATCAGACATCAAGCCCGATGCCGACGAGGATTTCGCAAAGTTCGAAGGACGCTATTATGCCACTCCCAAGAAGATGGGCGCTCAAACTGCTGAGGCAAATATCAATGCAGGTATCGCCGCAGCGAGTCAGATTAACTCTTTCTTTGAAAAGGGTGACACCAAGTATCAAGTGAACAAATAATCTATAAAAGATCATCTCCTCCGCCATTGGTGGAGGGGATGTTTTTTCTTAACAAACCTAAACTTAATTATGGCAATCATCAAACCCTTTAAAGGTGTTCGTCCTCCTCAGCAATATGTCGAGGATGTAGAATCTCGTCCTTATGATGTTCTTGATTCAGAAGAGGCAAGAATAGAAGCAGGGGATAACGAGAAGAGTCTTTATCATATCATCAAACCGGAAATTAATTTTGAGCCAGGCACTTCCGAATACGACCCACGTGTTTATGAAAGTGCCAAAGAGAATTTTGAACTTTTCCAGAAGAATGGATGGCTGGTTCAGGATTCCGAGGAACATTATTATATATACGCCCAGACAATGAATGGCAAAACCCAATATGGTATTGTTGTTGGAGCATATGTAGATGACTATCTTAATGGCGTTATCAAGAAGCATGAATTGACACGTAGAGACAAAGAAGAAGACCGCATGAAGCATGTCAGAATCTGTGATGCCAATATGGAGCCTGTCTTCTTTGCATATCCTGACAATCAGACGCTTGACGCATTGCTGACAAGATATGCTGCGACCAAACCTGAATACGATTTCATAGCCCCCATTGACGGCTTCAGACATCAGTTGTGGGTTGTGTCTGACGCTGCAGACATCCAGACCATCACGGCCGAGTTTGCCAAGATGCCGAGCCTTTACATTGCCGATGGGCACCATCGTTCAGCAGCAGCTGCGCTTGTAGGTGCCGAAAAGGCAGGCAAGCATCCCAATCATACAGGAAGCGAGGAATACAACTACTTTATGGCAGTTTGCTTCCAGGCATCCCAGCTTACCATTCTCGATTACAATAGAGTCGTCAAGGATTTGAACGGTATGTCGTCAGCGGAATTCTTGGAAGCGCTAACAGCCGATTTCATCGTAGAGAAGAAGGGAGAGCAGGAATATCATCCCGCCCGTTTGCACGAGTTCTCGCTCTATCTTGATGGACTTTGGTATAGCCTTGTTGCCAAAGAAGGAACCTACGATGACAGTGACCCCATCGGCGTCTTGGATGTTGACATTTCTTCTCGATTGATACTGGATAAACTTCTCAATATTACAGACTTGCGCAGCGATAAGCGCATCGACTTCGTTGGCGGTCTTCGTGGATTGGGCGAACTCAAACGCCGTGTTGACTCCGGAGAAATGCGCATGGCATTAGCCCTCTATCCAGTGACCATGCAACAGATTATGGATATTGCCGACAGCGGCAAAATCATGCCTCCCAAGGCCACTTGGTTTGAACCCAAATTGAGAAGCGGATTGGTTATACACAAACTTGATGACTGACGAATATAAGACAATAACAGAAGTAATAGGCGAGGGATTCTACTCGGAGAAACGGAGTAAATTTCTCGCCTTTGCTCATCATGTAGAGACCATCGATGAGATTAAGGACATTCTGGCGTCATACCGTAAAAAGTATTATGACGCCAGACACGTATGCTATGCCTATGTGCTTGGTGCCGACAAGGCCGATTTCCGAGCCAATGATGATGGCGAGCCCTCATCCACGGCAGGCAAGCCCATATTGGGACAGATTAATTCTTATGACTTGACCAATGTGCTGGTAATTGTGGTCAGGTATTATGGCGGTGTCAACTTGGGAACCGGCGGCCTGATTGTCGCATACCGCACCGCAGCCGCCGATGCCTTGGACCACGCGACCATCGAAACCCGCCTGGTTGAGGAAGTCATAACCTATTCATTCCCATACCCTATGATGAATGCAGTGATGCGTGTCATCAAAGAGATGCAGCCGCGCATTGTATCGCAGACTTTTGATAACACTTGTTCCATTTCTATGTCGATACGGCAAGAAATGGCCCCGGTTCTGCGCGACAGACTTGAGAAATTATCTTTCGAATAACCACTAATTGTCGGTATTAAGAAAGATAATTCTCTCACATTGCGTTGCGCTGGATTTGGTTTTAGGAGTCATCAGATACCACTTGTATGGCTCTATATACAGCGACTGAACATTTTTACAGCTGCGCAGCTGATCTTTATAGAGTACATAGTTCCCCGTTTTACCCATTTGCGCCTTTTGGAAGACGCTATGCAGGGTTTGGTTGCCCACAGTCGTCTTGAGTCTCGTGCCAACAGAATTGTAGGTAAGAGTGACATTTTTGATATAATAAGGAGCCTCCTTCCAAGTGCCACCAATGAGATATGGCTTGTAACCTGTCATTTTGTCACCCTTTTTCAGCTTCTTGAAACCCACTTCGTTTGCAGTTCCAGAGACACCCTCATAAACTTCAACTCCTTCACCAAAAACTTCCCATGGGTCATCAATGGTAAAGGGGAGCACCAACGTGTTATAATAACCCACTTCAAATTTTCTATCGAACTTGATGGTACCCGTAAACTTTGTATTCGTCAAGTCGGTATTACCGTTGAGCTCCAGCACAGGGTCCTCGCCCTTCTCTTGGACTACATAAAATTTGATAGGAAGATAATCAGTAGAGCTTTTGTTAATCAGGCGATAGGTATATGCAGTACGATGAAAGCGCATGAACTTGCTCCCCACCTTGACATCAGTCACGCCATTGGCGGTTTCAAAGGTAATGGGGCTACGCGCGTCGGCAGTAAGGGCAAACATGAACTGCAAAACATTGTTAGATGAAATACTATTATCGACTATAGATACAAATGCATTTGACTCAGGCAAATATAGGTAGAACTTATCTTCGACCAGTTTTACCTTAAACATTTGAGTATTTGCAGCTAACTTATCAATTTCCTTATACGTAGCTGTGCCTTTGAAGTCATAGACAACATCACTTCTATCATCTCTACTAAGAACCAAATCATACAATTTAGTCTGTCTTTCACCAGTAACAAAGCAGTCTTGCCCATCTTTCAATCCGCTGGTAGCCTTGATTTGTTTGTATTCAAGGTTTTGTCCGCATATTGTCATCGCTACCAATAAGGCAGCTTGTAATAGATATAGTCGTTTTAGCATTGCTTATTTTTATAGCAAAGATAGTGCTTTTTATTGTTATACCAAAAGGGAACTGAGTATTTTTATCTTGGTTATTCATCAAAAGATAGTTTTTCCATCCAAAACCAAATGTCCGAAACAGCAATTATTTATCATTTCAAAGTTGAATTTATTCAAATCATAGCCTGAAATCGTCAGATAAAATCTCGCATTGAGCATTTCCCACTTGTAATTTTAGTATTTTTCGGTTTCGGGCAAAATAGGCTCGAATTTGCTGTTTATATAATATAATAAGGTGGCATTGTCGTATATGAGCAGAAGAATAGAAAAAATCAATGTTTTTATGAAAAAAAACTTGGAAAGACTTGCAGGTATAACAAAAAAGCACTACCTTTGCATCGCATTTAGAGAAATGCTCCTTACAAAAGGATTTATGCGGCAATAGCTCAGTTGGTAGAGCACGACCTTGCCAAGGTCGGGGTCGCGAGTTCGAGTCTCGTTTGCCGCTCACATTTTGGATAAAGCCAATAGAGAATTTTCTCAATGCCCAGGTGGCGGAATTGGTAGACGCGCACGTTTCAGGTGCGTGTGCCGCAAGGCGTGCAGGTTCGAGTCCTGTTCTGGGCACGGTTTTTATCTGAGATATTTATTTGTTGGAGGGGTGGCGGAATTGGTAGACGCGCTACTTTGAGGGGGTAGTGACAATTATGTCGTGGGAGTTCGAGTCTCCTCCTCTTCACAAATAAAAAATTATTTCTTGTGCGGCAATAGCTCAGTTGGTAGAGCACGACCTTGCCAAGGTCGGGGTCGCGAGTTCGAGTCTCGTTTGCCGCTCTTTTCTTGTCCTTTTTATTTTTAGAGAAACATCAAAATTAAATGAATTTATACATTAGATATTTCGATAAGGAAATTCTTGTTTATAGCGTTGAAGAAGCATTGGATTTTCTTCGTTCTATTCCAGAAGTTGATATTACCCCCAGTATGGAGAAAGACATACGTGAGTTTGCAAGCAACGATATGTTTTTCCCGAAGAGATATAAGGTTCGTCCACGCGTATATTTTATAATGATAAAGACGACCGCTCAAAACATGGATGATTTCAAGCAGAAGAAAGCTGTACGCCCAATGGTTCCAGGTATGAATGACCGCCGCGACTTGATAGCCTCTGTCACCACTAAACTTACTGAGATTCGCGAAGGATGGTATGAGGGTAGTTTGGATTTCAAGCGCGTTGTAATGGTTCCCAATACCGGCAAGCACGAATATAGAGATACCCATTTTGAGGTAAGGTGCAAAGCCGTGTCAGGCATGGACTGCTATAACCGGATGGTAGAATATCTGCGCCAGCGCGTCGACGCACGCAGCCAATTCCCTTCTGCCAAGGGTAAAAACTTTAAGTTCTCTTATTTAGGAAGATGGAAGGAGGAATGTGACTTATGAATAAAGTAATGTTGATAGGCAATGTGGGCAAAGATCCTGATGTGCGCTACTATGAGGCTGACCAGGCCGTAGCCCAAGTATCACTTGCAACCACCGAGCGCGGATACACCCTTCAAAATGGCACACAGGTGCCAGACCATACAGACTGGCACAATCTTGTCTTCTATCGCAACTTAGCCAAAATTGTCGAAAAATACGTCAAGAAGGGTGACAAGTTGTATATAGAAGGGCGCATACGTTACCGTTCGTATGACGACAAGCAGGGCAACCGTCGATATTTGACGGAGATTTTAGTGGAAAATATGGAAATGCTTACCCCGAAAACTACATCTCAGCCCACGCCCACAAGCGAACAGGGCAAGACTGATGGTGGCACTGCCTCTGCCGAAAACAACAAGGTACTTCCATTTTAATTAAGGTTATTCTGACATTGGACATTACATTTCTATCTGAAACATTAAGCGATGTACACTTGAATGCGCCATCCTTTGGCGTACTCTTTGCCTTTGTCATGGCAATATTGCTGTTGTTTGTATCTGGGTTTGCCAGTGCTTCCGAGATAGCATTCTTCAGTTTGTCTCCTTCTGATGTATCTGAACTCGAGCAGTCAAAGACCAAGAAGGACAAGCATATAAGTATGTTGCGCGAAGACAATGAGCGCACACTGGCAACCATCCTTATCGGTAACAATTTCGTCAATGTTACCATCATCATGCTATGCAACTATGCTTTTGGCAACTTAATCAGTTTTGGCGCCAAGGCTTATTGGCTGCAGTTTCTGAGCCTTACTGTCATCCTTACATTCCTGTTGCTCCTTTTCGGCGAGATTATACCCAAGGTCTACAGTCGGCAGAATCCTTTAGCATATTGCCGAGTATCAGTTGGAGGAATAATGTTCATGCGCCGGCTCTTTTGGCCGCTCGAAACGATACTTATCAAGAGCGGCATTTTCTTGGAGAAGATGGTACACAAGGAAAACCAGCATCTGAGCATGGATGACCTGGAACAGGCATTGGAGTTGACTGACAAGAATGAAATCAAGGACGAAAAGAGCATCCTGCAAGGCATCATCCGCTTTGGCGATGAGACGGCGAAGGAAATTATGACCAGCCGACAGGACATTGTCGATATAGACATTCGTAGCTCGTTTTCTGAAGTGATGTCATGTATCCTGGAAAACAACTATAGTCGCATTCCTGTCTATCAGGACAATGATGACAACATACGCGGTATTTTGTATATCAAGGATCTGCTGCCTCACGTCTCCAAGCCGGCCAATTTCAGATGGCAGAGTCTGATTCGCTCGGGTTATTTTGTCCCCGAAACCAAAAAGATAGACGACTTGTTGCGCGAATTCCAAGAAAACAAAATCCATATTGCCATTGTGGTAGATGAATTTGGCGGCACCTGCGGCTTGGTTACGCTTGAGGATATTCTGGAAGAAATAGTAGGCGAAATCAATGACGAATACGATGATGACGAAAAAACGTATTCCAAGATTAATTATAATACCTATCTCTTTGAGGGTAAAACACTGCTAAGTGATTTGAGCCGAATTCTTAATGTCGATGACGACGCCTTCTGCGATGTGGAAGGCGATGCTGATACTCTGGCAGGAATGTTGCTCGAAATCAAGGGAGACTTCCTTAGCCTGCATGAACGCATAGACTACAAGAATTACACCTTTGAAGTAATGGAGCTGGAGGGTAGACGCATCAGTAGGGTAAAGGTTATCGTACACGATTTGCACAACAATTGACCATGCCACTTATAAGTATTGACGCAATCGCACCTCAATGCCATATGGGATTGTGGCGGATAGAAGACACCATAGACGATATAATAGCAACTGACAATCGGTTGGCTGGCGTGATTGATAAGATTGAGCATTTCCATTCAGAATCAAGACGCAAAGAAGTGCTGGCCGTCTATGGATTATTGTTTGCGATGACAGACAATCCCTGTTTACGTATTGAGCATGACGATTTGTCACGACCAGTAATCGACGGCTATCATGTCAGCATAAGCCATACCCGTGGCTATGCGGCACTGCTGCTCTCAACTCGGCACAAGGTGGCTATAGACATCGAATTCATCAGCAATAGGGTAGAGCGTGTCGCTTCCAAGTTCATCAGAAATGATGAGGTGGCAGACTCTCTCTATGCGAAACTCATCCATTGGAGCGCAAAGGAAACGATTTATAAGCTATTTGCTAACGAAAACTTGGATTTCTTTGATATGCGAATCGCCCCATTTGATCAGCGGGAAGAAGGAGATATCGAGGTAGATGACCTGAAAATAGAAAAGAAACAGTCGGTGCATTATCTTTGCAATGACAAATATGTGCTTACCTATGCAGCGATTTAGAAAACTCTGTCTGGCTATTTACCTTCTTCTGACATCAATAGCCACTCATGCGGAAAGCCGGGATACTATACAAATAATCCGTATAAATCCGCAACATTCCTTCCCCTTATCTGTCAAAGCAGGTAACTATAGTGGCATAACCTATTTGGGCAACAATGAATATCTCGTTGTCGATGACAAATCAGCATCAGATGGTTTCCATCTGTTTACTATAGAGATAGATAGCTTGACCGGAAATATTCTGTATGTATCCAATCATGGTTTTGTGTCATCGGGCATGTCCAACCGAGACGGTGAGGGGATAGCTTATATCAAGCCTATCAATTCGGTACTGATAAGCGGAGAGGCTGTTAATAGAATCTTGGAATATAGTCTGGATGGAACACCTACCGGACGAGAGGCCGAAATACCAGAAATCTTCAAGAATTCTGCTGCAAACATGGGGTTTGAAGCCTTGGGATATTCCGAGTCTATGCATCGCTTATGGACCTGTAATGAAAGCCCATTGAATGGAGATGGGGGTAGGGCTGAAGTCAACAACCCGATTGAAAACCGATTACGTTTTCAATCTTTCAGTGACTCTCTTAAGGCTATGGAGCAATACGTTTACAAAATGGACAAACCTATTGCCAGAAAACCTTCCAAGTATTATGCCATGGGCGTCTCGGCCATAACACCTCTTGCCGACGGGTCACTGCTTGTTTTGGAACGAGAATTCTACGTTCCCCCAATGCTTATGGGTAGTTTTGTAAACTGCAAGATTTATCAAGCCTGGCCCTCAATGCCTATAACGCATGATAAAGAAATCACAGCAGACGAAACACCTGTTATGGATAAATTCCTTTTGGCGGAATGGAAAACTAACATAGGACTTTTCAAACGAAATATTGCCAATTATGAAGGCATGTGCTTGGGCCCACAACTTGCCGATGGCTCGCAAGTTGTAGTCTTGGTGTCAGACTCACAGGGGCAATATGCGAATACACTAAAGGACTGGTTCAAAACCATTGTCATAAAATAGACAGTAAAATAAAAAAGTGCCAATGCAAAGCAATGGCACTTTCATATTAGTTGTAATTTACTTAATCCTGAACAGGAATCTTCTTGACACGGCGCTCATGACGACCACCTTCAAATGTGGTTGCAAAGAACTTGTTCATTATGGCTTCAGCCGTCTTGTTGTCTATAAAGCGACCAGGAAGAACCAATACATTTGCATCGTTGTGCTGACGAATAAGGCCGGCAATCTCAATACACCATGCCAATCCTGCGCGAACTGCCTGATGCTTGTTCAAGCAAATCGCCATACCTTCTCCACTGCCGCATATAGCAATGCCTGGATAAACTTCGCCACTTTCTATACCTTTAGCCAACTCGTGAGCGAAATCAGGATAGTCAACACTTGAGTCACTATATGTACCATAATCTTTGTAAGAATAACCTTTCTTCTCAAGATAATCGATAACAAACTGCTTTAATGGATAGCCTGCGTGATCGCAAGCGACTCCGACTGTCTTTACGTCCATAGTTTTAATTGTTTAGAAGTTCTTTAACTTGGTTATATACATTCTGGGCTGTGAAGCCTAACTTTTCATCCAATACCTTATAAGGAGCAGAGAATCCGAAGCTGTTAAGACCGAATACCTTGCCATTCTCACCTACAAGACCTTCAAGAGTGACAGGAAGTCCGGCTGTGAGACCAAAGCGCTTGACACCTGTGGGCAGAACCATCTGCTGGTATTCTTTGCTCTGTCGACGGAACAATCCTTCTGATGGCACGCTCACGATACGAACCTTAATGCCATCTTGGCGCAGAAGTTCTGCACCGGCCTGCAATGTTGACACTTCAGAACCGCTTGCAAGCAGCACCACATCAAACGCCTCATCTGAGCCAGCCACGATATATGCACCCTTGCGAGCTTGCTGATAATCGTTGCCTTCGGGCAAATTCTTGATTCCTTGACGTGAGAATATCAATGCTGTCGGCGTATCCATATTCTCCATTGCCATCTGCCAACATACTGTAGCCTCATTGGCATCAGCAGGACGGAATACGCGAACCGAATCCTTGCCGTGATGATTTTTCAGTTTCTCCATGAGTCTGATTTGAGCCTCTTGCTCTACTGGTTCATGGGTAGGTCCATCTTCACCGACACGGAACGCATCATGAGTCCAGATAAACTTGATTGGCACTTCCATCAATGCCGCCAATCTGACAGCAGGCTTCATATAGTCAGAGAATACGAAGAATGTTCCACATGCAGGAATGACTCCGCCATGGAGATACATACCTATACACATGCAAGCCATAGTAAGCTCGCTGACGCCTGCCTCAAAGAACGCACCTGTGAAATCGTCCTTGCTAAGATCATGTGTCTTCTTCAAGAAACCATCGGTCTTGTCGGAATTAGACAAATCGGCAGAGGAACAAATCATATTGGGTACCTGTTCGGCAAGAACGCCCAAGCAAGCCGCCGATGCTGCACGAGTAGCGATGTCTGGCTTTTGGATAAGACCACTCCAATCTATCTGAGGAGCATTGCCCGAGAACCAAGTGTCCTTAAGCTGAGCCTTATCCGGATTTTCTTCTGCCCACTTCTTTTCTGCCTTTCTACGCTCGGCAACGATTGTTCTCAATTCATTGGCCCGATTGGCATAGAGAGCTTTTACTTCGTCGAAAATAACAAATGGATCATCAGGATTTCCACCAAGAGCAGTCACCGTATTGCGGTAAGCATTCCCACCAAGGGGGGCGCCATGAGTCTTAATCGTATTTTCATAACTTGAGCCATCTTCTTTGAGGGCGCCTTTACCCATAATGGTTTTGCCGATAATAAGAGTCGGGCGATGTTGCTCAAGATTGGCCATGTCAAGTGCATGGCGAATTTCGTCGGCATCATTTCCATTGATAGTAATAACATTCCAACCCCATGCTTCGTATTTTGCTTTGGTATCTTCCTGCATTACGACTTTACATTCGGTAGAAAGCTGAATATCATTAGAATCATAGAACATGATAAGATTGTTGAGCCCGAGAAGTCCGGCCAATCTACCAGCACCTTGGGAAATCTCCTCTTCTATGCCACCATCTGAAATATAGGCATAAATCTTATGCTGCATAACGGTTTTCCCGAGACGTGCCTCCAAGAACTTTTCGGCAACTGCAGCACCCGCTGCAAATGTGTGTCCCTGACCTAACGGACCTGATGTATTCTCAATACCACGGCAGATGTCACGTTCTGGATGACCTGGAGTAGGAGAGTCCCACTGGCGGAACTGCTTCAACTCGTCTATTGTAAATTTTCCCTGTAAGGCAAGTGCAGAATATAACATGGGCGACATGTGCCCGGGATCAAGGAAGAAGCGGTCACGTCCTGTCCACGTTGCATCATCTGGATCATAAACCATATACTCGGAAAAAAGCACATTAATAAAATCTGCTCCGCCCATAGCACCTCCAGGATGGCCTGAATTAGCTTTCTCTACCATAGAAACAGCCAAAATGCGGATATTGTCGGCTGCACGGTTCATAACTTTCGTTTCGTTCATTATATAATAAAATTATATGGTCCTCATTATATCTGTCGGCACACTACTTGACTCTAAATCTGTATGCTGTATGGCTAATGTATGTCTCGCCAGGTTTGATATATGAAGATGGGAAATTAGGATTGTTCGGTGAATCGGGGTATTTCTGGCTTTCCAGGCATACCGACGCATGCTTGGGATAAGCAATGCCATGCTTTCCTTTAACTTTACCATCAAGGAAATTGCCTGTATATACTTGTACGCCAGGCTCGGTAGTGAACATTTCAAGACAAATTCCTGTATTGGGAGCATAAAGGCTTGCTGCAACTATTTTGTCGTTACCTTTGCCTTTGGTATATGTGTTCAGGCACCAATTGTGGTCATATCCTCTGGCATACTTGATTTGCTCAAAACTTGTATCACCAATCGTTTCATAAAGCGCATGGCGTTTGGTAAAATCCAATGGGGTACCATAGACAGACTTGACCTTGCCATTGGGTATAAAAGTCGAATCAATTGGGGTATAATTGTCTGCATTAATATAAAGAACCATATTTGTACCTGCCTGGCTCATATCGCCAGTCAGATTAAAATAAGAATGGTTGGTCATATTGATTACAGTCTCTCTATCAGTAGTAGCTTCGTACTTGATATCCAATACATTATCGCTTGTTAATGTATAAATGACTTTAGCGGTTACCGTTCCAGGAAAATTGTTGTCTCCATCGGGAGATACAATTGATAATTGCAGAGTACTGTCATTCGGTTGAACCGCATCATATACTTGATACTGCCATCCAGACGGACCGCCATGCAGACAGTGACCAAAGTTATTGGTCGGTAGCTGAATTGTTTTTCCGCCAACTTTAAGCTGTCCCTTATTGATTCTATTGGCATAACGGCCAATAGATGCTCCGAAATCACTGGGTGTATTGACCGTATCAGCATATTGATGAATATTGTCAAAACCCAAGACCACATCTGTCAATTGTCCAGCTTTGTTGGGTACACACAATGAAACGAGTCTTCCACCATAATTGGTGATACAGGCTTCCATACCACTTTCATTGGTCAAGGTAAACAGCTTTACGGCTTTGTTGTTGATTATGGTATCAAAATCAGCAGGGTTAAGTCCAGAGATAGTACGCTGTCCACCACCTGAGCAAGCGCAGAGGAAAACGGTTATAATTCCAATGCATAATGTTAGATTTCTGACTCTTTTCATTATTTCGTTGTTTTTAGTATTATTTCCTTTTTGGGTGTAAATATACATCTTTTTTTTTAGATAAACGGCCATTTGCAATGATTATTTTCTAATGGATACAAAAAAAGCCACTGTCCGTATAGAACAATGGCTTTTTTATAATTATTAGATGATATTATTTGCCGTAAGAACCTATGCTAAATTAGCATACTTTGTGAGCACCGTCATTGATAACGACGTTGTATACAGCTGGCTCATGACCATATTTCTCGGCAAATTTCTGCTTTGCATTAGCAATGAATGAGTCATAGATGCTGTCCTTTACCAGATTGATGGTACAGCCTCCGAAGCCACCGCCCATGATGCGACTTCCAGTGACACCATTTTCCTTAGCCAACTCATTGAGATAGTCAAGCTCCTCGCAAGAAACTTCATACTCCTTGCTAAGGCCGTCATGGGTCTCATACATCTTTTGGCCTACGGTCTCATAATCGCCTTTCTGCAAAGCATCACATACAGCAAGTACACGATCCTTTTCTCCAAGAACGAAGTGTGCGCGAGTGTAGTCTTCCATTCCTACCTCATCCTTAACCTCTTCCAATTGCTCCCAAGAACAATCACGAAGTGTCTCAAAATGAGACTCTGGATGTTTGGCGGCTATGTGTTTTACTACATTCTCGCAACTATTGCGGCGGTCGTTATATGGTGAGCCCTTGAGTTCGTGCTTAACTTTGGAATCAAGCAGCACCAATTTGAAGCCTTCTGGGTTGAAAGGGAAGTACTCGAATTCTCGAGAACGGCAATCCAAACGCATAAGTTTGCCTTCCTTACCAAATACACTTGCAAACTGGTCCATAATACCACAGTTTACACCGACATATTTATGCTCCGTAGCTTGTCCGGCGAGAGCCAAATCCCATTTGGAAACTTTATTGTCACCAAAAAGGTCATTAAGCGCAAATGCGAAACAACTCTCCAAAGCAGCAGAAGAAGACATGCCTGCACCAAGTGGTACATCTCCGTAGAAAGCAGTATTGAAACCCTTAACATCCACACCGAGGGCCTTCATTTCTTGCACGATTCCATAAATGTATCTTGCCCAAGTAGTGCGAGGACCTACGGGGTCGTTAACCTTAAATTCTACGCGATCCTTAAGGTCAATAGAGTAGCACATAACTGTATCAGTACCATTAGGGCGTACCTCCGCCATAATACCTTTATCTACAGCTCCTGGGAAGACGAAACCTCCGTTATAGTCAGTATGCTCACCAATAAGATTGATACGACCTGGAGACATATAAATGTTACCAGTTTTGCCATCAAAATGCTTGATGAAGCGGCTTCTTACTTTTTCAATATCCATAGTTTGTAAATTCAAAAAGGTTAGACAATATAATAATTGTAATGTTATTCTACAGGAATGTCTTTATTCACATTCTTTGAGCCGAGAAGTGCATAATATAAAATGTATACAGCACTCAGCAGTACTACAATAAAGCTGGAGATGTAGTTGTGAGTAAAGTCGATAACCTTAGCCTGGATAAAGATCATAACAGCAAAACCTGCAACCATCATCATGAAGGCTCCAGAGGCAGCAGCTGTATATTTTCCGAGTCCCTCTGTGGCAAGATTGAAGATGCCACCCCACATAACAGAAGCACAAAGGCCAACCAACAGGAATGCAAAGATGCCGACGGGTATCTCACCCCATACCAAAGTAAGATGGGTATAGTCGATACCAGGACATTTTACCATCATGGTCTCGGGCAAAAGCATACCTGCTGCTGTAAGGATGATAGCCGCAATGCTGACGGTAGAAATCATGGACTTTGCAGAAATCTTACCACCTATCATACCACCAACGAAACGACCAATCAGCATAAAGATAAAGTAAACAGCACCCAGTGTACCGCAATAACCGGCATCCATTCCTAATCCAGGATTAGTAGCATCTTTTGCAGCGGTAAGATAAGAGAAGATGTAAGTAGGAGGACATACCTCTACTGCACCATAAACAGCAATAGCCAACATACCGAGTTTGAAATGGCGGAAAGAATAGCAACTGTGCTCGTCTTTTGCTTCTTTAGCTTTCGCTGCTTGCTGTGGTTCTTGGATTTTAGTAAAGAATATTACGACAAAGGCAAATATGAAGATTGCCAAGGCTATAAACAATGCAGGTTGGGCGTCTGAAACCTTTGCTGTAGCAGCATCGCCGATAAGGCTACCCATAAGGATGTAAACGCATACGGCTGCGGCAGAATTGAAGACTCCACCAATCTGAACCAATTGATTTCCTCTGTTACCGCCTCCGCCAAGCAGATTAAGCATTGGATTAACTACAGCGTTAAGCATACACATGCAAAGTCCTGATACAAAGGCACCAATAAGATAAACAACAAATCCAATTGTACCACTAGACCAACCGACAGAGCCGCTAAGCCACTGTACAAGTAAGCCAACAATACCTACAACCAAAGCAGCCAATGCAGTAGTCTTATAACCAAACTTCTGAATAAGCAATCCTGCGGGGATACCCATAAGGAGGTAGGCACCAAAGTTGCCATAGTTACCAACTTGGGCAAGCGATTCGCTTACTGAGAAATTGTTTTTCAGAATAACTGCCATCGGCGAACAGAGATTAGTCACAAACGCAATCATCGCAAAAAGGAAGACCATTGCCAAAATGGCAATAATACTACCTTGTTTCTTTTCTAATTTTTCCATTTTACTTGTTATTAATGATGTTATTATGATTATTCTATTGTTCTACGCTAAATTTGTATATGGTCTTCTGCGTATATTTACCTTCAGGTTTAAGCACGACAGATGGGAAATATGGGTGATTTGGGGAATCGGGGAAGTGCTGAGCTTCAAAACAGATTGCGCTACGACGGGGGAATGTAGCTCCATTCTGTCCCTTGTAGCCATCAGCCCAATTGTCTGTATAGACCTGTACACCTGGCTCTGTTGTATAAACCTCCATAGTACGGCCACTCACTGGTTCAACGATTTTTGCAGCAAAACTAAGCTCTCCCTCTTCTTTCTTATTAAGAACAAAGCAATGGTCGTAGCCAGCTCCATTCCTTATTTGCTCATCATCGGCGTCTATGTCCTTGCCAACAGCTTTAGGTGAGGTAAAGTCAAATGGAGTATTTTTTACAAAACGAATTTCTCCGGTAGGAATACTCGTTTCATCAATTGGAAGATAGTAATCAGCATTTATTTGACAAATAAGGTTCTCTATACTTGCAGTTGGATTAGCAATACCCGACAAAGAGAAAAAACCGTGGCTTGTAAGGTTAATGATGGTTTTCTTATTTGTAGTAGCCATATAATCGATAACAAGTTCGTTATCATCAGTAAAACTATAAACAACAGTAGTTTTAACTTCACCTGAGAAGCCCTCTTCGCCATAAGGGCTGGTATATTCAAGAACCAAAGAGTGTTCATTCATTTGTCTGGCATCCCATACTTTAGCGTTAAATCCTTTCTTTCCGCCATGCAAGCTGTTGGGACCATTGTTTATGGGTAATTGATACTCTTTGCCATGCAACTGGAATTTGCCTTTACAAATTCTATTTCCGTAGCGACCAATGAGGGTCGAAAGATAGGGTTCCGGGCTGTTGATGACATCTTGTACATTGTCATGTCCTTGTATGACATTGGCCTTTACACCATTTCTATCAGGAACCATAATTGCAACCAATGCGCCACCATAATTGGTAATAGCCACCACGTTGCCACGATTATTTTTCAGGAAGTATAAGTCTGTCTTCTTTCCATTGATTGTGGCCTGAAAGTCTTCTCGTCTCAGGCCACAGATGTGTTCTGTTTCTGTTGTGCTCATCATAAAAAGTTTTTAGTTACTTTATGTACTTGCAAAGTAAATAAAAAAAAGTGAATACCACAAAAGTCACGCCATTTATTATCGCGTTTGTTGCGTTAAAAACAATTAACAAAGCACTATGGCACTAGACGATTGGCGAAATGTACCGCTATATATAAAGAAAACGACACCAAAAGACAATTATTCTTTTGGTGTCGCGAGACAGGCAAGCAGATCAGACACAATATAACTGCTTCCTCCTATAAAAACGAAATCATCGGGGACGGCATTTGCAAGCGCTGCCATATAGGCGCTCTCAACGCTATCGTAAACACGACCAACAAGTCCGTGAGCAAGCCCTTTTTGAGCAACAACCTGACTTGGAATAGCTCGATGCGTAGTTGCCTGGGACCAATAATAAATAGCATCTTTGGGCAACAACTCCATAACAGAATCAATATCCTTGTCATCAACCATTCCGAATACAATGTGCTTTTGATGACATTCTTGGTGGATAATTTGCTTTGACAAATACTTCCAACCGCCAACATTATGTCCTGTATCACATACTATCAATGGCTTGTTGCACAATATTTGCCATCTTCCCATGAGGCCAGTCAGCTGAACAACATTGAGGAATCCTTTCTTCACAGCCTCAACATCCGTTATGCCTAATTCTCGGATAGCACATAGGATTGTATTTGTGTTTTTTATTTGATATTCTCCTATCAGAGCACCCGTAACGACGCCATAGTTAACCGTTTGATAGGAGATACCACCACCCTGAGATTTATCAACCGAGACTACTTCGCAAGCGTCTTCTGCAAAAATAATCTTGGAGTGTGTTTCGATTGCTTTGTGTTCAAAGACATGACGCGTTTCAGGGATTGCTTCCCCTATGACGACAGGCGTATTTGGCTTGATTATCCCCGCTTTCTCCGCTGCAATCTGAGGCAATGTTTCACCAAGGAATTGGGTATGGTCTTTGCTTATATTAGTAATGATTGACAATATTGGAGTTACTATATTTGTACAATCAAGGCGCCCTCCAAGACCTACCTCGACAACGGCGTAATCAACATGCTTCTCCGCAAAGTACTTAAAGGCCATTGCTGTGGTTAGCTCGAAAAACGAAGGATGAAGGGGAGTGAAGAAATTCTTTTCTGTTTCGACAAAGTCCACCACATACTCTTCGGGTATCATTTCGCCATTTACACGGATACGTTCTCTGAAATCTACCAAATGCGGAGATGTATATAGTCCGACATTATATCCCATATCTTGCAATATTGCAGCAAGCGTATGAGAACAAGAACCTTTACCGTTAGTTCCCGCAATATGAATAATCTTATAGTGCTGATGCGGGTGACCAAAGTGTTTGTCAAGCGCATGAGTATTATCCAGACCTTCTTTATATGCAGATGCACCCACATGTTCGAAAACAGGGGTGCATTCATATAGATAATTAACAGTTTCCCGATAGTTCATAACACCTTAACTGAAATAGTTTTTGAACTTGTCAAAAATCGATTTCTTAGTACTTGCGTCTCCTTTGAAATTATCACTGTCACGCATACTTTCAATTGCAGCGCGTTCCTGCTTACTCAAGCCTTTCGGAACATAAACACTGATATTGACAACCAAGTCGCCATGACCTGTTCCATATCCTTGTACATGAGGCAGTCCCTTCCCGCGCAAGCGCAGTGTCTTACCTGGCTGGGTACCAGGCTCAATCTTGATTTTTACTTTACTTCCTTCAATAGTAGGGATTGAGACTTCACCACCAAGTGCAGCTGTAGGAAAATCGAGCAGAAGGTTATAGATGACATCTTGACCGTCACGGACGAATGTATCGTTTTCCTCTTCTTTGATGTAGACTTGAATATCGCCGTTTATTCCATTATGTGGACCGGCATTTCCTTTACCAGAGACATTTACGACCATTCCTTCTGCGACTCCTGCAGGGATGTTGATTTCAACGACTTCTTCGCCTTTTTCGACGCCGGTGCCGTTACATGCCTTACATTTATTCTTGATAACAGAACCCTCGCCATGACATGTTGGGCAGTCCGTTTGGGTCTGCATCATGCCCAGCATCGTACGAACTGTTTTTACGACATAGCCTCGACCTTGACAAGTCGGACAAGTCGTATTGCCACTTCCATCCGCGGCGCCTGTTCCATGGCAATGGCTGCATGTAATGTCCTTCTTTACCTTGAACTTCTTTGTTACGCCTGTCGATATCTCCAGAAGCGAAAGCCTTACAGTGAGTCTCAAGTCAGTACCCCTGTATTGCGGACGACCTCCACCGAATCCACCAAAGCCGCCGGCATGTCCTCCAAACACATCGCCAAACATAGAGAAGATATCATCCATAGAGAATCCTCCACCGAATCCTCCGGCACTTCCGAATCCGCCACCAGGTGCGTTAAATCCGAACTGGTCGTATTGTTGTCTCTTCTGTGAATCGTGAAGAACATCATAAGCCTCTGCCGCTTCTTTGAATTTTTCTTCAGCTTCAGCATTATCTGGATTTCTGTCGGGGTGATACTTTATAGCCAACTTACGATAAGCGGCTTTAATCTCGCTTTCAGTTGCGTTTTTGCTAACGCCCAGCACCTCATAATAGTCGCGCTTTGCCATACGTTAATATAATAATGTATTAATCGCCAACAGCAACTTTGGCATGTCGTATCACTTTATCGTTCAGCATATAGCCAGTCTGGGTACAGTCAACGACCTTACCCTTCTTGTCATCGCCCATACCAGGGACTTTGGCTATAGCTTCATGGAAATCCACATCAAAATCAGAGTTTTCCGTTTCAATGCGCTTAAGACCAAGCCCTTCGAGAGTCTTATGCAGCTTCTGGTCGATAAGTTCCCAGCCTTCTTCAAGAGCCTCTTTAGTTTCTATTTTGGTAGCATTGGTTATAGCTCTTTCCATATCATCAAGAACAGGAAGAATTGCAGTGATAACCTTTTCTCCACCATTAAGAATCAATTCAGCTTTCTCTCTGATGGTACGTTTCTTATAATTCTCGAATTCGGCCAAGGTACGCAGATATTTGTCTTTAGTTTCGGCCAGTTCCTTATTAAGAGCATCTAAAGATTCTTTTGCATCTTCTTCAGAACTCTCTGTTGAGGTATTCTTAGAGTCATCAGCAGCCTGAGAAGAGATGGTATCTTTAGCCTCTGATGACGTTTCTTCGTTAACTTTGTTTTCTTTTACTTCACTCATAATACTTATCTTTTATTACTTTTGGAATAACAAAAAGCATGCCAAACACTACTCTGCGTAGAGTTTTGCCTTGAGTTCTTTGATTTGCTCATCATGAATATATTCATCATAGCTCATCAGTTTGTCTATTATTCCATTAGGTGTAAGTTCAATGATGCGATCAGCTACAGTTTCAATAAACTCGTGGTCATGTGAACTGAAAATGATATTTCCCTTGAACGAAGTAAGATTATTGTTAAATGCCTGAATACTCTCAAGGTCCAAATGGTTGGTAGGTGTGTCAAGTATGAGACAGTTGGCATTACGCAACTGCATGCGTGCAATCATACATCTCATCTTTTCGCCTCCCGAAAGAACATTTACCTTCTTCATTACTTCTTCACCAGAGAACAGCATTCTTCCCAAATAGGCCTTCATCTGAACCTCATTGCCAGGTCCGTACTGCGACAGCCAGTCCACCAAATTCATATCGCTCTGGAAGTATTCGGTATTGTCCAAGGGCAAGTAGGCTGTTGTTATCGTGATGCCCCATTTGAAAGTACCTGCATCAGCCTCTTTATTACCGTTTACAATCTCAAAGAGCGCAGTCATTGCCTTCGGATTGCGTGACAAGAACACAACTTTCTGGCCCTTTTCTATATTGAAGCTGACATTGTCAAACAACACGTTACCATCGTTGTCTGTAGCTTTCAGTCCCTCGACTTCGAGTATCTGATTTCCGGGTTCACGTTCCATCTGGAAAATGATACCTGGGTATTTACGGCTTGAAGGACGGATTTCCTCCACATTAAGTTTTTCAAGCATCTTTTTACGTGATGTAGTCTGCTTGCTTTTGGCCACGTTCGCGGAGAAACGACGGATGAACTCCTCCAACTGCTTCTTTTTCTCTTCAGCCTTCATGCGCTGGTTCTGGGCTTGGCGAAGAGCCAACTGTGAACTCATATACCAGAAACTATAGTTACCAGAGAAAACGGTAACCTTACCGAAGTCAATGTCTATAGTCTGAGTTGAGACAGAGTCAAGGAAGTGACGGTCGTGCGATACGACTAAGACTGTCTGACGTTCGTCGATTTCGCTCAAATAGTCTTCCAACCATTCTACAGTATCCAAATCGAGGTCATTGGTAGGCTCATCAAGAAGAAGATTCTCAGGATGGCCAAACAAGGCCTTAGCCAACATAACTCTTACCTTTTCATTATTGGCAAGTTCGGCCATCTGCTTTTGGTGCAAGTTTTCCTTGATGCCCAAGTTCTGGAGCAATTGAGCCGCATCAGATTCAGCCTCCCAACCATTCATTTCAGCAAACTTCAATTCCAGATCAGCTGCTTTATTGCCATCTTCCTCTGTCATTTCCGGCTTAGAGTAGAGACGCTCACGCTCTTTCATGTTTTCCCAAAGGGGCTGATGCCCCATGAGTACAGTGTCCATTACGCTGTAGTCATCATATTTGAAGTGGTCCTGTTCAAGAACGCTGAGGCGTTCACCAGGACCAAGTTCTACAGTTCCCTTATTGGGCTCCAAATCGCCGCTGATGGCGCGCAACAGCGTTGACTTGCCGGCACCATTGGCACCAATAACACCATAAATGTTTCCTGGAGTAAATTTGATATTGACGTCTTTGTACAATACTCGTTTGCCAAACTGAATGGCAAGGTTGGTAAGCGTTATCATCTTTTGTATATACCTTATTTATAATTTAGTGTGCAAAGTTACAAAAACTCTTGGGTAGAACAAAATATATATGCTCGTTTTTTATAACGCCCCACATGCAACGTGTTAAAAACGACCACAAATCCCATTCGGTCAGCACTTGTCATTTTGCCAATGCCAGCTTTAAGTATTTTGAAGTATATCCTAATTTGCAATCTGCCACTTGTTCGGGAGTTCCGGTTACGAGCACCCTGCCTCCGTTTCGACCACCTTCAGGACCCATATCGATTATATAATCAGCCAATTTAATGACATCAAGATTATGCTCGATAATTATAACTGTATTACCCTTGTCGACAAGTTTCTCTATTACATTCATTAATATTCGGATGTCTTCAAAATGCAATCCGGTAGTTGGCTCATCCAATATATACAGAGTTTTTCCAGTATCCCGTTTAGCCAACTCGGTTGCGAGTTTAACACGCTGGCTCTCTCCACCAGAGAGGGTAGTGCTTGACTGTCCCAACTTGATATAATCCAGTCCGACGTCTTGCAGCGTCTTGATTTTAGGCAAAATTGATGGAACGTTCTCAAAGAACTCTACCGCCTGGCCTATGGTCATATCCAAAACATCTGCAATGGACTTGCCCTTATATCTTACCTCTAGAGTTTCACGATTGTACCTCTTGCCATGGCAGGTCTCGCATGGCACCATCACATCTGGCATGAAGTTCATTTCTATTGTTTTATATCCATTTCCTCCACAAGTTTCACATCTGCCGCCTTTGACATTGAATGAGAAGCGACCGGGCTTGTAACCACGAATCTTGGCTTCGGGGAGTCCCACAAACAAGGTGCGGATATCGGAGAATACACCGGTGTAAGTCGCTGGGTTGCTTCGCGGTGTACGACCAATGGGGCTTTGGTCTACGGTTACCACTTTGTCCAGGTATTCCAACCCTTCAATAGAAGAGCAGGGCATAGGCTTCTTTAATGCCCGATAAAAGTGATGCGCCAATATGGGTTGAAGAGTCTCGTTTACCAGTGTAGATTTACCGGAACCACTGACACCGGTAACAACTGTAAGGACACCAAGAGGGAACTCGACATCAACATTTTTCAGATTGTTGCCAGTACATCCGTGCAATACCATCGCCTTGCCATTAGGCCGACGACGTTGAGCAGGTATCTGTATACTCTGGATTCCATTCAGATAATTGGCCGTGATTGTATCGCGGTGAAGCATTTCTTCGGGCGTACCCTGAAACACCACTTGGCCACCCTTTCGCCCAGCTTTGGGACCGATGTCAATTATCCAATCAGCCGCTCTCATCATATCTTCATCATGCTCGACTACGATTACAGTATTCCCCAGGTCACGCAGTTCTTTAAGCGAATTGATGAGCCGCTGATTATCACGCTGATGAAGGCCGATACTTGGCTCATCAAGGATATACAGAACATTGACAAGCCTTGTTCCGATTTGCGTGGCCAGCCTTATGCGCTGGCTTTCTCCACCTGAGAGGGTTGCCGACTGACGATTAAGCGACAGATAGTCAAGGCCCACATTTAATAAAAAACCAACACGTGTACGTAGTTCTTTTATTATTTCGCTGGCTATTATTTTTTGATTTGTCGACAGGCCCTCAGCCATATTAGATAGCCACTCTGCCAATTCATTCAAATCCAGATTGGCGACTTCAGAGATATTCTGGTCGCCAATCTTGTATGAGAGGGATTCCCTTTTGAGTCTTAATCCATGGCACTCGGGACATACGTTTGTGGCCAGGAACTGTTCAGCCCACTTTTGTCCTGCCGATGTGTCATCATTATCCATGATGTCACGCAAGTATTTGATGATACCATCAAAGGTGACAAAGTAATCACTTGATGTATGAACCACTTCTTTAGGAATTTTCAGGTTTTCCATTGTTCCATAGAGAATTTCGTCCATGGCTTCCTGTGGGACATCACATACGGGCGTCTTCAAGTTACAGTCGTATTTTTGCAGGATAGCATCAATCTGCCAAAATACCATTTGGTTCTTATATTTGCCCAAGGGAGATATTGCTCCATCACGGATAGACAGCTTGTCATCGGGTATTACCTTGTTTAAATCTATTTCGTTGACCACACCCAAACCTTTGCATCGCGGGCAGGCGCCTTCAGGAGAATTAAACGAAAAGATATTTGGAGCCGGTTCACCATACGACAACCCGGTTACAGGGTCCATAAGACGCTTGGAGTAATTCTTGATGCTATTATCGTGTTCGTCAAAAATCATTAGCGTGCCGTCGCCTTGGCGCATCGCTATCTGCACACTTTTCTTGAGCCGTTCGTCGTCTTTACCACGTACTTTCAGTTTGTCGACAACCACCTCGATGTTATGATTCTTGTATCGGTCAACCTTCATGCCACGCTCAATCTCCTTTATCTCTCCATCTACGCGTATATAGAGGTATCCTTTACGCCGCATGCTTTCAAAGAGTTCGCGATAATGTCCTTTGCGTTGACGGACCAAGGGGGCGAGGATGAAGATGCGATGGTCGATATACTGTTCGAATATCATTTCCATCACCTGCTCCTCTGTATATTTTACCATTTTCTCTCCCGACAAATAACTATATGCCGTACCAGCCCTTGCATAGAGCAGACGCAGATAATCGTATATTTCGGTAGTAGTTCCGACCGTTGAGCGGGGATTCTTGTTGGTGGTCTTTTGTTCAATGCTGATTACAGGGCTTAAACCGGTAATTTTATCCACGTCGGGGCGCTCTATATTGCCCAAAAAATTGCGTGCGTATGCCGAAAAGGTTTCGATATATCGCCGCTGACCCTCTGCATATATGGTATCAAAGGCCAACGAAGACTTGCCAGAACCCGACAAACCTGTTATTACTGTGAGTGAGTTGCGAGGAATTGTGACATCCACATCCTTGAGATTGTGCACGCGTGCCCCCCATACATTTATAGTTTCTTTCTTAACTTTCATCGGTCTGAAGATATCTTCTTTAATGTTCGGTTTCGATGTAATCACGCATGAGATTTACATCCTTCTTGATATTGAATACGCGGCCGTCTGCACCACGTGCCTTGACGACGCAGTAGTATGTTCCGGTTTTCATATCCTTTCCTTTGAATGTGCCGTCCCAGCCACCTGCCAGATCGTTCCATTCATACAGTTTCTGGCCCCAACGGTTGATGATAATGGCCTTAAACTCTACAATACTCTGATACCCAGGCTTGGCGCGATAGATATCATTTATACCATCTCCATTGGGAGAGAAAGCGTTTGGAAATTCGAGTTTGCTTTCGTAGACGGTTACCGTGAAGCGAGCCTCACGCCAATAGTCAGCTTCGTATCTGACCGTGTCTGTCCCGAGGGTAAACACCGTGTAGCATACCACATGATTGACTCCCGATTCGGCAAATATGTATTCTGTATCTTCTTCATATCTCACAAGATATGGCTCATTCTCTTTGCCTTCTTTGAAGAAGCGCCATTCGTAATGCGCCGTCCATCCGTCCGCATCAGAGGGGTTGAGCTTGAAGGTCGCTTTTATAGGCGCCGAACCGGAGAAATAACTATCCGTACTCTCGTTGCCAGCAGCATCTGTAAATACAACCGAAGGGGCGATTGATGGCATTCCTGGTGTAGCATAGACGGGACCAAATATGCCAAGTGTTAGCAATAAAAAAACTAATTTTGCTATCTTCATTGTGTATGAACTTAAAAATAGATAGCAAAGTTAACAAAAAGTTTAGAGTTTTGGGAGTGAAGTAATAGTTTTTTTGTATTTTTGCAAATGGAAATAATCATAAAGATAATGAATAAACGTTTGTTACGCTATATTTTGTTGCCCATGCTCCTTATGGCGTGTGCCGTCTGCGATGCCCAGATAAGCAATTGGCAAGACTTGTACAAGGCCAAGAAGAAAGATACCATCTATGGCATTGCCCATAAATACGGCATCACCGTTGACCAGCTGATGGAGGCCAATCCTGACATGAAGAAGGACGGCTATCAATTGAAGAAGGGTGACATTGTGTTCATCCCCTTTGTATCACAGCCCAAAGAGGTACAGCAGCCATCCAAGAAGAGCACAGAGAAAGACATCGATATACGCTCGAGAGCCATTAGAATAGGCATGATGCTGCCTCTGCACAATGTTGATGGCGACGGAAAACGCATGACTGAGTATTACCGAGGTTTCCTTTTGGCATGCGAGCAGATGAAAGCCCAAAATATCTCAGTTGATATCCACGCATGGAATGTTCCGATAGATGCGGATATACGCCAGACTTTGCTCGACAAGGGCGCCCAGAATTGTGATATCATCTTTGGCCCGCTGTATTCCAATCAGGTCAAGTATCTTGCCGAATTCTGCAAGACATATAAGATTAAGATGGTTATCCCATTTTCCATCACTGGCGACGAGGTGAAACACAATAGCCAGATTTTCCAAGTTTACCAGTCGCCCGAGCGTCTCAACGAGAAGGCTATCTATGCCTTTATGGAACGTTTCCCCAAGCACCACGCCATTTTTGTAGATTGCAATGACAGCACCAGCAAGAAGGGCATTTTCACATTCGGTTTGAGAAAGCAGCTGGATAGCAAAGGCATCAAGTACAGCATTACCAATATCAAATCATCTGAACAGCAGTTCGGTAAGGCATTCAGCCGTACTCTCCCCAATGTAGTTGTACTTAATTCGGGACGGTCTCCAGAACTTAATGTTGTTTTTGCCAAACTCAATGGTCTGAAGATGACAGCACCCAATGTCCAGATTTCCGTCTTTGGCTATACTGAGTGGCTTATGTACACCAAATACAATCTTGCCAATTATTATCAGTTTGATGCATATATCCCTACCACTTTCTATTACAATCCTTTGTCCGAATCGACCCAGCAGATAGAAGCCCTTTATCGACAGTGGTTCAAGACCGAGACCATCCAGGCACTCCCCAAGTTTGCCTTGACCGGTTACGACCATGCCATATATTTCATCAATGGATTGCACAAATACGGACAGAGCTTTTCCGGAACAAAAAAGCAACAAGTCATGAAACCCGTTCAGACCCAGTTGTACTTTGACAAGAACACTAACGGAGGTATGGAGAATGCCTGTTTCCAGTTAATTCACTATAAAAACGACCAAACGATAGAATCTATAACATATTAATGAAGAAGTTATATTTGATTTTAAGTTTAGCCATGATGCCGTTTCTTTCCGTCATGTCGCAGATAGGCGAACATCGGAACGATTTCACATTGGGCGTCAATGGCGGATATATCCTGAGCAATGTCAGTTTTACCCCTAAGGTGACTCAAGGTTATCATGGCGGCCTTACAGGTGGTTTGTCCATACGCTATGTATGCGAAAAATATTTCAAGACCATTGCTTCAGTATATGCGGAGGTCAACTATTCGCAGTTGGGATGGAAGGAGGATATTCTCGACATCAACAACCAGGCTGTAATCAATCCCGTCACAGGATTGGCAGAAAACTATAGCCGTACGATCAACTATGTACAGGTCCCCATATTGGCCCATTTGGCATGGGGAAAGGAATACAAGGGCGTCAGTTTCTTTGTGAATTTGGGTCCACAATTTGGTTTCTACCTCAGCGAGAAGACCAAAAGCAACTTTAATGTTAAGGATTGCAATATGGATGACCGTGTTTCCACTGTTGTTGCACAAGACACAATGGCCGTAGAAAACAAGTTTGATTATGGCATTGCCGTCGGAGCAGGCATGGAGTACACCGTACCCAAGGTAGGACATTTCCTGGTAGAGGCCCGATACTACTATGGACTCGGCAACATATACGGCGACTCCAAGCGCGATTACTTTGGCAGCTCCAACTTTGGCAATATAATCATCAAGGCTGCTTATCTGTTTGATATAACCAAAACCAAAAAATAATAATTATGTTTGAAGGACAACCTAAAGGTCTTTATGCGTTGGCTCTTGCCAACACTGGCGAGCGATTCGGTTATTACACCATGCTTGCCATCTTTGCCCTGTTTATGCAGGCTAAGTTCGGATGGACAGAGTCACAAGCCGGACAGGTTTATGCCATATTCCTGGCAGTAGTTTATTTTGCTCCGCTCTTTGGCGGTATGATAGCCGACAAGATTGGCTATGGCAAGTGCGTAACCATTGGTTTTGCCACAATGTTCCTCGGCTATCTGGGTCTTGCCATCCCCACAGAGGCCGATACTATCGGACAGATTTCCATGTTTGGCGGACTGGCTTGCGTGTCATTGGGTACCGGCTTGTTCAAAGGCAATCTCCAGGTATTGGTAGGTAACCTCTACGACGACCCCAAGTACTCATCACGTCGTGATTCGGCCTTCAGCCTTTTCTATATGGCTATCAATATCGGTGCAATGTTTGCCCCCTCAATGGCTAAATGGATTACCAACGTATATCTGTCTCACTATGGCTTCCAATATGACGCAGCAAGCACTGACCCCAGTTATCTCCAGGCCCTCTCTGGCGCATACGGTCTTTGCTTTGGTGTAGCCTGTGTATCTCTGATTCTGTCAGCAGTCATCTATTTCGCCTTCCGCGGATGGTTCAAGCATGCCGATGTCACTGCCAAGCAGGCCAAGGAGCAGGCTGTAGCCGTAGAGGAGTTGACCCCCAAGCAGACCAAAGACCGCATCGTGGCATTGCTGCTCGTCTTTGCCGTGGTTATCTTCTTCTGGATGGCATTCCACCAGAACGGTTCGGCTCTTACATTCTTTGCGAAGAAGTATACCGACCTGACTGTTAGCGGCACTATGCGCATCGGATTCAACATCTTCAGTCTGGCTCTTATCGCCATCTCTGTTTATACCGGTTTTGCAACATTCCAATCCAAGTCTACTCGCAGTCGTGCTATCTGTGGTGTCGCTACCGTTCTGCTGCTCTCTGGAGCCTACGCTCTCTATGCAGTAATGGACAATCCTACATACGCACAGCCATCAGACTTCCAGCAGTTCAATCCTTTCTTCGTAGTAGCACTCACCCCATTCAGCATGGCATTCTTCGGCGCTCTTGCCAACAAGGGCAAAGAGGTTAGCGCGCCAACCCGTATCGCATGGGGTATGCTTGTGGCCGCTCTTGGATTTGGCGTCATCACCATGGCATCTACCGACCTTATTTCGCCGATGTCATTGGGCGACAAGACCCAGAGCATACTGTCTCCAGGATGGCTCATCTCTACCTACTTTACCCTTACACTGGCAGAGCTGTTGCTGTCGCCTATGGGCATCTCATTTGTTTCCAAGGTTGCACCTCCTAAGTATAAGGGCCTTATGATGGGTGGATGGTTTGTTGCCACAGCCATTGGTAACTACCTGAGCTCAATCCCATCTATGTTGTGGAACAGAATACCACTGATGTACAACTGGGGTATCCTCATCGCGCTTTGTCTCGTCAGCGCATTGGTAATGTTTGCATTGCTCAAGAAGCTGAAGGAAATGACAGCATAGGCAGATAGATTATTTACTATTAAAGGCTGATTTCTAAACGTATAGAAATCAGCCTTTAATTATATCTACAGGGCAAAGATAGATGCTTGCTTAATGAGTATATACGTAGATGACAAGACAGGTGATGGCGACAGCTATCACGCATAAGACTCTAAACAGAATTTTAGCTAACTTCTTGCGGCGCTGAGCAGCACTCAAGTTCTTTCTTTTATAGATCTCGGCTTCATCCAAATGCTCGTGATGATGGATATGATGTCTATTGTTATTCGTAGTCATGTATAAAGTTTTTATGTGTTATTGGTAGTTTTGTCTAAGTCTAAATGTATTAGATTACAAAAGTAGATAATATAATTGATTTAGCAAACAAATCAAAGGCAAAAGTGATTGTTTTGCTATTTTTTAACAATACTAATTCCCGCATGAAGGCTATAAGTGTAACCGTAACCCACAATTATCCAGGGGCCAAATACTAAATGACTTCAAAATACAAAACAGATATTTCAAGTTTGGAATTATCTGAATCACAGTTTGCATTAGCCATTTCATGCCTCGCAATTTGCCCCAGATAGCCAACCTGTCACATGTCGACAAGAAACGACTGGTATGGCATGGTGCCAGGCTAAATGAGCCAACCGGGCGTGAGCCTCGACACAAGGAACAACGAGAGGAAGAATAGGGTAGTGGTGAAAGAAAACAAACAGGAGGAAAACAAACGATGCTTTCCTCCTGGTCGGGATGATAGGAATGATGGCTTTAGAAACGGAAAGCCAGTTCTACATCTACCATATTATAATTATGTTTGGTCAGACTGCGGTCATTGACAAACGCATATTCTCCACTCAACTTGAGATTGCGGCAGAACTCATAGTCCAGGCCCACCTCATAGAATGTCTTCTGCTTGGAGGCATCGCCTGAGGGCTGATACATATCATAACGGGCTTTGGCGTGCATCTTCTTCTTGATAATTGGGGCAATAACCAGAGCGTAGACACCTTGCGCCTTGTCACCGTTCTTGCTAAGCTCGAAGTCGGTAGCATTCTCCGGCTTCTGATAGCGTGTCTTGAAAGCCAAGCCTGTACTGTGGGCATACTCAGAGCGGAATGTCCAGTCGTTGGTTACATATTCTGCAGAAAAGGCATATCTGCGTTGGGGCAAACTCAAAATCTCTGTGACTTTACCGTGGTCAGTATCAACTGTGCGTTTGCGGGCATACGAGCCAGTCCAACCAAAAGCACCGATTCTCATACCTGCAACAGGCATAACCCAAACTCCACCGATGATGTCTTTGCGCTGATCTACATCTTTAACGTTGATACCCTGTCCATTGAATACACCTACCTGGTAATGAAGCAGGTTGCGGCCGTTGGCATTGGGCAGGAAATCGCCCTGCAACTGGACACCGATATCGCGGCCGTTGCTGGCGTGGGCACCAGCACGGTCATTGAAACCTGCGATGGAGGAGGTAATCTGGCTGTAGCTCATGAACCCTTGGTCTACTGGGTGCATGGGATTCTCAAAAGAGAATGGACGCTTGAACTGTCCTGCCTTTATCTTGAAGTAACCATATTTCTGCCACTCCGCAAAAAGGTCAACGACACGGGGAGAATTGCCAAGATCCGTGGTGTTGCCATTAAACTGAATTTGGGCTTTCCAATAAAAGTCATCAAGTATACGGCCATCGAGGCTTACACGTGCCAATCTCAAGTTGAAAGAGTTGGACTTGTCATTAACTTTGCTGCTACTTTGGTATTGTACGATGCCATAACCCGATAGCTTTACATTGTTAATCCAAGAAGCAGGTTTGTTCTGCGCATAGCTGGCAAAGGCGGTCATCAAAACCATAGCCAGCATTATTGATTTCTTCATTTTATATTACGTATTTTAGTTATTATTCTCAGAAGTGCGCTTGACCAGCAGAACAACATTCTCTACATGTGGCGTATGGGGGAACATGTCCACAGGCTGAACTTTGGCCACTTTATATTCAGCATCCATCAACGCCAAGTCCCTTGCCTGCGTTGCAGGGTTACAGCTCACATATACAATGCGTTCGGGCGACGCGTTAAGGATCACATTTACCACATCAGGATGCATTCCTGCGCGTGGGGGGTCGGTGATAATCACATCTGGACGTCCATGCTCCTTGACGAAGTCATCGGTAAGGATGTCCTTCATGTCACCGGCATAGAACAATGTATTGTCGATATTGTTGATTTTGCTATTGACCTTTGCATCGGCAATCGCCTCGGGAACATACTCGATGCCGACCACCTTGCGGGCACGTCTGGCTACGAAGTTGGCAATGGTTCCCGTTCCCGTGTACAAGTCGTAAACGAGCTCGTTACCAGACAATTGGGCAAAGTCACGGGCTACACAGTAGAGGTGATAAGCCTGATCGGTATTGGTCTGATAGAAACTCTTGGGGCCTACCTTGAACTTGAGGTCTTCCATGGCTTCATAAATGAAGTCCTTTCCCTTGAACAGCGTCAGTTCCAAATCGTTGAACGTATCGTTGCCTTTCTGGTTGTCTACATAGAATATGGATGTAAGTTGAGGGAACTTGTCTGCAATATGATTGAGCAGTAAGAGGGCTTTCTGCTCGTCGCCCTCCTCATCGTAATGGAACTGCAGAATAAGCATCCATTCGCCGGTATTGGAGTTGCGGAAAACCATGTCGCGCAGCAATCCTACCTGATTACGTATATCATAATAGGTATAACCATGGGCAAGCGTGAAATCGCGTATCTCATTGCGTATCTGATTGTGCAAGTCATCCATCAGATGACACTTGGAGATGGGATAAATCTTATCAAAAGCGCCAGTAATATGAAATCCAATTGCCGGTTCGCTCAAGTTGCTTGGGCCATCTTCGGTCCTTGGAGGCAATGCAGCTACCTCCTCTTTGGTGTACCAACGCTTGTTAGCGCAGCCAAATTCAAGTTTATTGCGATATTCGCATGTTTTTTCTGAACCCAGAATGGTCATAAACTCGGGCAATTCAACTTTCCCGATACGCGAGAGTTGGTCATAGACCTGCTGTTGCTTGGCTTTTAGCTGCTCCGAATACAAAAGATTCTGCCACTTACAACCTCCGCAAATGCCGAAATGGTCGCACATGGGCTGGGTGCGCAATGCACTGTATTTAATAAATCTGACAGCCTCGGCTTCGCAATATTTGTGTTTCTTCTTTTTTACCTGCAAATCAACAATGTCGCCAGGTACTACAAAGGGTACGAATACGGCCATCTCATTGACATGGGCAACACACTTGCCTTCGGCTGCCACAGCTTCGATGGTCACGTTTTCCAACATGGGTAAGGGTTTACGCTTACGGGTCATAATTCTTTTTAAGGGCAAAGTTACAAATAAATTAGGTATTTGTTAATAATTTTTGCAGAAAATATGCTGCCCAAACCAAAAAACATAAAATGTAAACTCCACATGTCAATTTTTCAATAATTTACTTGGAGATATTCTAAAAATGAAGTAACTTTGCAATAATAGAAAAACTAAATAATTTTTGAATAAATTTGATAATATGAGTGAGCAAAGAGTCTATACTTTTGGCAATGGTAAAGCCGAAGGTAATGCAAAAATGAGAGAGGAACTCGGCGGCAAGGGCGCTAACCTTGCCGAGATGAACCTTATCGGAGTTCCAGTTCCTCCCGGTTTCACAATTACCACTGGTTGCTGTAATGAATATTACGAGGTGGGCCAGGAGAAAATCAAGGAAATCCTGAACGATGAAGTAACAGCTGCTGTCAAGCACATCGAAAAGCTGATGAACTCCAAATTTGGTGACGTCCAGAATCCTTTGTTGGTAAGTGTACGTTCTGGCGCCCGCGCATCTATGCCTGGTATGATGGACACCATCCTCAACCTGGGTCTTAATGACGAGGTAGCAGAAGGTTTGGTTCGCAAGACCAACAACCCTCATTTCGTATATGACTCATATCGTCGCTTCGTACAGATGTACGGTGACGTAGTTCTCGAGATGAAGCCCGTAAACAAGGAAGACATCGACCCATTCGAGGAAATTATTGAAAGCGTAAAGGCTGAACGTGGTATCAAGCTCGACAAGGACTTATCTGTAGAGGAACTGAAGAAGCTGGTTGAACTGTTCAAGACCGCTATCAAGGAACGTACTGGCAAAGATTTCCCCGATGATCCTATCGAGCAGCTTTGGGGTGCCATCTGCGCAGTATTCCGCAGCTGGATGAACGAGCGTGCTATCCTGTACCGCAAGATGGAAGGAATTCCAGACGAGTGGGGTACCGCTGTTAGCGTTATGGCCATGGTATTCGGTAATATGGGTGAAACCAGTGCTACTGGCGTTTGCTTCAGCCGCGATGCCGGAAACGGTGAGAATCTCTTCAATGGTGAGTATCTCGTAAACGCACAGGGCGAGGACGTTGTTGCAGGAATCCGTACTCCTCAGCAGATTACCAAGATTGGCTCTCAGCGCTGGGCTGAGCGTGCAGGTATCAGCGAAGAGGAGCGCGTCAGCAAATATCCTTCTATGGAAGAGGCTATGCCTGAGATTTACAACCAGCTGAATGAACTCCAGGATATGCTTGAGCACCACTATCGCGATATGCAGGATATGGAGTTCACTGTTCAGGAGGGCAAGCTGTGGTTCCTTCAGACCCGTAACGGCAAGCGTACCGGTACCGCAATGGTTAAGATTGCCATCGACCTGCTGCACGAGGGTATGATTGACGAGAAGACAGCCATCATGCGCTGCGAGCCTCAGAAGCTGGACGAACTGCTTCACCCCGTATTCGACAAACTTGAGCTTCAGAAGGCTAAGGTTATCACCCAGGGTCTGCCCGCTTCTCCCGGTGCCGCATGTGGCCAGATTGTATTCCATGCTGACGATGCACAGAAGTGGCACGCCGACGGCCATCGCGTAATTATGGTTCGTATCGAGACAAGCCCCGAAGACTTGGCTGGTATGGCATCTGCCGAGGGTATTCTTACCGCTCGTGGCGGTATGACCTCTCATGCTGCCGTAGTTGCCCGTGGTATGGGTAAGTGCTGTGTATCTGGTGCTGGTAGCATCAATGTAGATTATAAGACAAGAACTGTAGAAATCGACGGAGTCGTTTACAAGGAGGGTGATTATATCTCTCTCAATGGTTCAACCGGTCAGGTTTATGCAGGCGAAGTTCCCACCAAGGCAGCTGAGCTCAGCGGAGATTTCAAGGAGCTGATGGACCTCTGCGACAAGTATACCAAGTTGCAGGTTCGCACCAATGCAGACACTCCTCATGACGCAGCCGTAGCCCGCACATTCGGTGCCAAGGGTATCGGTCTTACACGTACTGAGCACATGTTCTTCGAAGACAAGAAGATCGTTGCAATGCGTGAAATGATTTTGGCTGACAGTGCCGAGGGACGCAAGAATGCTCTTGACAAGCTGTTGCCTTATCAGAAGGCAGACTTCAAGGGTATCCTTGAGGCTATGGATGGTTGCCCCGTCAACATACGTCTGCTTGACCCACCTCTCCACGAGTTCGTTCCCCACGATCGTGCTGGTCAGGAAGTTATGGCAAAACAAATGGGCGTGGATGTTTCTGCTATCAAGCGTCGCGTTGAGAGCCTCGCAGAAAACAATCCTATGCTTGGTCACCGTGGTTGCCGTCTGGGAATCACATTCCCAGAGATTACTGCCATGCAGACTCGTGCCATCCTCTCTGCCGCTTGCGAACTGAAGAAGGAAGGCAAGAATCCTATGCCAGAGATTATGGTACCTCTTATCGGTACACTCAACGAGTTTAAGCAGCAGAAGGGTGTTATCCTCAAAGCCGCTGCCGAAGTATTCGAGGAGTATGGTGAGAAGATTGATTTTGAAATCGGTACAATGATTGAGATTCCTCGTGCCGCCCTTATAGCAGACCGCATTGCTGAGGAGGCTGAGTATTTCAGCTTCGGTACTAACGACCTTACTCAGATGACCTTCGGTTACAGCCGCGATGACATCGCCAGCTTCTTGCCCGTATATCTTGAGAAGAAGATTCTGAAGGTCGATCCTTTCCAGGTTCTCGACCAGGCTGGTGTTGGTCAGTTGGTTAAGATGGCTGTAGAAAAGGGTCGTGCCGTACGTCCAAACCTGCTTACCGGTATCTGCGGTGAGCACGGAGGCGAACCCAGTTCAGTTAAGTTCTGTGCCAAGATTGGCCTCAACTACGCCAGCTGTTCACCTTTCCGCGTGCCAATAGCCCGTCTTGCTGCGGCGCAGGCTGCTGTTGAGGAATAATTCATTATTCTTAATTATAAAAGAGGTGGAGATAATATTCTCCACCTCTTTATATTTAATACATTATTATATATATACATATAAGAGTGAAGATAATCAAGATTCTTTTATCCTTTATCTTTTGCGTTCTGCCATTGACAGAAGCATTAGGAGAAGGTTTCGTCACTATAGATTTTGGAACTTCTAAAAAGGAAGCAACTGAACACTTTATTACAATGTGGGGCCAACCCGACATTGTTAACGATGAAGCCATCGTCTTTCTGAATAAAGACTATCGTGGCTTCAGGTTCAACAAGATTATTATCGGTTTTGAAAACAAGAGCGATGACCATCATTTCAATCAGGCTCGCTTCTTCATTGCCCGCCACGCAAGACACCATGCTGTTGTACAGCGCGACTCTATAGCCAGAGTAATGGCCCATAAGTATGGTTACGGCATCAGCACCGATTACGAGGAAAATGGAAACAAATTCTATAAAGGCGGCGCATCTCCAGAGAGTATCGGCTTTCTGTTTACTATTTATACGCAGCGTAGAGAAGGTCGCTGGATGACCGAACTTCGCTTCGGTGCCTTTCATAAAATAAAGAAATAAATCATAAATCTCATGTTAAAAAACGCACAGGCAACAGCTGAAAGCGTAAAATTTGTGAATAATGTCACCACAATGGCCATATTATGGTTAAAAGATGTTATAACAGAACAAAATTTGCGCAAAAATACTTGCATAAATATATGATAATTATTAAATTTGCAGTGTGTTTTTCATGGTATTAGATTATTAAGGTTTAGAAGGATTGGTTGTCGTGAGACAATCAATCTTTTTTTTGCCCATAACATTCGGGAGATTTTCCATATGCGTTACAAGAACAACCAGAGTAAGGATATCGGTCGGGAGGATAGATGGCGATAGCGTTAAATCTATCTAAAAAGAAACATCTTGTTATGTCAGCTCAAATTCTTTTCGTACATTTGCAATCCCAAATTTTTGATTATGGCAGATAATAATAATTCTACTCGCCGCAAAGCGTCTTCGACAACAATTGATACCTCGTATGGTCACTTGCAGCCCCAAGCCCTGGATGTGGAAAGGTTGGTATTGGGCGCCTTGATGATAGACAAAGATGCATTTTCAGTAGTTTCTGAGTTTTTAAAACCTCAGACGTTTTATGAACCACGCAACCAAAAAATATATCAAGCTATCCAAACGCTTAATGTGGATGAGCATCCTGTTGATATCTCTACAGTTATAGAAGAATTAAAACGCGAAGGCACTCTTGATGACATCGGAGGTCCCTCGTATGTACTCCAGTTAAGCCATGACGTGGCTTCGTCTGCTCATATTGAATACCATGCACATATCCTGGCGCAAAAGTTCTTGGCACGCCAACTTATTTCTTATGCAGGCAACATTGAGACCAAAGCCTTTGACGAGTCCATTGATGTCAACGAACTGATGCAGGAGGCAGAGGGAAGCCTGTTTGAGTTGTCGCAGAATAACATGAAGAAGGACTATGTACAGGTTGATCCGGTTATCAATAAGGCTATCGAAATGCTTCAGAAGGCCGCCGAAACCACAGGAGGTCTTACTGGAGTACCAACAGGCTATACCAAACTTGATGAGAAGACCAGTGGCTGGCAGAAATCAGACCTTGTCATCATAGCCGGACGTCCTGCAATGGGTAAAACTTCTTTCGCTCTGTCACTTGCCAAAAACATTGCTGTAGACTATAAATTCCCCATTGCTTTCTTCTCACTTGAAATGAGCAATGTCCAGCTTGTCAACCGCCTTATTTCCAACGTTTGCTCCATTTCGGGCAGCAAAATGCTTAACGGTCAATTGTCCCATGACGAGTGGGAGCGTCTTGACAAGGACATACGAAAACTCCAGGGTTCACCTATCTATATCGATGACACACCCGGATTGTCTATCTTTGAATTAAGAACCAAAGCTCGGCGATTGGTACGCGAAAAAGGGGTGAAGATTATAATGATTGACTACCTACAGTTGATGAACGCAAATGGTATGCGTTTCGGTAGCCGTCAAGAGGAGGTTGCCAAAATATCGCAGTCACTCAAGGGTCTGGCTAAAGAATTGGACATTCCCATTTTGGCTCTCTCTCAGCTCAACCGTACTGTAGAAGGTCGTGAAGGAGTCGAGGGAAAGCGTCCACAACTTAGCGACTTGCGTGAATCGGGAGCCATTGAGCAGGATGCGGATATGGTAATGTTTGTACATCGTCCTGAATATTATCATATCTTCCAGGATGACAAGGGACGCGACCTGCATGGAATGGCGCAGATTATCATTGCCAAACACCGTAAAGGAGCAACTGGTGATGTGCTTCTTACCTTCAAGGGCGAGTTTACACGCTTTCAAAACCCAGAAAACGAGAATGGTCCTGAACCTCAAGGTCCCAACGGGGAAATTATCGGCAGTCGCATGAATGACCCGTTGAGTGATGACAATTCGTTTCCACCGCCAGACATGCCATTCTAAGATATAAAACTTTAATTATGAAAGTATCAAAACTATTGTTGACGGCTGCCCTTTGTATAATCTGCGACATGGGTTATGCACAAAAGACCAATCCGCTGCGAGACAGTTTGAAGATTGCCGTCAACGAACTTGCATTCCATCCCGATTCGATAGACTTGCTGCTCAAGAAAGCTGCCTGGAATATCGAGTTGGGTGAGTGGAATTATGCCAAAGATGCTTATGATAAGGTGTTGGCGCTCCAACCCACCAATATCGCAGGCCTGTACTACCGGGCATATGTCAACGAGCAGTTGAGACGTTACAACTTTGCCCGTATGGACTATGAAAACCTACTTCTACTTGTACCCGGAAACTTTGAAGCGCAACTCGGCTTAGCCCTTCTCAATCAAAAGGACAAAAGATACACGCTGGCCCTTGACCAAATTAATCGCCTTGTTAGCCAATATCCCGACAGTGCACTTGCGTATGCTGCCCGAGGCGGTATGGAAATTGAGCGAGGAATGTATGATTTAGCATTAGACGATTACACGATGGCATTGAAGAAATCTCCGGGCAACACTGATTACCGTCTGAATCGTATAGATTTGTATATCCGCTTGGGTAAATTAGATGCTGCCAAAGCCGATCTTGATTGGATGGTAGTCCACGGTGTACCACGTGCAGCTCTGTTGGAACAGTACAAACGGCTAAAGCGTTAGCCTATAACGACATTCTTGATCAAATGCTTTCGGCCAATGCCTTCCACAAAGCATCAGATGGGGTAGGGGCTTCCACCTGTATTGTATCTTTAGATACCGGATGAACAAACTCAATACGCTTGGCCATGAGGGAAATGCTGCCATCAGGGTTAGATCGCGGAAAACCATATTTCAGGTCGCCCTTGATAGGGCAGCCCATATGGCTCAGCTGACATCTTATCTGGTGATGCCTTCCAGTCATAAGATGCACTTCAAGCAAGGTGTATCTGTCTGTTCTTGCCAGCACGGAATACCGCAAACAGGCATTCTTAGAGTTCTTTACTTCGTGATCATAGGCGTAGCTTTTATTTTGTTTCTCGTTACGCACTATCCAATTATTCAGTTCGGCTTCACTCTGTATTGGTGTGTTTTTCACTATTGCCCAATAGGTTTTGTGTACGTCTCCCTTGCGGAACATTTCATTGAGACGTGCAAGAGCCTTAGATGTTTTAGCAAAGACAACTAACCCACTTACAGGTCTATCTAAGCGATGCACCACACCGAGGAATACGTTCCCCGGTTTGTGGTACTTCACCTTAATATATTCTTTCACCGTCTCCGAGAGAGGGCGATCGCCGGTTTTATCTCCCTGAACGATCTCGCCACTCTGCTTGTTGACGATAATGATATGATTGTCTTCGTATACTACTTCCATTACATATTCATGCCGCCGTCAACCTGTATTACCTGGCCACTTACGTATGATGACATGTCTGAAGCGAGGAACAGACATACATTAGCAATGTCGTTGGTCTGTCCGCCACGACGCAGAGGAATCTTCTTCATCCAGTCTTTGCGGATATCCTCAGAAAGCTGAGCTGTCATAGGTGTCTCAATGAAACCTGGTGCTACTGCATTTGCACGAACGCCCTTAGGTCCAAGTTCCTGTGCAATTGACTTTGCCAATCCAATCATACCCGCCTTTGAGGCAGAGTAGTTACACTGGCCAGCATTACCATGAACTCCAACTACAGAAGACATGTTGATGATTGAACCACCACGCTGACGCAACATAATGGGGGCACAAGCATGGATGAAGTTGAATGCAGACTTTAGGTTTACATTGAGTACTGCATCCCACTGAGCTTCCGACATACGGAGCATCAGTCCATCCTTAGTGATACCAGCATTGTTGACCAATACGTCGATGCTGCCGAAATCGGCATGAATCTGCTTTACTACTTTTTCTGTCTCCTCGAAATCAGCGGCATTGCCAGCATATGCACGACATGTTACGCCCAGAGCTTCGATTTCCTTACGTGTTGCTTCGAGTCCAGCGGCCATATCGTCGTTGAGCACGAGGTCGGTAAATGCGATGTTTGCGCCTTCTGTGGCAAATTTCATTGCGACAGCTTTTCCGATGCCGCGTGCTGCTCCTGTGATAAGAGCAGTTTTACCTGTTAATAATCCCATGTTAATCTAATATTAAAGTAAATTTTATAATGTTCCTATAATCTATCGCTTATCCATGAATTCACGACTTTTACCCAAGGCTCCATATACCACCTTTGCCACCTGCGGCTTGCTTGTTTCCACGTTGAGACCGTGGCCTAATCGTCCGTATATGAAAGGCACTTCGAGTCCTTTGATACAATAGTGCGTGATGTCTGCGACCAGATCCACGTTGTCTATATCAAACTCTCCGTCAGCCTTACCATCAGAATAAACCTTACGGAAGAGCTCAATCTCGTATTCGTCAAAATTCTTTCTAACTTTTTCGACCATCCATATATTACGGAAGAATTCTGCACGCAGATTTCCATTGCGTACAACCGTTTCGCGTATCATGCTGAGATGTGTATATATAAGTTCGATGATTTTTTCCTGTGGGGGAATCTTCTTGTTTGCCACTTCATCAAGTTTTTCAGACAAACGCTCCAATTCAGACTCAATGACAGCAGAAAAGATTTCCTCTTTACGATTAAAGTATGTATAGAGGGTTCGGCGACCTTTGCCTGAAGCGACTGCAATGTCGTTCATAGTGGTGTTAGCTATACCTTTCTTGGCAAACAGCTGACGAGCTACGTCTACCAGCATCTGTCTTGTCTTGGATATGGACATAATCTATAACAATCTAAAGGCGTACAAAATTGCACATGCCAATTTTATTGTGCAAAAGTAGGGACTTTTAGGGAATAATACAAACAATTCGCTCCCAATTTTTAGAGAAGTATTAAAAAACTTTAATTCCACGACAGCTATAGTCACAATACCAAGTTAGGAAATTAATTCGAGATGGGCCATATTGATTAATCGAAAAATTCCAGGGGCGTTGATAACATGGAATGATATATTGACATCAAGTTAAACTAACACGACTAAAAGTTTAACCACTAAAAAAGACTACACATTAATAATTACTACGCCCAAAGCAACAAAAATCAGAACTGAAGCGAAACAAACAGAATGTATTAAATGAAAGCACTGTTATTTTCTACCATTCCGCAGTATTCGAGAAAAGAATAGGACATGCAGTCATAATATTTATTTAACATAATGGCGATTATATTATTTTTCTATCTATTCACATTTGGGTTTATATTTGGTATTTGTGACAAATTTATGAAGATAAAGTGAAGTGCGTGCTTTAATTTATTTTTTTCATGACTTTCCTTTTTCTTTTCAGCATTTTATTTTTTCTTTTCAGCATTTTATTACTATATTTGCAACTGATTAAACAAGATATAGAATATAGACAACAAGATATAGAAATATAGACAATGACTTATATTGAAACAGGCGACGAACAGACCCACCGGCTGAGTTTCTATCTCGCCATGGAAGAATATATAGCACGCCATTTGTTACATCAAGACGATTGCTTCTTCATGTGGCAAGTGGAGCCCTCCGTAATATTCGGACGCAATCAGGTTCCTCAGAACGAGGTAAATATAGAATACTGTATCGAGAATGGCATACAAACTTACCGCCGCAAGAGCGGAGGTGGATGTGTCTATGCTGACCAAAGCAACGTGATGCTCTCCTATATAACTCCTGACGCCAATGTGACCGATACGTTCAGCAGATATATGCGAATGGTAGCCGACACTCTGCAGGAAATAGGTATCGACGCTCATCCCAACGACCACAACGACATCATGATTGGCAACCGCAAGGTGTCGGGCAATGCCATCTACCGGCTGCCAGGCAGCATCATCGCCCATGGCACTCTGCTCTACGATACAGATATGGAACATATGATGCACGCCATTACCCCCTCACGGCAGAAGCTCGACCGTCATGGAGTAGAGAGTGTACGTCAACGCATCTGCCTGCTTAAAGACTATACTCCACTCCCCTTTGCAGATATACGCGCAAAGATACGCCAGCACCTCTGCCAAACGACCTATACGCTGACAGAGCATGACCGCGAAAAGGTGAGAGAGATAGAGCTCGAATACCTTGACCCTCAGTTTATCGGAATTGCAGACTAATAACATTAACAGACAAGATATGGAAAACAAGAAAACGTGTCTCTATGACAAACATGTAGCGCTGGGCGCACTCATCTCTCCCTTCGGCGGTTTTGACATGCCGATACAGTACAGCTCCATCATCGATGAGCATCAGGCAGTAAGACAACACTGCGGTGTATTCGATGTGTCACACATGGGCGAAGTACGCGTAAGCGGTCCAGACGCCGAAAAATATGTAAACCACATATTCACCAACGACATCAAGGACGCCCCACAGGGCAAAATATACTATGGCATGATGTGCTACCCCAACGGTGGCACCGTAGATGACCTGCTCGTCTACAAGATGGGACATCAAGACTATTTCATCGTCATCAATGCTGCCAACATTGACAAAGATGTGGAATGGATGAAAGGCCACGCCGAGGGATTTGACATCACGCTCGACCACTGCTCTGACCGTTATGGCCAGCTGGCCGTGCAAGGTCCTAAATCGCCACAGGTGATGCTCGACATTCTGGGCCTCGACTGCAATGACCTCGTTTTCTACACCGTCAAGACCATTACCCTGGCTGATGGAGAAGAGATTATCGTATCACGTACTGGATATACTGGCGAAGACGGATTTGAGATCTATGGAAGCCACGACTATATACGTCAGGCATGGGACAAACTGATTGAAAGTGGCCAGTGCAAACCTTGCGGACTGGGTTGTCGCGACACACTGCGCTTCGAGGTTGGACTGCCTCTCTACGGTGACGAGCTCAGTCAGGACATCTCTCCCGTCATGGCCGGCCTTTCCATGTTCTGCAAACTCGACAAAGAAGAATTCATTGGTCGCGAAGCCCTGGCACAACAGAAAGCCGAAGGAGTAAGTAAGCGTCTTCGCGGAATAGAACTCGAGGGACACGCCGTGCCCCGACATGGCTACAAGGTGCTCAAAGATGGTGTGGAAGTAGGCGAAGTGACTACAGGCTACCGACTGATTTCCGTTGATAAGAGTTGCGCCGTAGCTCTTGTCGACAGCAGCATCCAGATGGGTGACACCGTAGAAGTTCAGATACGCAAGAAAACCTTCCCTGGTAAGGTTGTCAAGAAGAAGTTCTACGAGAAGCACTACCACAAGGCATAACCACCCCACCCCAACAACACAAAAATCAATAATCACTATTAAAGAATAAAACTATGGCAACAGTAATGGAAGGACTCTATTATGCAGAGTCACACGAGTATGTAAAAGTAGAAGGCGAATTCGGCTACGTAGGCATCACAGACTATGCTCAGCACGAATTGGGCAACGTAGTATATGTAGATATGCCCGAAGTTGACGACGAAGTGACTGCCGGCGAAGAATTTGGTGCTGTAGAAAGCGTCAAAGCTGCTTCTGATTTGCTCTCCCCCGTCAGCGGAACTGTGGTAGAAGTTAACGAAGAGCTCGAAGACCAACCCGAGAAAATCAACGAAGATGCCTTCGGCAACTGGATTATAAAAGTAAAGCTCAGCGACCCATCGGAACTCGACAATCTTATGGACGCCAAGGCCTACGCTGAAATGACCAAATAAAAGGTTTAATCACACTGACACAACCATTCAAGTTATGGCATACAAATATTTTCCACAGACAGAGGAAGACATCCGCGAAATGCTGGCCAAGATAGGCGCGGGCTCGCTGGATGACCTCTATGCGGAAGTGCCCGACGAAATACGCTATAAAGGCGAATACCGACTGCCCGACGCAATGAGCGAGGTAGAAGTACGCCAGTTTATAGGCAAGTTGGCACAGAACAACAAGCAGCTTGTATGCTTTGCCGGAGCCGGAATCTATGACCACTACACCCCGTCGGCCATTCCTTCACTGATAGCACGCTCCGAGTTTCTTACAAGCTACACCCCCTACCAGGCCGAGATTTCACAAGGTACCCTCCACTACATCTTCGAATACCAATCGATGATGAGCGAACTCACCGGAATGGAAATCTCCAACGCATCAATGTATGACGGCACCACTGCTACAGCGGAAGCTGTACTCATGGCCAACGCTTCGAGCAAGAAGTCTAACCGTGTGCTCGTATCTGAGACACTCGACCCCAAAACTCGCAGTGTAGTGGACACCTATGCCCATTACCACGGAGTGGAACTGGTTACGATTCCCGCTCAAGACGGAGTGACCTCACACCAAGCCCTTGCTTCGCTCGTTGACGAAGCTCCCGTGGCAGGAGTTGTAGTACAGCAGCCCAACCGATATGGCATCATCGAAGACTTTACAGGTATGGCAGACCTCTGTCACGACCATAAAGCCCTCTTCATCATCAACAGTATTGCAGCCGACCTGGCCCTCCTCAAGACCCCAGGAGAATGGGGCGCAGACATTGCTGTAGGCGACGGACAGTCACTCGGTATTCCAATGACCTACGGAGGCCCCTCGGTAGGCTACATGTGCTGTACAGAGAAGATGATGCGCAAGATGCCGGGACGCATCGTTGGCAAGACCACCGACCACGACGGACGACGCGCCTTCGTACTCACATTGCAGGCTCGCGAGCAACACATACGCCGTCAGAAAGCCACCAGCAACATTTGCAGCAACGAGTCACTCATGGCTCTCTTTGTGACCATTTACATGAGCTTGATGGGCAAGGAAGGTCTGAAAGAAGCTGCCCAACTCTCCTATGACGCAGCCCACTATCTCTACGACAATCTGCTCAAGAGCGATAGCTTCTCCCCCACTTTCGACCAGCCTTTCTTCAATGAGTTCTGCATCGATTACAAGGGAGATGTAGACCAACTCCTGAACAGACTCGAAGCAAATGGCATTTTGGGAGGTATCAAAATCGGTGACCATACCATCATGATGGCCGTAACGGAGAAACGCACCAAAGAAGAAGTTGACCTTTTAATTAGTTTGTGTCATGAACAGTAGATTATACGGAAACCTCATATTTGAGCTGTCACGCCCCGGCACCCGAGGCTACAGCCTGCCCCGCAACCACTTCGGCCATCATGCACTCCCTGACAGCCAGCGCCGTCAGCACGATGCAGAATTGCCCGAGTGTGACGAACTGACCGTTGTAAGACACTACACAAATCTTAGCGGCAACAACTTTGGCGTCAACAATGGTTTCTATCCTCTCGGCAGTTGTACGATGAAGTACAATCCATGCATCAATGAGGAAATAGCCAACCTCCCACAGTTTGCCAACCTCCATCCCGCCCAGTCTACAGATAGCTGCCAGGGAGCCCTCGAGGTAGAATACAACCTACAGCAGTCGCTTGCCGAACTTACCGGATTGGCTGACTTCACTCTGAATCCCTTTGCCGGTGCTCACGGAGAGCTCACCGGACTGATGATTATCAGCAACTATCACCAGCAACGTGGTGATACCAAGCGCAAGAAGGTAATCGTGCCCGACTCAGCCCATGGTACTAACCCTGCATCAGCAGCTGTATGCGGACTGGAGATTGTGGAAGTCAAGAGTACAGCCGAAGGCGTGGTTGACGTGGAAGACCTCAAGCCACTATTGGGAGATGACATTGCTGCAATGATGATGACCAATCCCAACACACTTGGTCTTTTTGAAACAAAGATACCTGAGATTGCGAAACTGGTACACGACTGCGGTGCACTGATGTACTATGATGGAGCCAACCTCAATCCCATGCTCGGTGCATGCCGCCCTGGAGATATGGGATTTGACGTTATGCACATCAATCTCCACAAGACATTCTCTACGCCCCATGGAGGCGGTGGTCCGGGAAGCGGCCCCGTTGGTGTGCGCAGCGGACTGGAGCAATACCTTCCCTCGCCCCACGTGGTTAAGCATGGCGACAAGTTCACTGTTACAAACGATAGCCACAACCATGTAGGAGCATGGCTTGGAAACTTCGGAGTGATTCTGCGCGCCTATACCTATATACTTACTTTGGGTCACGAGAATGTCAAGATGGTTGGTCCTTTGGCCACCCTCAATGCCAACTACATCAAGGAAAGTCTCAAAGACGTCTACGAGCTACCCATTGAGGGACTCTGCAAGCACGAATTCGTATTCGACGGACTCAAGGACAAATCTACCGATGTTACCACGATGGATGTGGCCAAGCGTCTGCTTGATTATGGCTACCACGCTCCCACTATCTACTTCCCACTCCTCTTCCATCAGGCTATGATGATTGAGCCCACAGAGAATGAGAGCAAACAGACTATCGACAGCTTCATCCACGTGATGCGACAGATTGCACAGGAAGCCAAGGAAAACCCAGATGTGGTGAAGACAGCTCCCCACAATGCGCCAATCTCTCGTGTTGACGACGTTCTGGCTGCCAAGCATCCTATACTCACCTATAAACAATTGGTCAATGACAAAGACTGATCTGATTATCATTGGAAGCGGCCCCGGAGGTTACCGGGCCGCCCAATATGCAGCACAGCACGGACTGGAAGTCATCATCTTTGAAGACCGTCAGGCCGGAGGAACGTGCCTTAACGAGGGATGTATACCCACCAAATGCCTGGTTCACGACTCCCTCAAAGGCACCCCATTTGAGCAGGCCATGCTACGAAAGGAGGAAGTTAGCGCACAGCTGCGTCAGGGAGTGGAGATACTCATGTCGCAGCCCCATGTCACAATGGTCAAGGCCCATGCCCGTATCACCGCCCCCGGCACTGTAGAGGCAGGAACAGAGACCTATAGCACCGACAACATCATCATCGCTACTGGCAGCAGCGCCAAGATGCCACCCATCAGCGACATCGACAGACCAGAAGTGATGACATCTACCCAACTGCTACAACTAAAGTCGCTCCCCAAGCGCCTTGCCGTAGTAGGAGCAGGCGTGATAGGCATGGAGTTTGCCGCCATCTTTCATCGTATGGGTGTAGAGGTGGAAGTCTATGAATTCCTCAAGGAATGTCTGCCTATGATAGACAAGGACCTCGCTAAGCGCCTCCGCAAGAAGATGGAAAAAGACGGTATCAAATTCAACATGGGTTATAGTGTAGAGAGCATTGCATCTCTTCAAGCCGACGCCGTGTTAGTGGCAACTGGTCGCAAACCCAATCTTGATGAAGACGAATTGCAGGCATTGGGCATAGAGTATGACCGCAGAGGTATCGTCACCGACAACAATATGCAGACATCGGTAACAGGTATCTATGCCATCGGCGACGTCAACGGTAAGGCTTTGCTCGCCCACGCTGCCACATTCCAGGGGTTCCGTGCAGTTAACCACATACTTCAACGGGCAGACTCTATCCGTCTTGACATCATGCCATCCGCGGTATTTACAGACCCGGAAGTCGCTACCGTCGGACTTACTGATGATGCCTGCAAGAAGGAGGGTATTACATGCAAAGTGCACAAAGGGTTCTATCGCTCCAACGGTAAGGCTCTGGCAGATGAAGCAACCGAAGGTCTGGCCAAAATTGTAACAGATGACGAGGGCCGCATAATAGGTTGCCACATTCTGGGTGCCCATGCAGCCGATATGGTACAGGAGATAGCCGCCCTCATGAACCAGGATGTCACGCTTGCACAACTTGCTGATATTGTGCACATCCACCCCACTTTGGGCGAAATCATCCAGGACATCGCTATCAACAGTTGATTTAATCTGACACGAAAAAAGTCAGACAATAGTTTTGTAAAATGAGCGATATGTTGTAATTTTGCATGCACAAAACAGGGGTTGCACCGATTCGATCGGGATAGTCATCACATTTAAAACAATTACCGAGAAAGCTCCTCTTGTCAATGGCGGGCCATATAAACTCCCTCAAGGGAACTAAGTCGAAAGACCGATGGATTACAAAGGCGGAGGGCACTCAAATCTTATTTACTCGGACTTATCATCACATCATCGTGCAACCCCTTCTTTATTTTTTTACCCAATAATACGATTACAGCATGTTTAGTGGAATAGTAGAAGAGATGGCCACAGTCACAGCCATCGTCAGAGAACAAGAGAATATACATATCACCCTGAGATGCTCGTTCACCGCTGAGCTCAAGATAGACCAAAGCATAGCCCACAACGGCGTCTGCCTTACAGTAGTGGCTATCGATGGTGATTGTTATACGGTCACCGCGATGAAAGAGACGCTCGACCGTTCTAATTTAGGTATGCTTACCGTTGGCAGCCACGTTAACATAGAACGCTCGATGCTCATGAATGGCCGCCTCGATGGACATATCGTACAAGGACACGTGGACCAAACCGCACTATGCACTGCCGTGACCGATGCCGACGGCAGTACCTATTACGATTTTACCTACCATTACGACAGGGCTATGGCCCATCGTGGCTACTTTACAGTGGACAAAGGCTCAGTAACAGTCAATGGCGTATCACTTACTGTATGTCAGCCCACGGACAACAGTTTCCGCGTTGCCATCATCCCCTACACACGCGAGCACACCAATATTGGTGAAATCACAGTAGGCTCTACGGTCAACATAGAGTTTGATATTCTCGGAAAATACATCGCAAGATTGCAATCTCTCCAATAGATTGCAATCTTTTTATAATAGAATTTCTTCTGGCGTCTCTACCAAGCGTTGGGCACCATGCTCGATGAGGAAATCGCGAGAACGGAATCCCCACAGCACACTGATGCAAGGCATATTACAGTTGCGAGCGGTCTCAATATCCACATCACTGTCGCCAATATACACTGCACCATCCCTACTTGCCCCAAGTTGTCTTAGGGCCTCCTCTACCGTATCAGGAGCAGGTTTCTTACGAATATTCTCGCGTTCACCAATCGCCACCGCTACATATTCGCCAAAAAAATGACGGCATAGCTCTTGTGTGGCGGCATAAAACTTATTGCTCACCACAGCAATGTTCTTTCCACGTTTCTTGAGTTCTTTCAGCATAGGCATCACTCCCTCGTAGGGCGCCGTGGTGTCGAGATTGTGCTTGAGATAATGCTGACGAAAACAGGCATAGGCATCGTCAAAGAGCGGATTATCCGTCCCTTCGGGTATAGCCCGCTCCATAAGTTTCTTCACTCCGTTACCTACAAATCTTCTTACATCATCTTCGCTGTGTTCGGGCATGCCATAAGTACGAAGAGCATAATTGGTACTCGCTGCCAAGTCATGCAATGTATCGAGCAGCGTACCATCAAGGTCAAAAATATATGTCTGATATTCCATTGTATATCCTCCAAACATCGGCAAAGGTAACAATTATTCCCCACTCATCTATCCTGAGCAACTATAAAAAATGCTAATTATTGGCCTTATCCTTATCTTTATGGCAAACCACGGGAAACAGCTACTCTCACGGGCAAAAAATAAATCATTTTATTTTGTTCTCCAATGGCTTTTCGCTAACTTTGCATGAAACTAATTAGTATAAAGATGAAACCACTTACAAAAAGCAATAAGAAGTATATCGTCATGGCATTGACCTGCCTCGCGGTCATGTCGGGATTTGCATATTACTACTTCTTCTCGGCCTTCTCCGTTTCTTCCACAACAGAATATCTGTACATAGACCAGGACGATAACATCGACTCGGTATTCACCAAACTTACCCCGATAGCCTCGCGTCACGGTATGCAAGGATTGAGCACGCTTGTAAGACACAGCGATTACCCAGAAATCATTAAGACCGGACGCTACGAGATAACCACATCAATAGGGGCATTCCAGCTTTTTAGAAGACTCAAAGCAGGCATGCAATCTCCCGTGCACCTCACAGTCCCCTCGGTACGTACGGTGGAAGATTTGGCAGAAGAGCTCACAACCAAGCTCATGCTTGACAGTGCCACACTCCATGCGGCCCTTGTCAACCCAGATACCTGTAAGACTTACGGCTACACACCTGAGACTATCACATGTATGTTTGTACCAAATACATATGAGGTCTACTGGAACATATCTCTCTCCAAACTCCTCAAGCGCATGAAGAAGGAGAGTGATTCATTCTGGAATGAAGACCGTATGGCTAAGGCGCAGCGTCTGAAACTAACACCCATAGAGGTTATCACCCTTGCAAGTATAGTAGACGAAGAGACTGCCAACAATGCCGAGAAGCCCATGGTGGCTGGTATGTATTACAATCGCCTGATGATGCGCGATGGAGAATACCCAAATGGCATGCCGCTGCAGGCCGACCCTACTATCAAATTCGCGCTCAAGCAGTTTGCGTTGAAACGCATTTACCACAATATGCTACAAACGCAAAGTCCATACAACACATACGTCAACACAGGTCTGCCTCCAGGCCCCATCCGCATTCCTACCGTGGCAGGCATAGACGCAGTACTCAATATGGTACACCATAATTATATATATATGTGCGCGAAGGAAGACTTCAGTGGTACTCATAATTTTGCCAGCAACTATAAGGACCATCAGGCCAATGCTGCCAAGTATAGCAAAGCCCTCAATGCAAGAGGCATAAAGTAGAATTCACCTATTTATTAACAATCAATGTGGCCATCCCCTATCCGCATGTTGCATCAGTCTTTATGATTACTTCGTCCGATGGGAATGGCTACTAATACTCTAACTTCATTTAATACCCAATGAAACAGAAATCACTGTTGTTCTTAATCTTGATGGCTCTCGCCATCCAGTATGGTTGGGCTCAGAAGAAGCCCCTTACCCACGATGTGTATGATGCTTGGCAGAGCGTAAAATCTGCTTTTCTTTCCTCAAAAGGCAATGTAAGCCTATGGGAAGTTAATCCACAACAAGGCGACGGCACACTCTACATCCGCGACAACCGCAACGGTCGCCTCATCACACTCCCCAGAGGCTACAGAGCAAGAATCACCTCAAACGAGAAATATGTAGTGGCGCAGATTAAGCCATTGTTCTCGCAGACACGTGATGCTAAAATCAAGAAGAAGAAAGCAGCCGATATGCCCAAGGATTCTGTGGCTATCATAGACATCAATGATGGAAACATTAAGAAAATCGCCAACGTCAGCGGATATAGCATGGGACGAGTAGAGCAGCCTGTAGTTGCCATTGCTCTGACCTATAAGACTCCAGAGCCATCTATGATAGCCGAAAAGGAGAAAGCTAAAAAGAAGAAAAAGAACAAAAAGACAAAGGATGAGGCTCCCAAGGCCAAGGTGGACAAGGATGCTGCCAATGACATGTTGCTCTACACCTTTGCCACAGGCGACACCGTGCGTATGCGCTGTGTAGCTGGTTACGAAATCAATGCCCAAGGTTCACAGATGGCATACGTTGCCCGCGACAAGAAGAACCATAATATCATGAAACTCGCCAATCTGTCGAACCTGGATATTCGGAGCGTCTCGGCAGAAGCCACATTCATGTCATCGCCAAAATTCAACTGGACAGGCGACAGACTTATGTTTATGGCAGCCACAGATACCATACCCTCTGGTAGCCGCCACTGTTCACTCTATGAATACCGTCTTCAGGGAGGACTCCGTACGGTTGTAAGCAGTGATGATTCATCAAAACTCATTGATGGTTGGGGAATTACCGACAAGTCAAATCCATACTACACCCGTAACGGCAATCGCATTATGGTTGGCATTATGCCCTATGTAGCTCCAGACGACAAAACCAAGTATGACTTCGAGACCGCCGAGCCCAGCATTTGGCGCTATGATGCCGACCTGATTCCACCGATGTTCAAATTAGGAGAACTGAAGAACGGCACCTCGCAGGTAACATGCACCATTGACAACGAAGGCAACTTCATCCGTCTTGGGCAGTCTTACTACGACCGACTGCTATTCCCCGACCTCAGTGTTACAAATACGGCCCTTTCCGTGGACAATACAGGACGCATACTCGAGCAGCAATGGGATATTCAGACCAAGAAGCGCATCTCTGTCATAGATACCTATACAGGTAAGCGCACCCAGATTGCCGACTGCAAAACTGCGGGCGAAACCATTTCACCTGATGGCAAACACGCCGCATGGTTTGACTTGGAAAAGCATCACTGGATGCTTGCCAACACCTCTACTCATAAGATTGCCAACATTACAGCATCACTCAAGGTTCCATTCTACAACGAAGACACAGACACCCCCAGCGAAGCGGCTCCCTACGCCGGCGTTATATGGACTTCCGACAATCGTGGTATGATTCTCACCGACCGTTTCGACCTATGGTATATCCCTCTCGACGGCAACAAACCACTTAACCTCACTCAGGGCAACGGACGCAAGGATAGCATACAATACCGTTTCCGCAACCTTCAGCCTTCTACAGACAAGGTTGGCTTCGACGCCTGCCAGCCTATATATCTTTCGGTATACAACTACCGCACCAAGGAGAACGGCTTCGCAAAGACAGATTTGAATGCCAACCTGCAGCAACTCGAATATGGAAAGTATACTTATACCAGCCTGTGCAAGGCCGATTCTGCCAACACGTTCATGGTATGCAAGGGTAACTTTGAAGTTCCTATGAATCTTTGGCTCGTCAACGACAAGTGGACTCAGTTGAGCAACATCAATCCCCAGCAGGCTGACTATGCTTGGGGTAAGCCAGAGCTCTTCCAGTGGAAGGCATTTGACGGCACCCCACTCGACGGTGTGCTCTATAAGCCAGACAACTTTGATCCCAACAAGAAATATCCGGTCATTGTCTATTTCTATGAGCGCAACAGTGAGTCACTCTACCGTTACTTCAGTCCTGCGCCCAGCCGCAGCATCGTTAACATCCCTTACTTTGTAAGCAACGGATACATTGTTTTTGTTCCCGATGTGGTTTATAAGGTAGGTCATCCTGGCAAATCTGCTTACAATTGTATTGTAGCTGGTGCCAAAGCTCTTGCAGCCAATAAGTGGGTGGACAGTTCCCACATGGCCATCCAGGGTCAAAGTTGGGGTGGCTATCAGGTAGCTTATCTCATAGCCCACACTGATATGTTTGCTGCAGGTGGAGCCGGTGCTCCCGTTTGCAATATGACGAGTGCTTATGGAGGCATCAGATGGGGCACAGGAATAAGCCGCCAATTCCAGTATGAGCAGACACAGAGCCGTATTGGCAAAGACCTCTGGAGCGGCTTCGACCTCTACATAGAGAACTCTCCCCTCTTCGATTACCCCAAGGTAAAGACCCCTGTGCTCATCATGCACAACAATGCCGATGGTGCTGTTCCCTATTATCAGGGAATTGAGATGTTTATGGCGCTCCGTCGTTTGGGCAAACCCGCCTGGTTGCTTGAATATAACCGAGAGGCCCATAATCTCTCCAATCGTAAGAATGCCAAAGACCTGAGCAAGCGTCTGTCTGATTTCTTCGACCACTATCTCAAGGGAGCTCCTCTCCCCGACTGGATGAAGCCCGACACACCTTATATCATCAACGGCCAGGCCAAGAGGCTCTATTAACAGCGACAAAGATTTTGCTAAATTGCTCGTTTTTATTGTCTTTTCAAGAACATTTCTTTGATATGTCAGAAATAATACGTTATTTTGCATAGCAAAAGGTAGACGAGCAATGGATACAATACTGACTATTACAGGTTCAGACAATACAGGAGGCTCTGGTGTTCAGGCGGACATCAGAGCCATTACTGAACTTGGAGGCCGTATGGTTTCTGTAGTCACTTGTATCACCATCCAGAATACGCTTGGTATTCAGGAGTTTTATGACATACCCGCCCAAGTAGTTGCAGACCAGATTGAAGCCATTGGGAATGATATGCAGCCCCCCATCGTCAAGGTTGGAATGGTGCGCAATCTCCAGACCTTATCGGTCATCATCAATTACCTCCGCCGATACAAGCCTTCATACGTTATCTATGACCCCGTCGTCTTTTCCAGTAACGGCGACCTGCTGATGGAAAGCCATCTCATAGGTATGATACGCCAGCATCTCCTACCCCTTTGTTCGCTGATACTTCTCAGAAGGAAGGAGTCTACGCTGGTATTAGGCAATACATCCCCAGACAATGTCTCACTGCTCGACGACACCCCTGTTCACGGATATTCCAACTTGCTTTCCACCGCCATTACTTATTATCTCTCGCAAGGCAACTCGATAAACGAGGCCATGCAGAAAGCATCCGAGTATCTGCGCATCCACGTTTCTCCCGAAGACAGTTCGCATAACCGCAGCACCGAACTCTACCGCGATTTCACCAAGGCCATAACCGCCTACCTCAAGCAGCGGAGCGATGTAGCCTATTATGCCGACTTCCTGAATGTCACCCCGCGCTATCTGGCCCAGGTTACAAACCGCATCAGCGGCATGACACCCAAAGCCATCATAGAGCAGCATTTGGAAGACGCAATCTGCAACGAACTTCTTAACACAGGGAAGACTATTCAGGAAATAGCCTATGAATACCAGTTCTCTTCACAGGCTCACTTTACCAAGTTCTTCAAACGTATCACTGGATATACTCCAAGTAATTATCGTAAAAATCATATACAATGACAACAGAAAGACAAATTTTGAACCGCAACTTGGCTCAGATGCTCAAAGGCGGTGTAATCATGGACGTAACAACCCCCGAGCAGGCACGTATCGCCGAAGCAGCTGGTGCCTGTGCCGTAATGGCATTGGAGCGAATCCCTGCGGACATCCGCGCAGCCGGAGGTGTATCACGTATGAGTGACCCCAAGATGATAAAGGGAATCCAGGAGGCTGTCAGCATTCCTGTAATGGCTAAATGCCGTATCGGCCATATTGCCGAGGCACAGATTCTGCAGGCTATCGAGATTGACTATATCGACGAGAGCGAGGTACTCTCTCCTGCCGACAATATCTATCACATCGACAAGACCCAGTTTGACGTGCCCTTCGTATGTGGTGCCAAGAATCTGGGAGAAGCCCTCCGTCGTATTGCCGAAGGCGCTACCATGATACGTACCAAGGGCGAGCCCGGTACAGGCGATGTCGTTCAGGCCGTTAGCCACATGCGCATGATGCAGAGCGAAATCCGTCGCATTACCAGCATGAGCAAGGATGAACTCTATGAAGCTGCCAAGCAACTCCAGGTACCTTACGACCTCATAGTCTATGTTCACGAGAATGGCAAGCTCCCTGTAATAAACTTCGCCGCTGGTGGTGTTGCCACACCTGCCGATGCCGCCCTCATGATGCAGTTGGGTGCGGAAGGCGTATTTGTTGGAAGCGGAATCTTCAAGAGTGGCAACCCTGCAAAGCGCGCAGCCGCCATCGTACAGGCTGTTACCAATTACAATGACCCCGTCAAACTGGCAGAACTGAGCGAAGACTTAGGCGAAGCTATGGTTGGTATCAACGAGCAGGAGATTGAACTGCTTATGGCAGAACGTGGCAAATGAGAGTAGGTGTATTAGCTCTCCAAGGAGCCTTCATCGAGCACGAACAGATGCTTCAGCACATAGGTGTTGAAGCATTTGAAATCAGACAGTTAAAAGATTTTCAACAACCCATCGACCGTCTGATTATCCCGGGCGGAGAAAGCACCACATTGCGCAAGTTGCTCAAGGATACAGGGCTCTTTACACCTATCCGCGAGCGCATCCTTGACGGAATGCCAGTCTTTGGAACATGCGCAGGAATGATACTTCTCGCCCAACACATCGAGAACGAGACCGACACCGGACTTGCCACCATGGATATTACCGTGCGTCGCAACGCCTACGGACGTCAGTTGGGCAGCTTTTATACCGAGTCTGAGTTCAAGGGCATCGACCATCCGATACCTATGACATTCATCCGTGCTCCATACATCCAGTCTGTGGGCGAGGGAGTAGAAGTATTAGCAACAGTCGATGGCAATATCGTGGCCGCACGCCAAGGTAGCCAGCTTGTTACCTCATTCCATCCCGAGCTCAATGACTCGGAAGAGATACACAGACTGTTCCTCAGCCTCTAAGATAATCATAATATTCTAACACAATCATCTTGGGCATTACAAATGGTAATCTTTAGCATACCCAAGGTGATTGTTTTTTTCCCAATCACCATTACTTAAGCATTACCAATTATTCTTCTTATGGACTATATAGAACTGAAAGGCGTAAGGGTCAACAACCTGAAAAATATCAATATATCAATCCCCCGCAACAAGTTTGTTGTCATAGCGGGAGTCAGTGGTTCGGGCAAGAGTTCATTGGCTTTCGATACGCTCTATGCCGAAGGACAGCGCCGTTATGTAGAGTCTCTCTCCAGTTATGCCCGTCAGTTCTTGGGAAGAATGAGCAAGCCCGAGTATGACTTCGTCAAGGGACTTCCTCCTGCAATTGCCATTGAGCAGCGTGTAATTTCGCGCAACCCGCGTTCTACCGTAGGTACATCTACAGAGATTTACGAATATCTGCGATTGCTCTTCGCACGTATAGGCAAGACCTTCTCTCCGATTAGCGGCCAGGAGGTAAAGCGTCATTCTACAGAAGACATCATAGCGTGCACCCACCAGTTTGCCGAGGGTACCCGCTTTCTGATATTGGCCCCTGTCCATGTGGCCGAAAACCGCACTCTGGCTCAGCAGTTGGAAATGTACCGACAGGGAGGCTACCAGCGCCTGTATGTCAATAAGGAGGTGCAGCGTCTGGACGACCTTCTCGCAAGCACCGAGCCCCTACCCGATGCCAAAGATATATATATAGTGGTCGACCGCCTTACCGTTTCGGCAGAGAATGACCAGGTGTCACGCCTGGTCGATTCGGCAGAGACCGCCATGTACGAAGGCAACGGCACCTGCGTATTGGTATTCATACCGTCCAACTTGTCCTACGAGTTCTCCACAAGATTCGAGGCCGACGGCATAACCTTTGAAGAGCCCAATGACAATATGTTCTCCTTCAACTCTCCTGTAGGGGCCTGCCCTACCTGCGAGGGCTTTGGAAGCATCATCGGCATCGACGAGAAACTGGTTATCCCCAATTCTACGCTGAGTGTCTATGAGGGATGCGTCAAATGCTGGCATGGAGAGAAGATGAAGGCTTGGAAGGAAGAGTTCTGCCGTCGCGCACAGAAAGACAACTTCCCCATCTTCACCCCCTACAATGCCCTGACCCAAGCCGAGAAGGATATGCTGTGGCATGGGTTGCCATCCGAGCAACACATGAACATTCATGACAAGGTTTGCATCGACTCTTTCTTCCAGATGGTCAAAGACAACCAGTATAAAATACAATATCGTGTGATGCTGAGTTGCTATCGTGGACGAACCACGTGTCCTGATTGTCGTGGCGGACGTCTGAAGAAGGAGGCCAACTGGGTAAAGATTAATGGGCGAAGCATAACCGACCTCGTACAGATGCCCATAGGCAACCTGCTGGAATGGTTCAGGAATCTGCAACTATCTGAGTACGAGCAGAAAGTAAGCAAACGTCTGTTGACAGAGATTACCAATCGTCTGGATTACCTGTGTCAGGTTGGGCTGCAATACCTCACGCTGAACCGCCAGTCCAACAGTCTGTCTGGAGGCGAATCTCAACGCATCAGCCTTACCACCGCCATCGGCAGTTCGCTTGTGGGTTCTCTTTATATCCTTGACGAACCGTCCATAGGACTTCACAGTCGCGACACCCAACGGTTGATAAAAGTTCTGAGAGAACTGCAGCAGTTGGGCAATACCGTGATAGTGGTAGAGCACGACGAAGAAATCATGCGTGCCGCCGACTACCTGATAGATGTCGGTCCCGATGCAGGCCAGCATGGAGGAAGCATCGTCTTCGAAGGCGATATGGCCCAGCTGTCTAAGGCTACCGTCAAGGACTATCCGCAGTCTTATACCGTGAAATATCTTACCGGTGAAGAGACAATAGCCATACCCGCATCGCGCCGTCCATGGAATCGCTCCCTGACGGTCAAGGGCGCCCGCATGAACAACCTCAGAGGCATAGACGTACAGATACCGCTCAATGTCATGACCGTCGTCACCGGTGTGTCGGGGTCGGGCAAGAGCTCTCTCATCAAGGGTATACTCTATCCCGCACTGAAGCGCAGACTCGATGAGGTTGCCGATTTGCCAGGAGAGTATCTGTCCCTCGAGGGCGACGTGGATTCCATCAAGCACGTCGAGTTTGTCGACCAGAATCCTATTGGCAAATCCACCAGGTCCAATCCGGCCACCTACGTCAAGGCATACGATGCCATCCGGCAGTTGTTTGCCGACCAGCCCCTTTCGCGCCAGATGGGATATACTGCCCAATACTTCTCGTTCAACGCCGAGGGCGGACGATGCGAGGAATGTAAGGGAGCCGGCGTCATCACGGTAGAGATGCAGTTCATGGCCGACCTGGTGCTCGAGTGTGAAGCCTGCCACGGCCGGCGGTTCCAAAAAGACATCCTCGATGTTACCTTCCACGACAAGAACATCTACGATGTGCTCTGCATGACCATATCCGAAGCCATCGACTTCTTTACCCAGTACAACCAACCAGTCATTGTCAACCGCCTGAAGCCTCTTCAGGATGTCGGACTTGGCTATATCAAGTTGGGACAGAGCTCTTCAACACTGTCGGGAGGCGAAAACCAGCGTGTCAAATTGGCTTACTTTATTGGGCAAGAGAAAGCCGACCCCACCCTGTTTATCTTTGACGAGCCTACGACCGGTTTGCATTTCCACGACATCCAGAAACTGCTCCACTCTTTTGACTCGCTTATCAAGCGAGGTCATTCCATACTGATTATCGAGCACAATATGGAGGTCATCAAGTGTGCCGACTGGGTCATCGACCTCGGCCCCGATGGCGGAGACAAAGGTGGCGGCCTGGTATTTGAGGGAACGCCAGAAAATCTGGCGACTTGCAAGGAAAGCATTACCGGCAAGTATCTGGCAGACAAACTCAAAGAAGCATAAAGATATGAAAGGACTGTCCATACTGATACCTGAATACAATTGCGACTGCACCCAGCTTGTGCGCGATTTGCACCGCCAGTGCGCCTCAGCCCTGTTGCCTTCTTGGGAGATTGTCGTTGCAGACGATGGTTCTATCGATGAGACTGCCGTCAATCAGAATCGCATCATCGGCACCTGGGACAATTGCACCTTCATACGCAACGAGCAGAATATGGGTCGTGCGGCTATCCGCAACTTCCTTGCCGAAAAAGCGCAATACGACCGCCTGCTCTTCATCGATTCAGATATGTGCATCGTGTCCGAAGACTTTGTGAAGACCTACCTTGCATCTTCAGCCCCAGTAATATATGGCAGCTATAGTATCGTGGGAAATCATGCGGGCAATCTGCGCTATGAGTATGAACGCCAAGCCGAGCACAGGCATCGGGCCTCGGTGAGACAACAGAACTGCTATAAAGACTTTCACACCTCCAACTTCTGCATAGACCGAAGCATCTTTATCGCCCACCCATTAGACGTTTCCTACGAAGGCTACGGATATGAAGACGTGGCGTATGGCGACCAATTGTGCCGAGCAGGCATTCCCATTCAGCATATTGACAATCCCGTGGGTTATTATGATTTTGAGACCAACGAATCATATATGCTAAAAGTAGAAGAGAGCCTGTTGACCCTGTACCGGCACCGCTCCCAACTGAAAGACTATTCCCGCATCATCGCCGTAACGGCAGTTGTCGAACGCATACACCTGCATCATCTGGCTGGAGCATTGTTCCGATTGGTACAGAACAAAATGCGGAGACAGATTGTGACCTGCCCCCGCTTGATGTTGTTCACGTTATATAAGATTGGGTACTATATTAATCTTGCTCGTTGTCAGAAGTAAGTTTGAATACACCTGTCGGTATCTTGCGTTTCAGTACATCCAGTTTCAAACTGCCTCCTATCGGTTTTCCGGCTTCTGCCAATGTCTGTTCTATGGTTATGCGTGCAAGTTCCGGATGATTGTTTTCTTCAGACAAATGGCACAACCATATATGTTTCAGCTTCTCTGAAGCCTCTTCGGCTATTACTTTGGCACAATTCTTATTGCTGAGATGTCCGTTGGGACCACTCACCCGCTGTTTGAGATAGGCCGAATAGGGACCGCTCATCAGCATGGCTTCATCGTGATTGGCCTCAATTATCAGGTAATCAGCGACGCTGATAGCCTTTCTGATTTCATCGGTAATTTCACCCACATCGGTTGCCAAGACTATTGTCATACCCTCATGCTCTATCTGGTAGCCCACGCAGTCCATACTGTCATGAGGCACATGGAATGAGGTAATGTTGAAATTGCCCAACTTCTGCATGACGCCATTTTCTATCACATGCTTGTTGCCAACCGGAACCTTGGCCCTTACACAGTAATTTCGCTCAATGCCATGATGGACCGTGGCCGTGGCGTAGACCGGAATATGGAAGTCCTTGCTGATACAGCCCACAGACTTGATATGGTCGGCATGGTCATGGGTGACGATGATATTCTGTATCTGCGACAGAGAAAGACCATAATTAGAGAAGTGTTTCTTCAGCGTTCGTATGCCGACACCGACATCAACCATCAGATTGTCAGTGTCATTATAAAAAAAATAGCAGTTACCACTGCTACCGCTTCCGAAAGATATAAAATTGAGCATTGTCGTTTTGTCTTTTTGAGATGCAAAACTACTCAAAAATGGCGAGATTACAAAACTTACCTACACTTTTTTCAAGCCGGTTCTTAATTCCGCCAAGCCCCTGTCTGATTCATTCTACCCCATGACCACCTACAAAGTGATTGCGAACTACGAGTTGCAGAAATCAAACCGTGAAAAATCTATTGCCAACCACGAAACCGTCATTTCAAACCTTGAAATTACCTTCAACATGGTTGGAAAAGAAATCAACATAATCACTGACGAAATTCAAGCACATAAAAAAGGTGTCTGATTGGTCAACATGACGACAATCAGACACCTAAATCTATTTATTGGCTATAGGAGCGTTGGGTTAGAGACCCAGCTGCTTCTTGATTTCCTCTATCTTGGCCATACCTTCCTCCTTGCAACGGGTATAGCATCCTGCGCACTTCATAGTGCCCTTGACCTCGAAGTAGAACTTAATCTTAGGCTCGGTTCCAGACGGTCTTACGCTAAGTTTGGTGCCATCCTCGCAGAACCACTGCAGCACATTGCTGGTAGCAGGCATATCAAGTTTGGTGACATTGCCCTCGCTATCGGTCTGGGTCAGGCTCTGGTAGTCCTTAGAACATACTATCTTGCTTCCTGCGAGGTCCTTGGGAGGATTGTTGCGGAAGTTGGTCATCATCTGCTTGATTTCGTCGGCACCAGTCTTGCCTGGCTTAACCACATTGATGGTAAATTCCTCAGAGAAGCCATACTCAAGATAGATTTCCATCAACAGTTCGTAGAGAGTCTTGCCCTTGTCCTTGGCATAAGCACAAATCTCAGCCAAGAGAGAACATGCAGAAACGGCGTCCTTGTCACGAACAAAGTCTTCGGCCATAAAGCCGTAGCTCTCTTCGCCACCACCGATAAACTGCTGCTTACCTTCAGAGATGGCAATCTCACGTGCAATCCACTTGAAGCCTGTGTAGCAATCGCGCATTTCGATATGGTTCTTCTCAGAAATCTTGCGGATAACCTCGGTGGTAACAATGGTCTTGACGATAAAGTCGGTGTCCTTCATCTTGCCCATTGCCTTGCGGTTGGTAATGATGTAATAGAGGAAGAGCAGACAGGTCTGGTTGCCATTGATAAGTATCCACTCGCCCTTGTCGTTCTTGCAGGCCATACCTACGCGGTCGGCATCGGGGTCGCTGGCCATAACGATGTCGGCGTCAATCTCCTTGGCGTCTCTGAGAGCCAGAGTCAGCGCCTCGCCATTCTCGGGGTTAGGAGAAACCACTGTTGGGAAATCGCCACTACGCTGCATCTGCTCCTTGACACAATGTACATTCTCAAAGCCCCATAACTTGAGTGACTGGGGAATCAGCATCATACCAGTGCCATGCAGAGGAGTGTAAACTATCTTCAGGTCTTTCTGACGCTTAATCACTTCAGGGTCGATGCATACAGTACGTATCTTCTCGAGGTATGCCTTGTCAATCTCTTCGCCGATAATCTGGATAAGGTCCTTGTTGGCAGCAAACTTCACGTCGGCTACAGTAACCTTGTTGACCTCGTCGATGATGCCGGTATCGTGGGGTGACAGCACCTGGGCTCCATCCTCCCAGTAAGCCTTATAGCCATTGTACTCCTTGGGGTTGTGGCTGGCAGTAATGTTAACACCTGCCTGGCATCCGAGATGGCGGATTGCGAAAGAGCACTCTGGAGTAGGACGCATATCGTCAAAGAGATATACCTTGATACCATTAGCAGAGAAGATAGCTGCTACATTCTCGGCAAAGAGGCGGCTGTTGTTGCGGCAGTCATGACATACTACAACAGAGATTTGCTCCTTGTCCTTGAAGTTCAGTTTAAGATAGTTGGCAAATCCTTGTGTTGCCATGCCAACTGTATAGATATTCATACGATTGCTACCAGCACCCATGATACCACGAAGTCCACCGGTACCAAATTCAAGGTCCTTGTAGAAACATTCGATGAGATTGGTCTTGTCTTCCGAAGCGATGAGCGCTTCTACCTCCTTACGAGTAGCCTCGTCAAAAGCAGGAGTTAACCATTGCTGTGCCTTTTCTGTACACTGAGCAATCAATTGTGCATTATTTTCCATATTACGTTAAATAAATTGTTATAGTCTGATGCAAAGATAACAAATTATATCCGTGATAATCGCCAATTAGACGATTTTTTTTTGTATTTTTGCAAGCAATAATCAATAAACGTGTATTTATTATGTTTTTCACCGGCTTGATAATCGCTTTCGGCACTTTTCTTATTATCGGAGTATTCCATCCGATAGTAATCAAGACCGAATATTATTTTGGTACCGGCCCATGGTGGGTATTCCTGGTGTTGGGGATTGGCGCCATAATAGCCTCGCTTTGCATAGCCCAGGTTATCCTATCCAGTCTTCTGGGAGTGATTGGGGCGAGTTGCCTATGGTCAATAGGCGAACTGTTTGAACAGAAAAAACGTGTAGACAAAGGTTGGTTTCCTAAAAACAAGAATCGCCAATGAAGTCATTATTAATTCTGGTTGGCAAAACCACGAACAAGCATTTTGCGGCAGGCATCAAGGACTATACCGAGCGCATCGGCCACTACATGCCCTTTGAGATAATCACCATACCAGAAATCAAGAACACCAAGAGCCTCTCTGAAGAGCAGCAGAAAGAGCGTGAAGGCGAGCTGATACTAAAACAGCTGCAAGCCTCAGATACGCTGGTGCTCCTGGACGAACATGGAGCAGAGTTGCGAAGCATAGAACTGGCCCAATGGCTCGAAAAGCGACAGCAGACATCGCGCCGCTTGGTGTTTGTGATAGGTGGCCCCTACGGTTTCTCTCCCGATGTCTATCAACGAGCCAACGACAAGCTGAGCCTCTCGCGGCTTACCTTCTCGCACCAGATGGTGCGTCTGGTATTTACCGAACAGCTCTATCGTGCTTGCACTATAATAAAAGGTGAGCCATACCACCATGAATAATAGACGACAAGAATAATAACTAATATCAGTAATATAATCATGAAGAAGAAAGTACTGCTTTTATCAGCTATCACAATGATGGTCATGTGCGCATCAGCCCAAGCGCAGCAACGCACAAGGTCGAGTTATGTTAACCCGATGATTGGTACAGCCGGTATGGGCCATACCTTTCCAGGTGCCTGTTCACCATTCGGTATCGTGCAGCTTAGTCCCGAGACCGACACCATTCCACAGAATGTGGATGGCAAGTATCAAACGGAGGTTTATTCCTATTGCGCCGGATACCAATATGACGACCCGACAATCGTAGGTTTCAGCCACACCCATCTGAGCGGCACTGGCCACAGTGACCTGGGCGACATTCTCATCATGCCCCAGACTGGCAAATTGCAGCTCAACCCCGGTACTGCAAAGGACCCCGACTCGGGCTATCGTTCACGCTATTCGCATGACACAGAAAAGGCATCGGTAGGCTATTACGAGGTGACTCTTGCCGACAACAATGTACGTGCGCAGTTTACCACCACTCCTCGCGTGGGCGTACATAAATATACATTCCCCGATGTAAGCGAGGCCCGCCTGATTATTGACCTCATGCACGGCATCTACAATTACGACGGCAAGGTGCTGTGGAGCACGCTGCGTGTGGAGAATGACACGCTGCTCACTGGTTATCGCATCACCAATGGATGGTCAAGAGCCAACTATACCTATTTTGCCATCAGTCTGAGCAAGCCTATCAAGACCTATGGCTATCGCGACATGAAGCAACTGAAGTACCGTGGCTTCTGGCGCAAGTTTGACATATACAACAATTTCCCCGAGATTGCCGGCCAGGGCGTTGTCACCTATTTCAACTTTGACAATACCGACCGCAAACCTATCACCGTAAAGGTTGCGCTTTCTGCTGTCAGCACCGAGGGCGCACTCAAGAACCTCAAAGCCGAAGCTGAAGGTTTGACATTCGAACAGGCCCGTGCCAAGAATGAGGCTCTGTGGGAAAAGGAGCTTGCATGTATTGATGTCGAAGGAAGCGAAGACCAGAAGGCTATGATATATACATCTTTATATCATACGCTGATTAACCCTTCCATCTACATGGACGTGGATAGAAAATACCGTGGTGTAGATGGCAACATCCATGAAGCCAAGGACTTTGACAATTACACTATCTTCTCGGTTTGGGATACTTATCGTGCAGAACATCCATTCCTCCAGTTGGTAAAGCCAAAGCACAACCTGAACATGGTAAAGTCTATGATAGCCCACCAGCAGCAGAATCGCCTGCACATGCTGCCGGTTTGGAGCCTCATGGGCAATGAAGGCTGGTGCATGACGGGATACCATGCTGTTACGGTTGTAGCCGACGCTCTCGTCAAGGGCGCCGCTCTCAATGCCGACGAAGCTCTCCGCGCTATGGACGAGACCGCCAACTGCTCTTACTTCCCAAGCGTTGACAAATACAAGGAATTGGGATATGCTCCATACGACAAAGACAAGACAGCAGCATCCAACACACTCGAGTACTCATACGATGACTGGACCATCTATGCCGCCGCTCTCAAAATGGGACGCAAAGACATTGCGGACAAATATGCCAAGCGTGCCTTGTTCTATCGCAATACTTTTGACAAGAAGATAGGCTTTGCCTCTCCACGTTATGCCAACGGCGAGTTCAAGAAAGACCTGGATCCATACCAGACTTATGACGAGGGATTCATTGAGGGCAACTCGTGGAACTTCTCCTTCCAAGCTCCTCAGGATGTCAATGGTCTCATGAAATTGTATGGAGGCGACAAGGCTTTCCAAAAACGTATTGACGAATTGTTCCAGATGCACTTGCCAGAGAAGTACTATGTGGACAACGAAGACATTACCGAAGAGGGACTGGTTGGCGGCTATGTACATGGCAATGAGCCCAGCCACCACATTCCCTATCTCTACGCCTGGACTTCAGCTCCATGGAAATCTCAAGAGCGTCTGCGTACCATTATGGATCAGATGTATAAGAACAATATCCGTGGTTTGAGCGGTAATGATGACTGCGGCCAGATGTCGGCATGGTATCTGTTCTCTGCCATGGGTTTCTATCCCGTCTGCCCTGGTAGCGACCAGTATGTCATTGGCGCTCCTTTCCTGCCTTATATGCAGATTAATCTTCCCAATGGAAAGACCGTCACTATCAAGGCTCCTGGAGTAAGCGATCGCAATCGCTATATCCGCAACGTCCGCATAAATGGCCGTCCTTACACCAAACTCTATTTTACACATGACCAGCTGGTCAATGGAGCTACTATCGAGTTTGACATGACCTCCAAGCCCAACAAGAGCAGAGGATTGAAGGCTACGGACAAGCCATATTCTATGACCAAATAATAATAACAAGAGGGGGCACGGTCATCGTGTCCCCTCATTTTTAATATACAAAAGATGAATTTATTACTATCAACCATTATCAGTATCCTTACCTTTGGCGCCGTGGCAGACAATGCTAAAACCAACAACGCGCAGGCAATCAATAAGGCAATAGAAGCTGCGGCCGAAAAGGGAGGCGGAAAGGTCGTGGTTCCTGCAGGTACATTTGTGACTGGCACCATTTACCTCAAAAGCAATGTCATGCTTGTTCTGGAACAGGGGGCAGTATTGAAAGGCTCCCCACGCCTTGAAGACTATCAATCGCTAAAGACAACACTTGATTTGTCTAAATATGAAAGCGGTGAAGGAACGGTAAACTATAACAGCGCTACAGACCCGGAATGGTCGCGCTCGCTTATATTTGCCATAGGTGTACATAATGCAGGAATATGTGGCGAAGGAACCATAGACGGCGACAATGTACGCAATCCAAAAGGTGAAGAACACATGCGTGGTCCTCACACTGTCCTATTGGCGGGCTGTAAGGACATGAGTTTCTGCGATTTCACAGTTAATCATTCGGCCAATTATGCATTCTTGGCCTATCAGATAGAAAGCACCCGCTACGAACGAATCAAAATCAATGGCGGATGGGATGGAATCCATGTGCGCGGAGCCAAGCGTCTCCATATTAGCAACTGTAACATTCATTCCGGCGACGATGCTTTGGCTGGTGGCTATTGGGAAAAAGCACAGATAACCAATTGCACGCTCAACTCATCTTGCAATGGTATACGCATGATAATGCCATCGACCAATGTACATGTATCTCATTGCCGATTTGAAGGTCCAGGTGTCTATCCACACATTACATCGGGCCGCACAGCGACAGAGTCTGCAATCAACATTCAACCCGGAGGATGGGGTAAAGCTCCCGGACGATTGGATGGTATATATATAAAGCATTGTATTATAAATAATGTACTGACTCCTATCTCTGTCACATTAAGTGAAGACAACACAGCTGGTACAATCGTCATTGATGACGTCAAGGCCACCAATGTCAACCATATGGCATTATCAGTAAAAAGTTGGGGAAGCGCTCTCACTGATTTAGTCTGCATGCGCAATGTGCATATGGAGTTCGTGGGAAAAGATGACCCTACCCTTCCCTCATGGTTTGACGGGAAAGATTTCAGCGAATGGCCAGTATTCCCCTGTTGGGGCATGTATTTTAGAAATATTGGGCAAGTAAAACTAAAGAACGTTACCCTCCAGCTGAAAGGAAAGGATTATCGCACACCCATAATCTATGACAACGTACATAAAAAGCCATCAACATCGGCTTGCAACATCATCACAAAAACCGCCAAGTAAATGATTGGCAATGTATATGGTATTAAAATAAAAAAAAGCGGTCAGCTTCACAGCGACCACTTTCACTCTTCAATAGGTATTAGCTATTCTAAGGTAAAAAGATTGTTTTCAGGATAACATTTGCAAAGATACGCTTTTTTTTTTAACTGCCAAATAATTCTTTTAACTTTTTCAAAAAAAAAGTTGCGAAAGGACAAAATCTTTCAAAAAAACAGCCCAAAATTGCAAACAACTGTAAATAAAGAGCATACGAAAGACACTAAAAAAATGTTGAAATAATTAATAATATTTATTTGGTATATCGGTCAATTATCCGTAACTTTGCAAATAATGATTGAACTCGAAAGACATATTGAAATCCTACTTTTGAGCAACGACTGTGTGATAGTCCCTGGTTTTGGGGGCTTCATGGCTCATCATGTAGATGCACGTTACGACGAACAGGAAAATCTCTTCTTGCCACCGCAGCGCACTATTGGCTTCAACCCACAGTTGACGCTGAATGATTCTTTGTTGGCTCAATCATATATCGAAGCATACGACATCAGTTATCCAGAAGCCTTGCGCCGTATAGAGGACGAGGTAAGAGAACTGCGTCAGCATATTGAGTGTAATGGCAGTTACGAGCTATATGATTTAGGTATTATTCGCCTGAACGAGTATGGCAAATATGAATTTGAGCCATGTGAAGCAGGAATTCTTACTCCTGAATTGTATGGGTTAAGTTCATTCATTATGAAGCCGATAGCATCTTCATCTGTCCAAACCATTCCGGCAGCTATTGACAAACCCGAAAAAGAGGCAAGCCCATTTGACATCTTGGTGGATAGCAACGAAGAAGATGAAGAACATGAGCGTACCATCAAATTGAGCACCTTGCGCAATATTGCCGTGGCATGCATAACCATCATCGCATTTTTCTTTATCTCATCACCTATAAATAATTCTGATGTGAATTCTAACGAAGCACGTATCAATACTGATATGCTCCTAAGAATTATGCCACGATGCGAGAATATAGAAAAGGCTCAACTAAAGTTAGACGTCGAGAATAAAGATTCCGTTGAGGCCGTTAAGAACACCATGGCAGAATCATCAGACACAATTAGCCATAGTCCTTATTATACTATTGTATTATGTAGCCGTGTAACAGTTAAAAATGCGAACGCATATGTTGAGCAGCTACACAGGCAAGGGCTCATGGAAGCTCGGGTGACAACGCAAGGAAACTATACCAAAGTGGTTTTAGGTCGCTTTTTATCTGAAAGAGAAGCCTCTTTAGAGGCTATTCGCATCCAGAAGAATACTGGCATCTCTGATTGTTGGGTAACTAAAATGAAAGACTGATGAAAAGAGTAAGATGCCCAAAATGCGATCAGTATATACTATTTGACGAAACCAAATACACAGAAGGCCAATCACTTGTTTTTGTATGTGACAGGTGCGGAAAACAGTTTGGAATACGTATGGGAGTTTCCAAATTACGACGTCTTCAACGTGATGAGAATCCCGAAGAAGAGGTAGAGGATACCACCTTCGGCTCGATTGTGGTAATCGAAAATGTTTTCCATTATAAGCAGATTATCCCTCTCCACATGGGAGAAAACATAATAGGCAGATACATGAAAGGGTCTGGCATAAACTGTCCTATTGAAACTGTCGACCCAAGCATAGATATGCACCATTGTATTATTACTGTACAACATGACAAAAATGGGGCATTAAAATATATACTCCGTGATGGACCAAGTTATACGGGCACATTTGTTGACAACGTAATCCTTGGCGACCGCGAACGTCGAGTCATACAGAACGGTACACTTTTCACCATTGGAGCCACAAGTATCATTCTCAAGACTCCTGATGGCGATGATGCGTAAAAAATATAACTAAACCTCACATATTTCAAAAGAAAATTGTATCTTTGCACTTGCAGAAATTGCTAAAGTGTAACGATATTGAAAATTGCGATAGTTAAATATAACGCCGGCAACATATTCTCTGTAGAAAACGCACTGAAACGATTAGGTGTTAACCCTATACTCACAGATGACGTTGAAGAATTAGCATCTGCCGACAAAGTTCTTTTCCCTGGACAGGGAAAAGCAAGTGTTACGATGTCCTATCTCCGAGCACATCGCCTGGACGAAGTTCTTGTCCATCTTACTCAACCAGTTTTGGGGATATGTATAGGCCAGCAGCTTATGTGTCGCCGTTCGGCTGAAGGTGACGTAGATTGCTTGGGCATATTTCCTATTGATGTAGAGAGGTTCCACCCTGAAAATAAAGAAGACAAAGTTCCTGCAATGGGTTGGAATCAACTTAATATTGTTAGCGACAACCCTCTGCTCAAAGGTCTCGGCGAACAATCTTATGCATATGTCGTACATAGCTATTACGTGCCAACATGTAAATGGACTACGGCAGAGGCATATCATATACTTCCATTTAGCGCATGCCTTTGCAAAGACAATTTCTATGCCACTCAATTCCACCCGGAAAAGAGTGGGAAAACAGGTGAAATCATTCTTAATAATTTCTTGAACCTATGATAGAACTTATACCTGCCATAGACATTATCAATGGTCAATGCGTAAGACTCACTTGTGGTGATTACGATGCTCAAACCGTATATAGCAAAAATCCAACTGATGTGGCGAAACATATTGAAAGTCTCGGATTTAAGCGTCTTCATGTCGTAGACCTGGATGGAGCGAAGTCACACCACATTGTCAATGAACACGTGCTCAAAGATATCACAAGCCAGACTCGATTAAAAGTAGATTTTGGCGGAGGGATAAAAACGCAGGAGGATATAGAAAAGGCTTTTGCAGCTGGTGCTTCTATGGTAACCATTGGCAGTGTAGCCGTTACCCAGCCTGAGCTTTTTGTTGAGTGGCTCAACCATTACGGAGCACATAGAATAATCCTCGGCGCAGACGTACGTTATGGAAAAATATCTGTCAACGGTTGGAAACAAGACTCAGAGATAGACCTCTTTGCTTTCTTGGAACAATACATCAACCAAGGTGTAACACAAGTGTTGTGTACGGATATCAGCAAAGATGGAACCCTTTCCGGACCTGCCATCGAGCTATATGCAGATATCATGAAACGCCATCCCACCCTGCACCTTATAGCCAGCGGTGGTGTTTCGTCGACTGCAGACATCCATAACCTTGCCAAAGCGGGCATTCCTTCCGTGGTATTCGGAAAAGCTTTTTATGAAGGGCGTATAGACACTCATAGTCTGTTTATTCCAAAGGGTATCACAAAGCGTATCATACCATGCCTTGATGTAAAAGATGGCAAGACTGTCAAAGGTACAAATTTCGTTAACCTGCGCGATGCTGGCGATCCAGTTGAACTGGGCAAGTCTTATAGCCTGGCGGGGGCGGACGAATTGGTATTTTTGGACATAACCGCCAGTGCAGAAGGACGTAACACTTTCACAGAAATGGTAACTCGGGTAGCATCAGAAATCAATATTCCTTTCACTGTAGGAGGAGGCATCAATACCATTGATGATGTTGAACGCTTGCTCTATGCCGGTGCTGATAAGGTGAGTGTTAATTCTGCAGCAATTAAAAATCCCCAACTCATCAATGACATTACTGGAAAGTTCGGTTCTCAAGTATGCGTTTGTGCAATCGACGCAAAATATGAAGAAGGCCAATGGAATTGTTATATCAAAGGAGGTAGAGAACGTACATCTCTAACCCTGTATGACTGGGCACGTGAAGTAGAATATAGAGGGGCAGGAGAAATACTTTTCACCAGCATGAACCATGATGGGGTTAAAGATGGTTTTGCCATTAATGCACTTTCACATCTCTCTGAGATACTTTCGATTCCAATAATTGCCAGTGGTGGCGCTGGAAGACCAGAGCATTTTAGTGATGTGTTTAAGAGAGGAAAAGCTGATGCTGCTCTGGCTGCAAGTGTTTTTCATTTTGGAGAAATATGCATACCTGAACTTAAACAATATCTTAATGGTCAACATATAAACGTGAGATTGTAAACAATGACAAATATTGACTTCGACAAGATGGGCGGACTGGTTCCTGCCATAATACAAGATGCAACGACTCGTAAAGTGCTTATGCTTGGCTTTATGAACAACGAAGCATATGAGAAGACCATCAACACTGGGAAGGTAACATTCTGGAGCCGTTCCCGCCAATGCTTGTGGACAAAAGGAGAGACTTCTGGCAACTTCCTTGAGCTGGTAAGCATGCAACTCGATTGCGATTGCGACACACTGTTAGTCAAAGCCAACCCATTGGGACCTACATGCCACAAAGGTACTGACACATGTTGGGGCGAAGACAATATAGCCGACCCAATCTTGTTTCTCTCCGAGTTGCAAGATTTTATTACAAACAGGTTTAAGCAGATGCCTGAAGGGAGCTATACCACAAGCCTTTTCAAGAAAGGCATAAACAAGATGGCGCAAAAGGTCGGCGAAGAGGCATGCGAAACCATAATTGAAGCAACCAACGGGACTAACGAGCATCTTGTTTATGAATCTGCAGACTTGCTATATCACCTTATAGTACTTCTCACCAGCAAAGGGTTAAGTTTGAATGATGTGGCCATAGAACTGAAGAAACGACATGACCCCGAATGGGACCGGCTACGTCGCATAGACAAGGCTAACAAATAAAACATATTAAGATATCATGCTAATAGAATATAATCACGTAAACATCTACCAACAAGATACTGTCATTCTTAAAGATGTCAATTTTGGCATCGACAAAGGTGAATTTGCCTATATCATCGGTAAGGTAGGTTCGGGCAAAAGTTCTTTGCTCAAGTCTCTCTATTGCGAACTCGACCTCTACAGTGAAGATTGCGAAAAAGCAGAAATACTTGGCCGCAACCTGTTAACATTACGCCGCAAGGATGTTCCGGAACTACGACGCCATTTGGGCATTATCTTCCAGGATTTCCAATTGCTTCATGACCGCTCTGTATATCAGAACCTTTTATTCGTTCTGAAAGCAACTGGTTGGAAAGACAAGGCGAAAGTAGAAGCACGTATAGATGAAGTTCTGGAAACTGTTGGTTTATCTGACAAAAAGAACAGCATGCCACACGAACTGTCTGGAGGAGAACAACAGCGCATCGTTGTTGCACGTGCGATGCTCAATCATCCCGACATCATCATCGCAGATGAACCGACGGGCAATCTGGATCCCGAGACAGCAGAATACATAGTACGTTTACTCAAGGATATCACCTTAACCGGAACGGCAGTGATTATGTCAACTCACAATATACAAATGCTCGACAAATTCCCCGGCATAGTATATCGTTGCCACGATGGAAGCGTCAAGGACGTAACAAGCGAATATAATAGTATGGATCTCAGTGAAGATGCCCAGACAACAGATTAAGTAATAGAAGTATAAACATATTTTTCAATTCAATACACAGTATTATGAAAGTAATGAAATTTGGAGGCACATCAGTAGGCTCTCCTGAAAGAATGAAGAATGTTGCACAACTTGTCACAAAGTCAAATGATCAGACATTTGTAGTTCTCTCAGCAATGAGTGGGACCACCAATAGCTTAGTCGAAATCAGCGACTACCTCTATAAGAAAAATCCTGAAGGGGCCAACGAGCATATTAATGCTCTCGAAAATACATATATGCGCCATGTGGAAACCCTTTATTCTACAGAAGAGTATAAAGAGAAAACACGTTCATTCCTTCGTGAAGAGTTTAACTATCTGCGTTCATTCACCAAAGACCTGTTTACTTCATTTGAAGAGAAGTCCATCGTCGCTCAAGGTGAAATCATCAGCACCAATATGGTTGCCAACTATATGCAGGAGCAAGGATTCAACGTATGCCTGCTTAACGCCTTGGACTTTATGCGTACCGACAAAAATGTCGAGCCAGACCCACATTATATCAAGGAGAAGCTAACGGATATCATGAATGACCATCAAGGTCATCAAGTATATATCACACAAGGATTTATCTGCCGTAACGCATACGGAGAAATAGATAATCTCCAAAGAGGAGGTAGTGATTACACTGCTTCTCTGATAGGAGTAGCACTTAACGCAGAAGAGATTCAGATATGGACCGACATTGATGGCATGCATAATAATGATCCACGTATCGTTGAGCACACGGAAGCCATCCCTCAACTCAACTTTGAAGAAGCCGCAGAGTTGGCTTATTTCGGTGCAAAGATTCTCCACCCTACCTGTGTACAACCAGCCAAATACGCAAGTATTCCTGTTCGTCTGAAGAACACATTGGATCCAGATGCTCCCGGAACCATCATTGACAATGTAATCATGCATGGCAAGATAAAGGCGGTGGCAGCAAAAGATAACATTACAGCCATAAAAATCAAATCATCGAGAATGTTACTTGCTACAGGTTTCCTCCGCAAAGTGTTCGAGATATTTGAGAGCTACCAGACTCCTATTGACATGATTGCCACCAGTGAGGTAGGCGTGTCAATGAGCATTGATAATGCCGCGCATCTTATGGAAATTGTAGATGAGCTTAAGAAATACGGTACCGTAACCGTTGATTCAGACATGTGTATCATATGTGTCGTTGGTGATTTGGACTGGAACAACTTGGGATTCGAGTCGTTAGCAACTCATGCAATGAAGGACATTCCTGTACGCATGATTTCATATGGCGGTAGCAATTACAACATTTCATTCCTCATTAAGGAAGCTGACAAGAAGAGAGCTCTGCAGAACCTTAGCAAAGAACTCTTCGAACAAGCATAAGTAGTTAAAGGACATATTGAAAAAAATCAGGATAAGTGAAAGGAACATTTCCAATAGACAAGTTTCAAAGCATTGAGACACCATTCTATTATTATGATACAGAACTGCTCAGGCGCACCTTGAATGTGATACACAAAGAGGTTGAACGTTATGAGCGGTTTGAAGTACACTATGCGATAAAAGCCAATGCCAATCACAAGTTGCTCAACATCATTTGTCAGGCAGGATTAGGAGCAGACTGTGTAAGCGGCGGTGAAATAGAGGCAGCAAGTAAAGCGGGCTTTCCTGCAAACAAGATTGTTTATGCGGGAGTCGGCAAGAGCGATTGGGAAATTCGTTTGGGCCTGGAGAAAGGCATATTTTGCTTTAATGTTGAGAGCCTTGCCGAACTTGAAATTATCCAGCAACTTGCTGCGGATATGAACAAGAAGGCAAATATTTGTCTTCGCATCAACCCAAATGTAGGCGCACATACCCACGCCAACATCACCACAGGACTTGCTGAGAACAAATTTGGTATTGCCTTGGGCGATATGATGGACGTGATTGAGAAGGCGCATCTTATGTCCCATATACATATAATGGGATTACATTTCCATATCGGCTCACAGATACTTGACATGGGCGATTTTGAAGCCTTGTGTAATCGCATCAACGACATCCAGAAGCAAATGGAGCAGCATAATATACGCATTGACGTTATTAACGTTGGAGGCGGATTGGGCATTGACTATGCCCACCCCAACCGCGTATCTATCCCTGATTTCAAGGCCTATTTTGAATGTTATGCCCGACATCTCAAGTTACGGCCATATCAGCATCTTCATTTTGAATTGGGACGTGCTGTCGTGGGCCAATGTGGAACTCTTATAACTCGAACCCTTTATGTGAAGCAAGGGACACACAAACAGTTTGCAATAGTAGACGCAGGAATGACTGATTTAATCCGCCCTGCGCTCTATCAGGCTTATCACAAGATAGAAAACATCAGTAGCGAAGCTCCTCTTGCCACCTATGATGTTGTTGGCCCCATCTGCGAATCAAGCGACGTTTTTGCGAAATCCATTGATATCAATAGTACTCATCGTGGTGATTTCATCGCCATCCGTAGCGCGGGAGCTTATGGGGAAGCTATGGCAAGCCATTATAATTGCCGACAACTACCTAAAGGATATATCTCTGAAGAATTATGATATTCGACACATTTACTATAGTATGTAGTTTGGTCGCGTTGTTCATTCTGCTTCTCGCATGGCTTTTCAACCCATTCCGCCGAAGAATTTTCAATGCGGAAGCTAATGAAGACACTACAGACAATCCCCCATTGTCGCTTGTCATCATAACTCAAGGCAATGCCCAAGCATTGGAGGAAAATCTCCCATTATGGTTAACTCAACGGTATAACGCAGATTTGCAGATAATCGTTGTTACCGACGAGGGGGACCATTATGCTGACGATGTATTAAAACGCATTGCTACAACGCATGATATTCACAGAACCTTCGTACCCCAAACATCACGTTACATGAGCAGAACCAAACTGGCTGTAACTTTAGGTGTGAAAGCGGCACATCACCAAATGGTAATGCTTGTCAATGCAGATTGTAGTCCTGCTTCGGATTTAACCCTGGCACTATTGGTACAGGCCAACAACCCATCTTCCTGCACCATGGTCATGCCTCTATCCCATTACCAAGAGCCATGCAAAGGCTTTTATCAGTTTGAGCATCTACATCGTTCACTTTACTATATGCATTCTGCCGTAAGTGGTGCCGCTTATGGTTCCAATTCTAACAGCCTGCTATTCTGTAAAGACATGTTCATGCAAGGTCAAGGCTTCTTAGGAAGCCTACACCTTATAGGTGGAGAATATGAGATTCTCACGAATCGATATGCCACAAGAGAAGAGACAAGCGTATTTGTTAATCCTAAAGCGCAGCTCATCCAGCAAACGCCATCGCGCCATATTTGGCGTAACCGTGCAGTTGCTGCATGGGAAATTCGCCGTCATCTTAAGCATGGTTTTATTACTCGCTTGACCTATATCACTGATCAGACTGTACTCCATCTTTCCTATATCGTCCTCATAGGTTTGGCAGTCGCAAGCGGAATTACACAGCATTGGATTTCATTGGGAGTTGCAGCCTTTCTGTTTTTGTGTTTACTCTTTACACGCATTATCCAGGCCCGAAAAGTTATTAGGCAATTGGATATCAAGATAAATACTTTTCTTATTCCCATCTATGAACTTCGTATCATCTGGCACAATGCGATGACTGCCCTTTTGCACAAGTTTACTGATAAGAATGAATTTACTTGTCACAAATTATGAAGATTGGTCTTTATATTTCCTCCAGCTGTGCAAAGGATCCTTTGGCCTATGCATTTGCCAACCTGTTGAGTGAAGGTTTGGGCAACAGAGTCCAGACACTGACCCGTCATGACAAGTTGGACCCCACCTTAGACCTTGTTCATATTTTGGGAGGAAATGACCTTTATTCTTGTAGACTCATTTCTACGACAGCCAGCAAACACATTCCATCTCTATATTCCCCTTTGGGCGAAATCCTTCCTTGGACCAACACTCAATCATCTATGCGGTTTGTATTACAAAAAAGCATGATGAAATCATCTCAAGCCATCCATGCTTGGAGCAGAACAGAGCAGAATTACTTGGAACGTATCCTTCAATGCGTTGACTTGGTATTTATTCCCAATGCAGTTGTAACACGAACCATTAGCAAAGAAGACATGTGTGACAAGTTTATTAAACTTTACCAGAAGATAATAGACACACATGTTGAAATGGCTATAGACCGCGGTTTGCGCCAAGACGTCTATTCATTGCTTCAGATTGGCCTTGACTATAATTTACTACAAGACAAACCATTCATTGGAGGTGTTACTTCAAGAATACAGACATTTTCAGAAGAGCAATGGCGCCATATTATGCTTTATTCCTATGACCAAGGTATAATAGATTACATACACAACGCCTTGGAGAGGCTACAGATACGCATACCCCTAATGGACATCAGACAGATAAAAACATTTGACAATAGCATTAGGCAGGCAGATTGCAATGAGGAAACAATCCAAACTGGAAATGCTACTGACATTGTCTATGCCACAATATCTAAAATTATAGAAGACAAGAAAAGGGGCTGCCCTCTCCTATCCCGTTATGCTTCATGTTATAAATTATTACATAACGCAGATTATGATGAGGACAAATTGGTAGAGATGCTTAAACGCAATCACCTCTTTCAAAAGGCCAAAAAACTTATGACCGATATGCAAGAGATAACCGGTCTTAGCGAAGGTTTTATCCCTGCGCTTCTCTACTCTGTACCCAATAACTAATTACTTGTTGTGCTGTGGCACTATGGCCAAATACACCAAATCGTGATCGGTTAGGTTCTCCATATAGTGCGAATGTCCCTCTGGACAATAATGACATTGCCCTACTCTTACCACCTCCGTTGTATCATCATAGTGGAAAGTAGCCTCACCACTTAAAATATAGATTACCTCGCTGTTGCCATTGTGGGTATGCAAACCAGTAGACGAGCCAGGACGAAGAGTAGAATACATTATTTTTACATTATCATCTGAAAAACTTCGAGAATCCAAAGGCCCCTTACCGCCCTTGAAATTCATCGTACGACATTCTTTAATGTCATCAAAGTCAATTACCATACTGCAACTATTAATAAGATTTTGATGCAAAGTTATAAAAATGTATGTAGTCAACACAATGGTTGACCATATTTTTTGGAATTGCACCGAAGAAATAGCATAAATCATTTTCGGTTTTCAGAATAAATAAGTATTTTTGTAATGAAAGTTTACTTATTACCGAAACCAACATCATTTGTATGAGCACCAATACTGCCAAAAGACAGATTCGCGTTTTCTTGTCATCCACCTTTGCAGATATGCAGGACGAACGCAACTACCTTGTAAAAAAAGTATTCCCCATGATAAAGGCCGAATGTCATCGCCGTAACGTCAATTTCTCTGTTATTGATTTGAGATGGGGCGTTACTGAAGAAGATTCAAAAAGCGGCAAAGTAATAGAAATATGTATTGATGAGATAGAGCATACACGCCCATTCTTTATCGGAATGATTGGCGGAAGATATGGATGGATTCCAGGTGCCAACGGATATGGAGACAACAACCGTCTCTTGCAGAAATACCCATGGATAGAGAAGTATCTCAATAGCAATATGTCGATTACCGAAATAGAGATGCAATATGGGGCTCTGAAGAGCAAGACGCCCGTCAATGCAATGTTCTTCATCAGACAAGACAACTATATACCAGAGCAAAAACGAGAAACCGATAAAGTAAAGATCGAGAAGCTCAAAAGACTAAAGACCTGCATTGCAGAAGCCGAAAGTAAAGGACTCTGCAGTGCTACATCCTATACTACCCCAAAGGATTTGGGACGCAGAATATACAATCAGCTAATGGCCAAAATCAATGACCTCTACCCTGACGAGAATCTGGATTTCTATTCGATTGCCGATAAGCTACAACGAGCTAAGGAAAATGAGTTAAGACAGGTCTATATTAATGGGCGTATTCCTGCTTTGTTTACGGCTGCAGCTGATTTCGACACACATCGTCTTGTTATCGGTAAAAACGGAATGGGGAAAAGTGCATTTGTTGCGAATTATTATGCTGATACTACCAACGAGGATGGAGTTGAAGGAATCTATTTGGCAGAAGATGAATATGGTTTTGGTTATGTAAATGACAAAAGAACACACGAAGAAGGATACACCGAACGATTTGTACCCATTATTCGCACCTATATAGATAACGACATCAACACCGTTGATAAGTGCTATCGCATGTTCTTGAAGAAACTTGGGCAGACTTGTCCAACTTTTGCCGACATTGACTTGTATGATGAGACACCCATTTCGCTTAAAGACATCTTTGAAAATGCACACTATAACGAGCGTATCCTTTGGATGCTTGATGGAGTTGACCGTCTTATTGGAGATGACGACCTCTCTATGGCATGGGTTAACCAACTGCCCAACCAAATCAGTCTTGTGGTCACGGCTACTGACGAAAAAATAAAACAAGCCTGTCGTTCAATGCAGCACTATGAACTATGCGATTTATCTTCTACGGATATCATAGAGATAACCAAACGTTATCTTGCCATCAAAGCCAAACATCTCGTAGACAATCAGTATCTGCACATTGCCCGATGCAACATACTAAGAAATCCCTCATTACTGATAATGTTTCTAAATGAACTTCAAGAATTTGGCATTTACGAAAGAGTTGACGAATACATTGACCATTACCTGTCTGCACGTGATGAAAACGACTTTTATAACCTTATTATTGAAGGAGTTGAAGAAGAGCACGGACGCGATTTGACTGCGCAAATTTTATGTCTTCTTGCCGTTACCCAAACTGGTCTGGCCGAAAATCTGTTGGCCAGCCATTTGTCATTGCCTCCTATAGAATGGGCAAGTCTTTATGGCGCGCTGCGGTTGCTTACCATTGACATCGACGGGCATATTATGCTCGCCAATCAATCTTTGCAGAAAGCTGTCATTCAACGTTACATCGACGATAGAGCTAAGAAAGAATCATTTATGCGCCAAGCCATAAAACTATTGGAGAAAGAAACCAACAACTTGGATAGGCAAAGTCGCCAACTGACAAAACGCCACAATGGCTTCTTGGGATTCATTCTCATCAATCTGTTGTTTGCCAACACTATCGAAGAACATTTCCAGAACTCCATTCGCCGCAATAACACTGAACTGGTAAAGCTCTACGCTGAGACCCAGGAATGGGGGAAATTATATCAACGCATCCGTTCGATAACCGCTTTATCTGATTTGAACATTCCTCCTACCGAACTCTATGGCCTTTATCCTGAATTGTACAAAGCTGGCTATCATGTCATATCCAGCCAGCTTTCGTGTTGGTCATTATACCGTCTGATACTTTTATCGTTTTTTGTTTCCCCAGAGAATTACCGATCTCAATTTATGACATTAATATCAGCTATCACGTTACCCTCAATGCTTCTGCCAGAAGACATACGCACCCGTGAAATCAACCGGATTGTTCGTAATGTCAATTGGGTACTTCTGCTCCCATGGGGAATGAAGAGAGAAATAAAGAATAACCTACGAAATTATGCTGTTGGACAACACTTCAACGACGATATTAATATTGAAGACACATGGAGTCCAGGACGCACAATAGATTATGTACAGACGCCGCTTCTGCTCAATAGTATAGAGACAATATTGGATACGAACCGCGTTGAGCATATACTACAACAGGCCAACATGATGTTAGACCATTATGAAGACGGCGATATGGAAAAAACTCTCTTTCTACTTATAGCAGCCCAATGCTATATACGATTGGAGAATAGAAAGGAAGCAGAAGACATGCTTGACACAGTGGCATATATTGATAAGTATGCCTTTATTATAACCAGAATTGAAATACTATTTGATTTGACCTTTAACGATTTGACAAATGCCCAAGAGATAGAGGATAAGATTATGAGTATGCGTGATGGCACCATCGAACAGTCAACACAAAAAGTAGATAGTGAGCGCTATATGTTCATCCTTCAAGTCAAATTAGGCAAGAGCCCAGATGTCCATCAATGTATGGAGCGGATGTGGAATCTTTTATCATCATGCACCTACGCCAACGAAATCGGCACACTCCAGCAATTGGCAGAACAGTTATTGATATTCAGGGAATATTACCTTGCGGCTACAGCTTACCTTGAACTTAACAATTACATCTCCCCCTCTTCTCCAGAGCTGAATGCATATTTCTATTCGCAGGCTGCAGATTGTTTCGATTCAGACAAAGAATATTACGAGGCATATAAGTCTTATACAAATGCTGCTGACGCATATAAGGCAGTTCATAATAACTCCAAATACCACCATTGCTCCTATCAGGCAGTCAGGCAATTATATCTTGGAGCCCATTATGTAGATTGTATCAATCTCTGTGAACAATCACTGGAAGCCAAGACAGTGAATGCATCTCACTACGCTGAAGACTTTTATAATATTATTGGCCTCTGCTCTTATAACATGATAAACAAGGTGAGTGGTGATAAGTCCAAAGCATATTACGACAAGGCCTTTGAAGCTTTTCTTAAAAGTTACGAATTGGCTGCTCTTGATGATGAGGCTGCAAAAACCATTGCTTTCAATCTGGTCAATTGCCTGATAGAATATCCCGATTATGCTACTGCTTCCCAACTTGACACATTGGAAGCATACAATGAGAAGATAAAAGATAAAGACGCAGAGAGTTACTATACAAACAAGTGCCAACTATTGACATTGAAGGGAAATAATCAGGAAGCCATCTTGACAGGAACCAAGGCAATGCAGGAAGGAGCATTTGATGAAACCAGATTGGCCCAGCTCAAAACCAAGAGTACAGACAAGAGAGTCAAGAAGGAGGGCATTGAGTATCTTTTGGATAGATTTATCCACTTGGTTAACAACAACTATACCAAGCCAGTTGATACAAAACTGTTAGAACACTACACCCGCCACTATTTTCAATTCATCACCAAAGAAGATTTCTATACAGCCTTACCTCTCATCGAAGACAATGATATCTCTTTGGCAGGTCTGCTTTATATGCAGTGTGTTGACCACTATATTCTTAGCGACCCTGAACCTACAGAGACATACGATGAAGTTTGGGTAAAATATCTGTCCTCCGTTCAAGCGTTTGATGAAAGACAGACTACCGACTATATAAAGCTGCATATCAAGATTAGATGCATAATACTAAATGGCAGGTACAATATAGACGAATGTGTTACTCAATACTTGTCTGAGATAAGGCAGATTCTGCCTGATTATCCCATAAGCAAGGCTATATTCCGTTTGTGTAGATACGAAGAATGGACTGAGACCATTGTCCGTGCCGTCATCGAAGCCATTACCCAATCTCCTCATTGTGAGGAAGAACTTGCCAAAGTCATCAGGAAGATTGATGAAGTAAGCCACTCATCGTCAGCGGATATCTTCATACTATTTATTGAAAAGACGGCAAAACTAATTCGCCAATATTCCGACACAACAGTTAAAGACAAGCGAACCGTTGGTCAGGTCATCATGCAACTGATATACAATATGGATATCAATGACATGAAGATGTTGACCCACCTTTACAATCTATGCGGGCTGCCTATAGTGCTACCTATACGCGATGAGGACTATAATGACATAGACGCCGTTATAGGCAAATATAACCAGATGAAAAAGTCTCATCTTGAATATTATGTGCAACGAGAAGTTGCCGAAAAGCTACGGAAAGAATTGATATATCGTGGCCACTATCAAGAAGCATTGTCGGTTTGTAATGATTATGGAGCCAACGAACATCATGCCGACTTCATTACCAGCTACATCACCGATGCCGAATATGACAAGGCACAATGCCTCTTCCAGCAGGCAAAATACCAAGAGGCATTAAACATCTATCAGTATATACACAAGATAGCAGAAGAAAATGATGGCGAAAATGACCTTAGTGATTGGGATCATACTATTCGAGACGAAGCATTATGCCTCATTTATTGCAATAAAGAGCAAGAGGCTATCAAATTAATAAATAATCCTACTACGTCATATCCCTCTGATGATGGTCTCGCATGTATAAAGATTGTTGAGGCCATCGCCTATGTACACCGCCATCTGATGGCTGATGCGCAATCACTCTTTGAACAGGCTGCCAAAGAAGCAAACATCGAAGACGGTAAGGAGAACAATGAATGTCAAGACGATGCCGTGCTTCAATACTGCGCTCTATATTATATTGAAACAGCCCTTGCGTTGATTGAAAACAACGAGCACAGACTTGCGAAACAAGCCAAAGCTAAGGCTCTTAAATTCATGAGCAATTGCAATAGTGGGATATGCCAGAACAGAATGAGACTCATTGATGGCATCTGATTACAGATTATGCGAAGCCAATTTTAGGCTTCGCATAATTGTTACCGATAGTCAATTCATTATAGGCGGCTTCAATGTCTTCTGAGGTAATGGTTACCAGATAGTCTTGAGTAAACAGGTGAGAAGCCAGGACTCTGTTTGCGGTGTGGCAGATGGCCTTGTCAGCAAACTGCTCAACCCATCGCGCATTGGCAAATCCATTGGTTTTATCCCTCAGGGTTTTGCCAATAGCGTCAGCCAAGGTTTCATTGGCACTGAGAGACAGTTTCAATCCTCTTGAAGCAATTCTCATTTGAGCAATCTCCTGCAGTTCCTCTGAACAGTAATCCTCAAAATGCAGATAGTGGGTAAATCGTCCTCTCAGTCCAGGATTGCTATCAAGCATCTTGTCCATTTCGTTCTGATAGCCAGCCATAATAATTATCATATCAGGGTTGGGCTGTGCCAAGACTGTTAGCAGACACTCTATCACTCTATTGCCGAAATCCGCTTTATCGCCTGCTCCGGTATTCAGAGAATAGGCTTCATCTATAAACAAGACATTGCCCTTTGCTTGCGCAAACAGATTTTGCATGTTATTTTCGGTGTCCCCCAAATATCTTCCAACTATGGTTCCGCGTTCTGCTGTTATGACATCACCTTTGGACAGCACGCCAAGAGAGTGGAATAGTTGACCTATTTTCTTGGCCACAGTGGTTTTGCCAGTACCTGGATTACCCGTAAATATCATGTGGTGATTGGAAACACAGGAAATATTGATTCCTTGTTGTTGACAAAGACGGGCATAACGTTCGAGAGAGGCCATATCTGCGACAACCTTCTTGACAGAAGTCAATCCGACCATACTGGACAGAGAATGCATGACGTCATCAACACTCAGGCTGGCTGTCTCGAACATACTCCAGTCAATATCGCGGCTATCTATCATCTGCAGTTGCATAGCCGATTGTGGCTCAACAACGCTATCTGTATTTGCTACACGCTTGACAAAACGCTCCGCCAGTCCCTTTGTGACAAAGCGCGAAAGCATAGATAGCGACAACTTGGGTAGAGTGTTCTGTAATGACCGAAGCAGCAGCCCTATATTCAATTCATTCAATGCATCTGAAGACAAACGCAAGTCCATTTTCCTCAGTTCGCATTGCACTCCCAACAGGAATTCTTTAACGTTCATGGGCTGCAATTCCAAGTGGTTTTGCTCATCGATTTTGGCAATCAACGTAGGATACTTTTCACCAAGCAGGGTAATTTCTGCCTTCGTTCCAACGAAGATAAAGCCAATGTCGCCATTCACTTTCATACGCGACTCTATCATTTTGGCTAAAGACGCTCCTGCTCCCCAGAGCAGACTGCCGATGTGGTGCAGAATATAGAAAGTCTGATTAGATTCAAAATACTTATCAGCGGTTTGAAATAAATTGGAGCCATTGCCCTCTTCAATGACAGAAGACAAATCGTCATCGCTTACATTCCATGTCATGTCTACAATCTTAGCAAAGTTCTGCAAAGGATTTGTCAGATACTGAGCATCATCGCTGCTCACTGTAAAGTTAAGGCAAGGGCGCACATCCTTCAGATTCATGATATAACGACGCTCATTGAACATTTTCCATCGAAACAGTTCTATGGCACGCTGCTTGATTGGAGTTATCCCAGGATAATCTCCAAGTTTATCCCATTCCAACTGGTAAAACTCTTTGCGTGAGAGCTGCTCTACGACTATACTTTCCATCATGGCATGGGTAAGCGTAGTGGTCGTAAGATTGCTTACGCTGTCATCGGCAGACAGGTTGTAGGATATTTTGGCCACAGCCCGGTCATTGCATGTCAAGATTGCAAAATAATCGTTTGATAGCATGGCATATCGCGACTCACATCGGATGAGCAGACGGTTACGCTTTATACCAATGCGCTGAGGCTGGAAGTCGTTGACATAACACATAAGTGTATGGTCATAATTAGAGATTGAATACTTGTCGCCTCTATTGAGATGAGAGGCAAACGTAATGTCATAATAAACATGGAAGGAGTCGGATAATACGACTCTAACAGATACAATATCAGTCATAATAACAAATGATTAAATGAATAAAGTGAAATTTATAAAATATGAAACGGCCTTCCGTTTCATGGTGTATCAATAAACCAATGAACGCGTACAACAATCCCTTTCAGTTATCTGGACCTATATGAATTTTACTTCATATTCATGGCCACGAGAAACCGAATAGAATGTTTGCTTGCATTGATTTATCTTTAATCTTTGTTATTGTGTTTTTTGACTTTACCGTCAATATTCGTTGCAAAGGTAATGATTTTTGTTTAACTGCCAAATATTTTCAGTATATTTTTGCACAGAACACAGGATGAGCCCCCTAATAATAAATAATGTGGGTGTGCCCAAACAATGGACATGCCCACATTATGCATGATAACCTATAAACCTACAATTAGGCACCTATGACCTGAAGTAGGCAAAATAGATATAAGCCAGAATGCCTACGATTATTGCCAGAATGGCTGTCTTGATTAGGCAACCTGTTATCTTTTTGATTACTATCACGCCCACGACTACAGCAATGAGAATAAAGATAAAATAGGTGAAATTAATATCCATATCGTTTATTTGAAGAGTTTTCTAAATTGTGTGGGTATCATTGTTTCAAACTCCATCCGCTCGTGTGTCACTGGATGATAGAAGCACAGTACGTAAGCGTGAAGACACAATCGGCCGAGCGGGTCGTCGCCATTACCGTATTTGACATCACCACATACCGGATGTCCCATGTCTGCAGAGTGAACACGTATCTGATTCTTGCGCCCTGTCTCCAATTGGTACTCTACCAAAGAATGTTCAGTAGTACGGTTCAATACATAGAAATGGGTAACAGCATATTTGCCACCATTGTCGGTAGGCGATGAATAGGTCACGTAGTTCTTGTTGTCCTTCAGCCAATTGGCAATAGTACCCTCGTTGTCTTCCATCTCACCAGAAACAACGGCAACATAGCGACGGTCATATACGATATTATGCCAATCATGTTCCAGTATCTGCTCCGTCTGCATATCTTTGGCATAAATCATCAGACCAGATGTATCACGGTCCAGTCGATGGACGACATGAGCAGTGCAGCGTTGGCGTGTACGACGGAAATAATCATCCAATATTGTTTTGACATTGAGCGAAGAATGACCAGCTGCCATACTCAGTATGCCCACGTTTTTCTCTATCACGACAAGGTACTTGTCTTCATAGACGATACTGAGATAGCGGCTTTTGAACTGGTCGTTCTTTTTTGAACGGCTGATTGAAATCTTATCTCCTTTATGGATGGGGAAGTCAAATTGGGTTACTTGCTTGCCATTGACTTTTATGCCACGCCCCTGCAGAGTCGCCTTGACTTTAGAGCGGCTCTCTTTAAGGTTGGCAAGGAGCCATGAGAGCAACGTATCATCTTCTTGCGCCACATATTGGGCATAATCGTTCTTCTTGTTATAATTGTTTATCATCTGTTTGCTTTTGAACAGTTAATGTCTCAATATTCGGTGCGCTTATGATGGCTGCGCGGTATCTGCATTGTTTTCGGTTTCGACCGTAAACGAGAGCTCATCTTTATCCGTAATCTTGTCTATGACTATCGTCTGACCGGGGGTGAACTCTTCTGAAATCAACGCTTCCGACAGTTTGTCCTCTATATAGGTCTGTATGGCTCGTCTCAATGGGCGTGCGCCAAACTGCACATCATATCCATGGTTGGCGACAAACGACTTGGCTGCATCGGTTATGCTAAGACGATAGCCCATTGACAGGAGGCGTTCAGACAAGTCGGCAAGCTGAATGTCAACGATTTTCTCGAGAGCTTCAATGCTTAACTGGTCGAAGGTGATGACATCATCAAGACGATTGAGGAACTCGGGGGCAAACTGCTTGCTCAAGCTCTTCATGATGATATCGCGCGCATACCTCTTATCATCCTCGTCAAGGTCAGCGCCCAAGATATTGCGCTTGGAGAAGCCAATGCCACGACCAAAGTCTTTCAGTTGGCGCGTTCCGGCATTTGAGGTCATAATAATAATGGTATTGCGAAAATCTACGAGACGACCATTGCCATCGGTAAGACGACCCTCGTCGAGCACCTGTAACAACATGTTGAAAACATTGGAATGGGCCTTTTCAATCTCATCGAGCAAAACGACTGAATAGGGATGACGACGCACTTTCTCGGACAACTGGCCGCCCTCATTATAACCTACATATCCGGGAGGAGCTCCAACCAGTCTGGAAGTGGTGAAGCTCTCGGCATATTCGCTCATATCTATGCGTATGAGAGAGTCGGTAGAACCAAACAAGTGCTCAGCTATCTTCTTGGCCAAATGGGTCTTGCCGACACCGGTTGGACCGAGGAACATAAAGACGCCAATAGGCTGGTTGGGCGACTTCAGCCCCACCCTATTGCGCATGATGGCTTTGGAAACCTTTTCCACAGCTTCATCCTGCGCTATTACGGTCTGCTTGAGTGTGGCAGCCAGCGTCTTCAACTGTGCGGTCTCGCCTTCAGAGATGCGCCGAACGGGCACACCGGTCATCGTGGCGACAACCTCTGCGATGTCTGCTTCGCTTACCTTTTCCCTTTGTTCGCTTTCTCCAGACATCCACTTGCTGCGCATATCCGCCAATTCCTTTTCCAAGACCAATTCCCGGTCACGATAGCTTATTGCCAACTCAAAGTTCTGCTTCTTGGCAGCACTCTGCTTCTTGTCCTTAATCTCGGCCAGCTCCTTTTGAGCCTGTCGGATTTCGGCAGGGATGGTGGCATGAGACAAATGCACATGGGAGCCGGCCTCGTCCAAGACATCGATTGCCTTGTCGGGGAAACTACGGTCACTTATATATCTATCGGCAAGACGGACACACGCTTTGAGGGCCTCGTCGGTATATTCGACATGGTGATGCTCCTCGTAGCGAGACTTGATATTCTGCAGGATACACAGGGTGTCTTCTGCAGATGTCGGCTCGACCAGAACCTTTTGGAACCTGCGCTCCAAGGCTCCGTCCTTCTCTATGGAGTTGCGATATTCGTCAAAGGTGGTGGCGCCGATACACTGTATGGTGCCGCGCGCCAATGCCGGCTTCATGATGTTGGCAGCATCCATGCTGCCCGGTGTGCTGCCTGCACCAATCATCGTGTGTATCTCGTCGATGAAGACGATTATGTCTGGATTGTTCTCCAGTTCCTTCAGCAATGCGCGGATGCGTTCTTCAAACTGACCTCTGTATTTGGTTCCGGCTACGATTGCTGTCAAGTCAAGATTAATCAGACGCTTGTTGAACAACAGCGGCGAAGTCTTCTGCTCAACTATCATCTGTGCCAAGCCTTCTACGATGGCACTTTTACCCACGCCTGGCTCTCCGATGAGTATGGGATTGTTCTTTTTACGCCGACAGAGAATTTCGGTGACGCGCAGAATTTGCTCATCGCGCCCTACCACGGGGTCAAGTTTGCCCTCGGCTGCAGCGCGGGTCAGGTCTACAGAGAAGTTGTCTATGACGGGAGTGCCACCCATAGCGTCCTTGCCCTTGGTGGCAGCAGCCGTGTCACGGTCAGAACGATTGTCGTATTCAGGAGTTTCTCCCTCATCGTCATCAGACATGAAAAGTCCGTCTACAGGACCACTATTGGTTTTTTGAGCCAAATAGTTCTGCATATCTTCGTATTTTATATTGTTGTCATTGAGAATTTCCTTAGCAGCGGTGTGAGCCTTGTCATGCAGGATAGCAAGCAGCACATGGTGGACATCCACCATCTGGCTATGCTGCAAACGGGCTTCCAAGACAGCCAACCTCAATATATTACTGGCCTGCTCGGTGAGCGATATCTCGCTGTCTGAGGCTGACTCGTAGCGATACTCGTCAATGATGCGATGCTCAACAGTCTCTTTCAAAGATGTATAGTTTATATTGAGATGTTTCAGAAATTCTGCAGCTTTACCACTATCGTCATGCAAAACGCCCAACAGTATATGCTCCGGACAGATGGCCTGGCTGGAAAGCCTGTCAGCCTCCTTGCGAGCAAATACCAATAAATCAGATACTTTTTGTGAAAACAGATTATTCATATATGCGTTTCGATTCCCTTTTTATTAATTGTTATGCAAAATTACACATTCATTATTGAATATGCAAAAAGCGTACCAAAAAAAAGAGATAATCTTTGTCAGATTATCTCTTTTGTACACCCTTAGGGGTTCGAACCCTAGACCCACTGATTAAGAGTCAGTTGCTCTACCAACTGAGCTATGGGTGCAAGTGGAAAGTGCAAAATGATTTGTCTTGTGGTACACCCTTAGGGATTCGAACCCTAGACCCACTGATTAAGAGTCAGTTGCTCTACCAACTGAGCTAAGGGTGCTCATGTTTTGACTTTCCTTATTTGCGAGTGCAAAGGTACGACTTATTTTGGTAACCACAAAATTTTTCAGAACATATTTTTGAAAAAATATCAGTATTCGTGAGGCTTGGGCATCATTATACCATTGTGCGTTTGGCATACATGGATGCCATTATCATGCGAACATATTAATAATTAATTTGTTAGACACCACCAAACCTCATCTGCAGGCACAATGCTTACCATAGGCTGCATAAAAGTCACATTCGGCACTGCTATGAAGACATAGACAACATCCTGGCCATACCACGCGGCTCCCCTATCCTACGACATCTCTCCCAAATGCATGTTTTTCTTGATTTCAAAGTTTGAAACTAACAAATCAAGTTGCGAAATGATAAAATCGAACTTTGATTTTATGGTTTCATGCCTCGAACATGGAGATTACGTCGACACGGCACTTTTCGAACCGTTCCGGCACAAGTCGCTACCGACCGGCAGAGACATACTATGGAACAAGGGTGAAGGAGAAACCAGGTGCAAGCAGTCCTTTTACCGCGATGCGATAGTGGAATAGCTCGGCGTTGCAATCATCAAAACTGATGCGACGAATCACGATGACAACGGTCGGTCTGACAATAATCCAGAAAACGACCTTGCCCGATATAAAATTATCAACTATATATTCAGGCATACAGATCTATGGCCTAAAATATATAGTTGATAGTCACGATGCCGATGAAATCGGCGAAACAGCTGCCAGCCGTATTATAATAAGGTAACCTTGCCATCCTTTACAGCCTCAAAGTACGGAGGCTCTTCGCGGAGGGTAATGTCATCGTAGATGAAATCGGCATAAATGGTATCTTTACGGTCTGGAAGCACCAAACCCATCTTGCCGTCTTTCTGGGCTATAATAGGCATTGTGCGCAAATCATCTACATAGACGTAAGGAGTACGCAAGAAATCATATTGAGCCTTCAATATCACCTTACCCGTATGGTCAAGAATGCCATATTTGCCATTCTCTTCATATATCTGATGATACTGGATATATTTGCTTTTGATACGGGCGAGATAGAAGTTCACCCTTTGTTTGTCGTTGATAAATTCGAGCATATAGCTGAACGTGTCGCAATAGTTGGCAATGGCTCTTGCCAGCACGACCTTGAGATCGAGGCCGTCAAGCACCTTGCGGTTCAGGTCTATATATCGGGCTATAGCCTGTTCGCGTTGTTCGGTATTGAGGTGGGCCAGCTGCTCTTCAAAGCGATGCATCATGGCAAGCGTGCCAGACATACCTTTGATGTAACGGTGTATCTGGCGTCCCATCTCGACACAGACGAACTTGTCTATCTGCTGCTGCTCAATGGGGTCGCTATATTGCTTTTCAAAATTCTCTTGAGTTATCATATTCTATACACTAAGTTTCATCAAAATTACCAATAATTCTTGTAAGGAGCAAACTATCTCCGCTTTATTTTAAGTTCGGGAATCTTAATCATCTGTCCTTCCTTGACTTCACGCGTGCCATTTATCGCCTCTACATAACACTCCATGCCCGGACCAAGATAATACTTGCTAATCGATGCGAGGGTCTGCCCGGCACGAACTTTTACGGTCGTTTTTACACCTATTATATTATAGGCTCCAGTGCGCACTCGGGCATCATTGTTATACTCGGTCATGGGCTGAGGCTCAGCTGCAGGCTTGTCTTCTTTTTTTGCAGCCACATGCTTGGTGGTGTCCTTATGCTGCACATCGACCGCTGGCTGCTGCTCGACAACCTTGACGGGAACCGTATCTTTGACTGTGGATTGTGGATTGGCAACAACGGCAACCTGAGGCGTCGTGGCCGTATTGGCGAGACGAGCAAAAGAACTGAAGTTGGTAAATATATAATAACCACCGCCAAGGACCAAAAGCAATACAACCACGACGGCGATGCCTATCAGACGCATAAGGTGATGGGAACGCTCCAACTGTTCACGCAGGAGGTCGTTAGCTTCAGACAGTTGTTCGTTCTGCTTGCGCAAGACTTCGCTAAGCATTTTGGCACTATCATCAACCACAGCTACGGGCATGGGCGTAGGCTCTAACGCTTCAACGGCGGGTATCTCTACAGGCTCGGGAACAGTTTCTATGTTTTCTGCCTTGGCATCTTCCTTTTCCGGTTGACAAGCAGGGGCTGCCTCCTGGGACTCAGAGGTATCTTCTCCCACTTCCCCTGCCTCTTCCACCGCTTGCTCAGCGCCTTCTATCGCTTCGTCAATCTGCGGAGTTTGCGGTTCTGCGACGGTCTTTGGTTCTTCGACCTCGGGATTTACCTGTGATTGGGTCTCAACAAGCAAAGGTTCTACGCTATGTGCAGCGGTTTCAGGCTCATCCACATCAGCCTCACTTTGTGACAGATTGGCGGCTTCGTCTATAGCGGTAAAGTCAACTCCTTCATTGACCATCACGGTTTCAAACTGCGCAAATGGGCGGTTAACCAAATCTCGAAGGGTTGTATCTGGGGTAAAAGAAATCTTGTCACGGCCGGAAATCTCGATAGATTCGCCAGTATTGACATCAACGCTCTTGCGGGCACTGACTGGCACCACCTTGAATGTGCCAAGCCCTTTGACCTTTACCATCTTTTCATCACGGAGGCTGTCGCAGAGGACGTCAAAGAAGCTCTCGACAAACGCAAGAGCTGCCTCGGAATCAAGTTTGCGCTTCTTGGCAAGAATGGTTGCCAGCTCCTTTATGCCAACTTTACTCATCGCTTCCTCCTCCGTATTTTAATTGTTCCTTAACCGATGCTGCGGGCTTGAATCCCAAAACAAGTTTAGGGGGAACCAGCATGCGCACACCCGACGAAGGGTTGACAACAACGCGCTCCAAACGTTTCTTTACCTCAAACGACCCGAAAGACGGAATGGAAACGACTTCACCTTCGCCAAAACAGTTGGCCATCTCGTCAATAAGCGAATTAACCAACCGCTGTGTATCGGTCTGGGTATATCCGCTGCGTTGTGACAGAGCTGCAATAAATTCCTTGTTGTTCATACTACTTCACCATACAAATCAAACTCATCGGAGTCTGTAATTCTTACTTGATAGAAACGGCCTACACGCAATGGGCGTAACGCACGAATGAGAACTTCGGGGTCGACTTCGGGCGAACAGAACTCTGTGCGTCCTATATAATAGTCCCCCTCCTTGCGGTCAATAATCACTTGCATGACACGTCCAACCTTGGCGGCCTCAATCTCTTCACTTATATCCTGCTGCACGGCCATAAGCTGGGCAAGTCGCTGCTCCTTGACCTCTGGTGCAACATCGTCGGCATAGTGCTGGGCACTATATGTCCCCTCTTCTTCTGAATAAGCAAAGGCGCCCATCCTTTCAAAGCGTGCCCAACGCACGAACTCGACAAGTTCATTGAAATCTTCATCGGTTTCACCGGGAAATCCGACCATGAGCGTGGTACGCAAATGAATACCGGGCACGCGCTGGCGGATGGCCTTCACGAGGTCGATGGTTTCCTGCTTGGAGACATGGCGGTGCATGCGCTCAAGCATGTGGTCGGATATATGCTGTAGGGCGATATCGAGATATTTGCAGACATTGTCGTGGCGGGCCATCACATCAAGCAGCTCCATTGGGAACTGATTGGGATAGGCATAATGGAGACGAATCCATTTGACGCCATTGATATTGGCAATGTCCTCTATCAAATCTGCAATATGACGCTTGCCATCGATATCTACGCCATAGTAAGTCAATTCCTGCTCAATAATCTGAAACTCGCAGGTGCCACCGGCAACAAGCGAACGTATCTCATCCAAGATTTCCTGCTTAGGACGCGAATGGTGCTTGCCGGTAATAAGCGGGATAGCACAATAGGCACAACGACGGTCGCATCCTTCGGCTATTTTGACATAAGCATAATGGTGAGGCGTGGTAAGATGGCGAACCGGAAGCGAATCGGGACCAGCCTGAACGCAACCCTCAGCCGGACCTAAGTCGGCAATCAACTGATTGAAATTGAATTTGCCATAATACTTGTCCACTTCAGGAATTTCGGCCTCAAGGTCATCCAGATATCGCTGCGAAAGGCAGCCCATGACATAGAGGCGTGACAACTTACCCTGCTGCTTACGCTGGGCATATTCCAATATCATATTGACGCTCTCTTCCTTGGCATCGCCAATAAAGCCACAAGTGTTGATTATGGCAATCTCGCCCGAAGGATGCTTAGGGTCGTGCGTGCAATGATAGCCGTTGGACTCCAGCCGACGCATCAGGCTCTCTGAATCTACAAGATTCTTGGAGCATCCCATGGTGATGAAGTCGATATGCTTCTTTTTCATGTTACTCTTGCCTGTTTTACTTAAACAAAGAATCAACGAACTCCTTACGGTCAAAAAGTTGCAGGTCTTCCATCTTCTCACCAAGTCCGATGAACTTCACAGGCACTTTGAGCTGGTCTGAGATTCCTATAACAACGCCACCTTTGGCTGTGCCGTCAAGTTTGGTAATGGCAAGGCTGGTAATCTGGGTGACCGCACTGAACTGCTTAGCCTGCTCAAAGGCATTCTGACCTGTACTTCCGTCAAGGACAAGCATTACCTCATCGGGTGCCTGGGGAAGAATCTTTTTCATCACGTCCTTGATTTTCTTGAGCTCGTTCATCAAGCCCACCTTATTGTGAAGGCGGCCTGCCGTATCAATAAGCACTACATCGGCATCGTTGGCCTTGGCACTCTGAAGAGTGTCGAAAGCAACGGAAGCGGGGTCTGCACCCATCTGCTGCTTGATAACAGGAACTCCTACCCGGTCGCCCCATATCTGCAACTGCTCAACAGCAGCGGCACGGAACGTATCGGCAGCACCAAGATAAACTTTCTTGCCAGCATGCTTGAATTGGTAGGCCAACTTGCCTATGGTAGTGGTCTTGCCCACACCATTGACTCCGACAACCAAAATAACATAGGGCTTATGGTCGCCAGGAAGATCCCAATTTGCAAAACTATCCTTATCATTCTCAGCAAGCAGAGTTGCGATTTCGTCACGAAGGATGGCATTCAGTTCGGAGGTAGAGACATACTTGTCGCGTGCGGCACGCTGCTGGATGCGGTCAATAATCTTAATGGTTGTATCGACACCCACATCAGAGGTTATCAGCACTTCCTCCAAATCATCGAGAACCTCGTCGTCAACTTTGGATTTTCCGGCAACGGCGCGCGAAATCTTCTCAAAGACACTCTGCTTGGTTTTCTCTAATCCCTGATCCAGTGTTTCCTTCTTCTTCTTGCTAAAAAAATCAAAAATACCCATGAGTAACTTGTTTATTATTATATATTTGCAAAGTTACGGTATTTTTTCCAATTAGGCGAAGCAATGTTTTCATTTCTTTAACAGCTGATAAAAAAATAAACATGGAAGAAATGAATATGAACATAATGAAATAAAAAACCTTGCAATCTGTAACAATTGCAAGGTTATATGATTTTTTTATCAGACTACTCTGGAGACTGGAACTTCGTCCCTGTAGTCTTGACAAACTGGCGGGCAAACTGTTCAGGATAACCCTCTCGCTTTACACGGGCTCCCAATCCTGTCTTGGTACGCAGGAAAGTACGTCCTTCGGTGGGCTTGACAACCATATCATTGTATTTAACAATGAGGAAAGTAGCAAGTTCACGCCATGTAGCAAGCATGTTCTGAGCCTGAGTGTTGCTATAATCGTTGAGATATTTGAGAGCAGCAGCCTTATCCTTATTATATAAGGTGAGGGCTTCGTCTTCAACACTCTTTTGCTGAGCAAAATAACTATTCTCCAAACTGTCACGCACCTCACGCAAAGTGGGGAACATCTGGCTATAACGGGGATAAACCATATTGCTTACCCAGTTGCAAACCCAATAAGCATTGCGGTCTGAGAATGTAACAGCATCAGCTCCAGGCGTATTATAACACTCGGGCTGCACGGTATTGCCACAATATATGGGAGTATAGGCTATCATATTGCCATCATCGTTACCCCACCATATAACGCCTCCAATCTCACGAGGCAACCACGAGCGCATCTGGCTGACATAACTGAAAGCAGACTGCTGGGTACTGGTCGGGCGCTCATTGAAATACTTGACGCCATCAACCGTATATGACAACGGAGTGGGACGATAAGGCATCTGCCAGATACCGCCACCCATATCAAGAGTATCGGTGGCAAGAGGAGTGCCTTCATAATGGTCTCGCATACATGCCTGCACCTCCTGAACAGAAACCTTGTGGTCGGGAACAATCCACAAAGGCATATCTTCGGCATCTTTATCTTTACCCAATGCCCATGGGAGATAACGGTCGAAGCCCTTGTCAAAATGACGGAAGAAACTCCAAACGCGTGCGTCGCAGAATCGGCGTCCGCCGAAATCGGGAGCTGCATATACCCACTTCCAAGAGAAATCGGCGTCCTTGCCAGTAAACCATCCCTTAGAACGAGCAAAGCTGATTACATCCTTGGAATAAAGGACATTCTTCTTGTCCTTCATATTGAATTTGCCTATGCGGCTCTGGTTGGCATGGGCACAAATGGCATTGTCGGGAATACGCATAGCCACCCAAACCACGCTCTTGGAACCAGGTCCCTTGCCCATCATCTCCATAATCCAGGCCTCGTTGGGGTCACAGATAGTAAATGTCTCACCACTACTATTGAAGCCGTAGGTCTCTGCCAGCGTGGTCATCACCTCAATGGCTTCGCGGGCCGTGCGGCTACGCTGAAGCGCGATGTATATTAGGCTACCATAATCAAGAATACCGGTAGGGTCTATCATCTCTTCACGTCCACCATAGGTGGTTTCGCCAATAGTAACCTGATATTCGTTGATATTGCCAATCACATTATATGTAACAGGTGCCTCGGGGATGGCTCCATGATATTCACCATTGTCCCAATCATAAATCTGGCGCATAGTTCCCTTGGGATGAATTCCCGCAGGATAGTGGGCAAGATTGATGAACATGCCATAATCATCGGCATTATAAGTGCAGATGACCGAACCATCGGTAGAAGCCTGTTTTCCCACTATAAAATTGGTACAGGCCATACTGCTTGCACTCACCAATGAGAAGATAAATGCTATGATATAACGATACATAGGCGAAAGATTAACAGGCTTTGAAACTCATATCAAGGCCCTTTACAGAATGAGTAAGAGCACCGACAGAAACATAATCTACACCTTGCTCGGCATAGCTGCGAATGGTATCAAGGGTTATATTGCCACTCGACTCAACCTCATAACGATGATTGATGAGATCTACAGCCTTCTTGGTATCTGCCACAGTAAAGTTGTCAAGCATAATACGATTTACACCGCCACATTCAAGGACCTGATTGAGCTCATCGAAATTACGAACCTCAATCTCAATCTTCAGGTCAAGGTTGCGTTCCTTAAGATAAGCATGACAACGGTTGATAGCGTTGGAAATACCGCCAGCAAAATCAATATGATTGTCCTTGAGTAATATCATATCAAAAAGACCGATACGATGGTTTACGCCACCGCCAATCTTGACTGCCATCTTTTCAAGCATTCGCATACCAGGAGTGGTTTTACGTGTGTCGAGAACATGTGCACCAGTACCTTCTATACGTTCTACATAACGATGGGTCATTGTGGCAATACCGCTCATACGCTGCATGATATTGAGCATAAGGCGCTCGGTCTGCAGCAAAGACCTTACCTTGCCAGTTACAACCATTGCGATATCGCCACGATGAACCTTGGCTCCATCATTAATGAGTACCTCTACAACCATAGTTGGGTCGAAGCGGGCAAAAACTTCCTTGGCAATTTCTACACCGGCAAGGATTCCATCTTCCTTGATGAGGAGATGAGACTTACCCATAGCATCTTCAGGGATGCAACATAGTGTGGTGTGGTCACCATCACCAATATCTTCTGCAAAAGACAAATCAATCAGTCTGTCTATTAATTCGTTAACACTCTGCATGACTTGAATAATTTTATTTGACACTAAATTAATGAGTTATTTCAACTTTGTGGGCTCTACCTTCAACGTCCTATCTATTTGCTGCACTTGCCCAGAAGCGCTTTGTGGGAGGGATAAAGGTTTGCGGGGGATTGGGGGCACGTTAACCGGACGTATTTCCGATGTATCTGCATCATCCGGTAATGTAGCCGGCTGTGGCTTGGAGTGCATTCTTACCAATTGTATGTTATTGATAAACATAAGCTGCAAAGTAGTAGCCGACTCCAGTTGGCTTTGGCTCTTGCTCAAAATAAAGTAGCCACGAATCTCCTTAATGCCTACCCGCCCATAATCAGACAATTTTACCGTCTGATGACATGGCATAGAAACTTGAGTGAAAGAAGAAACGATGCTATCATTTGCCAATGTGATAGCAAGAAGCACACAAGCATTGCGCATTCCGTCTTGATAGATGAAATTGCAATCAAATGCTAATGCAAAGGCATCGCCAGCATGATATGAGGTATCACACTTTATAACAAAACTCTTCTGATTGAATGGAGCTTGGGGAATAAGTGTAAGAGAACGCGTTTCGCTCCATACATTGGCAGTATCTCCTGTCGCACCCAATGTGCCAAGACTGCCCAACTCTGATGTCGACACTCCCAAAGAGCCTGCCTCAGCACGCAGGCGGTCCTCAAGTTTGTCATATATCTTAGAAAGCTCGTCGGTATGACGCATATAATAGGTCAGCGAACGGTCAAACTGCTCCTGTGTAATCCCATGTTTGCGAAGAACCGCATCCTCATAAATACGCTCCCATTCTCCAGGGTTCCCCTGCTGAGAAGCCAAACTCTTAGAAAGATGATAGTCGTACATAACATCCTCCATTTCTCCACGTGACAGAATGTCTGAAGGCAAGGATGGCTTACATCCTTGCATAAATATAAGCAGAAATGAAACGGATATAAAGGAGAGCACCTTACCTAACATCCTTTTATTTTTGTTCTGAATTATCAACATCCTTCTTGTTAGATTGGGAAAAAAGAGATAAGGTCTCAAGCTCTTTGCGACAAACTAAGAGCAACATAACCACACCTACGCTAATGCAAGCATCAGCAAAGTTGAATACGGGTGAGAAGAAAATGAATTCAGAGCCACCTACCATTGGAACCCATGAAGGCCACGTCGTTACGATGATTGGGAAATAGAACATGTCTACCACCTTTCCCATCAGGAATGGAGCATAGCCAGTGCCAAAGGGAACAAGAGAGGAAACGTCAAATGGGGTTGAAGCATCAAAGACAAGCCCATAGAACATAGAGTCAAATATATTTCCTGCAGCCCCGGCAAATACCATAGACAACAAAATGATATAACAATAGCGGGCACGTACTTTTATCTGGCGATGAATATACCAACCTATAATGCAGATAGCAGCTATACGCAATAGGCTAAGCAGGAACTTGTTGATAAACGTCATGCCATACGCCATACCATTGTTTTCCACGAAATCGATATAAAACCAATCAGTTATATGGATGGCATCACCCAAGCACATATTAGTCTTGACCAGAATCTTGATAATCTGGTCAATAACCAATAGCACCACAATAAGCAGAACCGAGAGACGTCCTCGGGTCACAACATTTCTAATATCCTTCATTTTATTGCTTGCGAGCATTTTTTGACGCCACGCTCAGAGTGGCATGGGGCACCGCGCGTAAACGCTCCTTTGGTATAAGCTCACCTGTCATACGGTCTATACCATAGGTTTTGTTGTCTATACGAATCAATGCCGCCTCCAAACCTTGGATAAACTTCTGATGCCGTGCCGCCATCTCCACCAACTGTTCCTTGGATTGGGTAAGACTACCCTCCTCCAATGCTTTATATGTAGGAGATGTATCATCAACATCATTGGTATCCTGATTCATCAGCCTACGCATTACCTTGCTATAACTCTCACGTGCAACTGCCAGTTTGTCATTAATAATAGCGCGGAACTCCTGGAGTTCTTCATCGCTGTAACGTACCTTAGTTTCCATGCATCGGTGATTTAGGTTAACCATGACGCAGACATCGCTTGACAACTGCGCCATGGTTGGATTATTATTATTAAATTTTAGTTACTTGTATGCGAACGACAAAATTATCAAACTCTACATCTGTCCCAGCATTGTCCTCCACAGAGATACTATCGGCCAAAACTTGAGTTTTCACATAATCCTCGTAGTTGGCAATAGCCTTGGCAATACTGTCATTAGGACTGACCTTTATTGCTATGCGGTCAGTAATTTCAAGACCAGCGTCCTTTCGCATGTTCTGAATGCGATTAATGAGTTCACGTGCCATACCTTCATTGAGCAAATCTTCGGTCAGTTCAACCTCCAATGCCACAGTGAGATTTCCATCATTGGAAACGAGCCATCCAGGGATATCCTCGCTGATGATTTCGACATCTGCTACATCAACGGTGACAGGAGCACCATCGATATCAAACGAAATGCTACCATTCTGTTCCAACAATGCTATCGCGTCTTGATCCAAGCCATCCATATGGGCAGCAACACTCTTCATCAGCTTGCCGAACTTTTTGCCCATCACGCGGAAGTTGCACTTTACCTTCTTCACGAGGAATCCAGAATTCTCTACAAAGTTGACCTCCTTGACATTCACCTCATTCTTAATAAGGTCTTTGACAGCGCAGATACGCTGCTTCTGCTTGTCGTCGATGGCGGGAATCATCAGTTGGGCCAAAGGCTGACGAACCTTGATGTTAACTTTACGACGGAGAGCCAAAGTCATGGATGTTATCTTCTGAGCGATATCCATGCGGGCTTCAAGTTCGGCATCAATGGCCTCGGTATCAGCCACAGGATAACTCTCCAGATGCACACTCTCCATCTTTCCACCAAGGTCGTGATAGAGACGATCAGCATAGAACGGAGCAAACGGTGCAACGAGCTTGGCTACTGTCATCAGACATGAATAAAGTGTCTGATAGGCGTTGAGCTTGTCACTGTCCATTTCTTTGCCCCAGAAACGTTTACGGTTGAGGCGTACATACCAGTTGCTCAAGTCATCGTTGACGAAATTGTCTATCAAACGGCCTGCTCTTGTTGGATCATAATCATTCAACTGCTTGCAGACATTAATAATCAAAGAATTGGCCTTGGAAATAATCCAACGGTCAATCTCTGGGCGTTCTGCCAGATTGCCTTGATTAAGCATGGTCTCCGGGTCAAAACCATCAACGTTGGCATAAAGAGCCAAGAAGCTATATGTATTATATAATGTACCGAAGAACTTGCGACGAACTTCATCCACGCCTTCAGGATCGAACTTGAGATTATCCCATGGCTCGCTGTTGGTCATCATATAGAAGCGTACAGGGTCAGCACCATACTTCTCCATCATTTCAAATGGATTGGTCACATTGCCCACATGCTTACTCATCTTATTGCCTTTGGCATCAAGAACCAAGCCGGTAGAAATAACATTCTTGAATGCTACACTATCGAATATCATTGTAGCAATAGCATGAAGCGTGAAGAACCATCCTCGAGTCTGGTCGACTCCTTCGTTGATAAAGTCGGCTGGGAAATAGGCAGGAGGTATTGGCGTTCCTTCGTAATCAGAGTGTATCATAGCCTGACGATCGGCTTCTGTACCGCGTGCCATCTCTCCCTCGAATGGATAGTGCAGCTGGGCATAGGGCATAGAGCCACTATCAAACCAAACATCTATCAGGTCGGTTTCACGATACATTGGTTTACCTGCGGCATTGACAAGCACGATATTGTCCACATAAGGGCGGTGGAGGTCTATACGGTCATAATTCTCCTGAGAATAATCTCCAGGAACGAATCCATTGTCTTTCAGCGGATTGCTCTTCATCACACCTGCCTCTACCGATCGCTCAATTTCATCGTAGAGTTCTTCGACGCTACCAATACACTTCTCGTTACGATTGGAATCGCGCCAAATAGGGAGCGGCGTACCCCAGAAACGAGAACGCGAGAGGTTCCAGTCGTTGAGGTTCTCCAGCCAGTTGCCAAAGCGTCCACTTCCTGTTGACTCGGGCTGCCAATTGATGGTCTTGTTGAGTTCCACCATTCTCTCTTTAGCAGCGGTATCTTTGATAAACCAAGAATCAAGAGGATAGTACAAAATTGGCTTGTCCGTACGCCAGCAGTGAGGATAATTGTGCACATGCTTCTCTGTACGGAGAGCCTTACCCTCCATCTTGAGTTCCATACACAATACCACGTTCAGGTCTTCGGCCTTGTCGGATGCAGCCTTGTCCCATACTCCGTTCTCGTTGAAGCGTGGATCATAAGCATTCTTGACATAATCACCCGCATGGTTAGCATACAAATCTTTGTCCACACAAGCATTGACAAAGTTAGTATCCAGGTCTTCAATGAGATAGAACTTACCCTGCAAATCTACCATCGGACGAGTCTCGCCCTTTTTATTAATAAGGTATAGTGCCGGAATATTGGCATCTTTGGCTACCTTGGCGTCGTCGGCACCGAACGTAGGAGCAATGTGAACAATGCCAGTACCGTCGTCTGTGGTCACATAATCGCCCAAGATTACGCGGAAAGCCTGGTCATTCATTTCAACAAAACGGTCACGACCATCCTCGCTGGCAAAAACCTTTTCCGGATGAGCCTCGGCATAATCGCTTACAAAGGCGGGTGACAGATCATTAAGTTTCTCGCAAGGCTTGACCCACGGCATGAGCTGGCGATAGTGGTATCCTTCAAGTTCAGTACCCTTCATGCGGTCCACGATGCGCCAAGGGCATATCTTCTTGTCTTTGTCAAATGCAGGCAGTTCTCCCTCTTTGGCTTCATGATCGGCCTTGAGGTATGAAGTCACGAGGTTTTCGGCCATAATCATGGTCATAGGCTCGCCCGAATAGGGATTATATGTCTCCACAGCCACATAGTCAATCTTGGGGCCTACGCAGAGCGCCACATTGGAGGGCAATGTCCATGGAGTGGTAGTCCATGCCACAAAGTATGGAGTTCCCCACTTGGTCCACTCCTCTTTAGGATTGACGATTTCAAACTGAGCTGTTACGGTAAGGTCCTTGACATCGCGGTAGCATCCCGGCTGATTGAGCTCATGACTCGAAAGACCGGTTCCGGCACCGGGGCTGTAAGGCTGGATAGTATAACCCTTATAGAGCAGTCCCTTATTATAAAGCTGCTTGAGAAGCCACCAAAGGGTCTCAATGTATTTGTTGTCGTAAGTGATGTAGGGATGGTCAAGATCTACGAAATATCCCATCTCCTCGGTAAGTTGACGCCACTCAGCGGTAAACTTCATTACGTTTTCACGACACTTATGGTTGTACTCTTCCGTTGAGATATACTTGTCCGATGCCTTGTTGTCAATATCTTTTTTGGTAATACCAAGTTCTTTCTCCACACCCAATTCTACAGGAAGTCCATGAGTGTCCCATCCTGCCTTGCGGTGTACCTGCATTCCCTGCATGGTCTTATAGCGATTGAATGTATCCTTGATGGCACGTGCCAGAACATGATGGATACCAGGGTGACCATTGGCTGAAGGAGGACCTTCAAAAAATATAAATTGGGGATTGCCATCACGCTCATCAATACTTTTGTGGAAGATATCATTCTTCTTCCACTCTTCCAATACGCTCTTGTTAACCTCAACAAGATTCAAGCCATTGTGTTCGGCAAATTTCTTAGCCATATTACCTATGTTTGCGTTTAATACCTATTATACCTGTTTTTTTTTAATTTGGCAAAGTTACACAAAAAAATCGATGATATGCACAATTTTAGAGGTTTTTTATGTATGGCGCTATCACAAACAAGCATTTAGTGCAGGTTCGGCAATAGGGAACGGCACCAATTGTCTATCAATAGTCCTTTGTACAATAAGCGTAAGTTGTATTAGACGGAAAAAGACAATCTGCCAAAGTTCCAAGTATATTTACAAAGAATTTGTTTTAAGGTTTCCTTCATTCTGAATGATAGCAAGCAGAATGGCAGTGATTCTCAGAAACCGCGCGAAACGTTTGAAAGCTACCTCATAGGGACACAAAGACCGAAACAGGGCCCACAAATAATCCTGATACTGTTTCTTTTAGCAATTAAATCACGAATTGAAAAAATACATATTGGCAACCACTATTTCAGACTTGGATATTATCGATTCACGATGCAATTTGCATTTGAAAACGTCCTTAACGATGTTTCCTCCATTTTAATGTCATAAACAATGCGTCAAATTCGAGTTGTCTGCAAAAAACAATTGGGCAAAATGCATGTCTCGATGCACTTTGCCCAATACTAATTTCTGCCGACACACAGTTCGGCAATTCCATACTTTTCAGCTGGCCTATACAGACTTATAGCCCTTTGTGCTAATGGTTTCAATTACTTCCTTGATACCCATCTCCTTGCCGTCTGGGCTACGGTGAGCTGCCTCATGATGGGCGGCTTCGATTTCTTCTTCAGACACGGTGTATCCAAAGAACTTGCTCTTAAACTCGGCTACAGCCCAACCAATGAGGGCCACCACGAACAATGCTAATACGCAAAAAAATACATTCATATTTGTCTATCTGTTTTTTATAGGTGCAAAATTAACAAATAATACTGAAACTAAAGGCGTTTTGACCTTAATTTTTATCATCTCTCAAACATTTGCCGTTTATAGGTCGAATACGTAGCCTATCGTAGAGCAAAGCAGCACGATGAGCACGTAGAAAACAAAAAGATGTCCACCACTTCTAAATCCTGCTACCAGCGAATTGTAGGCGCCCGCCAGTCCATCTATTTTTCCCGCCCCTACTCCAAATGTGAGCCCTGCTATAATCAATGTCACGCAAGTGACCGGCACGAGACAATGAAGGAAACTACTATGATTGACAGTACCCGTAGCCGTAAGCAGCAAGGGCTGAGGCAAAAGGGTAAGAAGGGCCATTATCACTACGACAATGGTCAATTCGAGCATTACCACGCGCAGGGCAAACCGTTCTTTTACTCCTAGCGGACGGCGGAGCCTGAACAGTTGGCTCTCTGTCAAAGGGCCATATGCCATAACACCCAACACGAGCCATATAAGCAAAGGCGACGAGAGGGTGTATACAAATCTGCCGAACAACCAGCGTATGCCTTCTGCGCTCAGGAGCGAGCGTAGGTCTGCCGTGGGATTTAGTGCTGTAAGTATCCATGAGAGCAGCACAAGCATTATCCAAGCCACCAACAAAGTCAACGCCGTCTGAGGGAGCCTATTCTTCATCGGGATGCAGGTCATCAATGTCAAGTATGCGCAGCTCGAGAGCCCTTACCACCAGTCTCGTGGCATTTACTCCCATACGGTTTCCGTCGGGGAAGAGTTTTTGTACCAGCTCATTCTGACGCTTTTCCAAACTCTTCACGCCAAAAGGCATACCGCGCAGATTGGTAATTTGCTCTTTGGTATACCCCAGAGCAAGATGTCGCAGAAAACGCTCATCGTACTCATCAATCTCATAGTCAATCAGCGACTCGGTACGCATAAGGCTACTCCCGACACTATGCTTGAATCGCTCTACTATTTTCTCGAGTATGGGCTGATTGAAAACCAGACGTTTACCGCTCATACAGCTGGCAACATCACCTCGGGTGAGCAATTCGCCACTCTTCAGAATAATTCCGTCGCAACCAGCATCGAGCACATCCACCCAGAGTTTCTCATTAAGTATCTCTCCTGTAAAGATAAGGACCTTAACCCCTGGATAATTCTCTTTGGTGTATCTGCACAACTCAACGCCCACAGTGGTAGAGCCACCAAGTCCCAGGTCGAGCAACACCAAATCGGGCTGATGCTGCTTCATGAGCTTAAAATAGTTCTGCTCATTGTCTGCAGTTCCAATAATTACGGCTTCGGGAATCTCATTTTTGAAGATACCTTCGGTTCCTTTGAGTTCGAGAGGAACATCCTCTACTATGACTACTTGAAATTTTTCCATATCTGTAAGTTGTTACGTTCCTGGTTGAGATTGTACGCCTTGCTGTTTGGCAAAGAATGAGGTGTTTCGCGGAATCACAAGCATCACCACAATGCCTGTCTCTGCGGGGCTTGCCTTGATACCACACGCGCGAGCCTGGCTTACTTCGCCGAGCTCCCTTATTATCTGTCGACACATCAAATATCTCACATCTTTGGTAGATGGTGTAAAGAGCTGCCGACACTCTTGCTCTGTCAGCTTGACGTTAGGCATGGGTATCCGCACTGTCTGATATTGTCCGTCACTTGTATGGGCAGTCCATGTTACGCGAGCCTGATTAATGCTGGACAATATATCCAACAACATTTCCCACATTTCACCATCTATGCGCATAGGCGTCTCTGTCTGTCGCAATGCCTGCTGGCTCAATATGTCATAAAGCGACTTATAGTATCCGGTCACCTCGTCGAGAGCATCGCAGTCTATAGGTCTGGTATCCACTATCTGCCTGATACGCGAGGGATAGTACATCGTCTCATGCTTAAGGGTGGAAAGGCAGTTGTCGAGCACACTGTTGCTTACGTGCAGACGCGCCACTTCATATTGGCGTCGATTGAGCTCATCTGTTTCCATTTCAATGGCATCCCGCTGCTTTTCATTATAGACCACCTGCTGCCGAAGGTCATTGCAAATCTGTGCCACAAGACGGTCAAGCTGCCGGACATCATTATCAAATGAAACTTTAGGCATCACCCAGATTTTACTGATTTTTAGCAACTTACTCTCCGGCCGTTCATCTTCCATCAGCAGGTTGTTTATGAGTTTCAGTCTATCCAGACAAAGCCTATACATCAGCCTATAACGATAATAGAATATGTAGTATGCTGGAAAAAGGACAAGCAGCAAGAGTATCAGAATGATAATTGCAACATTCTTGTTTGTTTCTGCCTTCTGCATAACCTGCACATAATTGCTCAGCGACTGGTCGGCACTGCGCAGGCGGAACAGCTGGGTATATGCCTGGTTATTGTATTCATAGAGCTTCCATCTGTGCAGCGCCAAGGCAGCTACCGCTATCTCATTGCGCATGTTCAGAATAGTAGTATAGTCAGCCTCTACCCCACTCCGGAACCACTTTAATTCAGCCGCCTCTTTGCCAGTACTGTCATAAATAGCCATCAAATCGACAGAAGTCTGGTGCTTATGTATATAACCCCGTCTGCCGTTAAGTGCCTGCATACAGCTATCGGCCATAACGAGTGCTTGGTGGTAGCGTCCGTCAACATTGCATTGATAGATGGAGTCAGCATATTTACGAACTTTATCAGACATATCGTACCCGAATGTGGTAGATACTGTCAAAGACATAAAGAGTCCTATAAACAATCTCACAACACCCACCGGAAGTCTGAACCAGAATCTGCTACCCGTGCCGGTATTCTCAGCTCCGATTGCACATTGGGCGAAGATAGGACTTACCTTCTTGTATTTTTCAATAATTCCCTTGCAATTCATCAGTCCAAACCCATGCCCTTTTCCGTCTTGCACCGCGCCGGAGGTATCTACTATCGGCTTATGGTCAAAGAGATGCTTCAGCTGAGTATCACTCATCCCGGGCCCGGTGTCGCAAATACTGATTTCGGCACAAGTGTCATGGCGTATTGCATAGATTTCCACATGCCCATCTTCGGGAGTGAATTTACGTGCATTGTCCGCCATCGTATTTATCATAAAAAGCGTGAGGGTCTTGTCTGCCTTGACCGTCAGGTCGGTCTTTTGTATATCGAGAGAGATTCCTTTAAGCTGAAATCCCATCTTGCTTTTGGCCACGATATCAAACAATGATTGTAGAGCAAAACTTTCGATATGTAGATTGAGTTGACCTTGGCGTAGTCTTATCCAATCGGTCAACACTTCGTTATACTTGTTGATTTGGTCTGTGAGTTCAGCGATATACTCTATTCGTTCGTTGTTGGTATCACCAACCTTGCGTAGCATTCTTACTTCATGAAGCATGCGGTCGATAAAGGGTGTTATGCTGGTTACCAAAGATAACTTGGCCCTCTGCTCGAGGTTGCGGCGGCGGTTCTGCGTCAGGTGCAGCTTTTCTATCTCTATCATTTCGCATATCTCGTCGCTCTTCTCCATCTGCCGACTCATTTGTCGGTCATTGAGTTCTTTCCACTTACGCAGAGACATGAGCAACGATTCAATATCACTGCTTCGGTCGGTTTTTTTTCTCTTCAGGTAAAGGACTATGAGCAGGGTTACCAATACTACAAGCACTACAAGTATAGCTGCTATCATCGAGTTGAGCAGTTTGGCCGACTTGTCCAACTGCTCGGCACGCGCCTCAAGCTGCCGGTCTTGTCGCGTTTTCTCCTGCATGTCGAGATAGATATTGCGGTTATAATCACTGTTGGGTTTGTCATCGATGGCAGAATAAGCCAGTGACAGTTGTTCCCGAATAGAGGCTACCAGGTCAGGGGCACGCTCTATAACTGTGTCTTCCTCAAGAGCGTTATGCAGACAAATGAGTGACGAGCGGTAATCATTGAGTGCCCAATAACATTTTGCAAGAGTACGATAAGCACCAGCTGTCTGATAGACGTCACCATAATGCTGGAAAATATGCAGCGCACGCTGTGCGAGATTTCCAGCAAAGAGCGAATCGGGCATATCATCATTGTTGATATAACTCATCGCAGGCTGGTTATTATCTAAAAGTCTGGAGAGTGCACGGGTATCTACGAGGTGCTCACTCATGCCCTGCAGAGCCTGAGCTTCAAAGAATGGGATGCCCTCTTGGCGGGCAAGGACATAACACTTGATAAGGCTTTCGAATTCAAGTTGTTCGACTTTCTCCTGAGTCCGCGCACGAATGATACCTCCCGAACCTACATTATATAAATAATTGAGAAGTTGTAGGGTGTCTTCTTTAAGATAGTCGCTCTGGGAAAGGTGGGCCAGTTCGTCATGCGACTGGTTGGGCAGTCCCATGTAATAAAAATAGACCGAGGCAACGATGTAAAACTCTGAACAGGCATAAGCAAAACGATGTTGCTGGTGTGAGTTAAGCAGACGGCTTTCCTCCTCTATCCGGTGCAGCCGACCAAGAGCCCTCTCCCTATAAACATAGAAATCCTTGTTATAGGATTTACGTTGGCAGAGGCGCATCATCTGCACGTCAGCAACGAGCAATTCCACCTGATTGTTAGTTATCCTGTCGAGGTTTCCAATGAGCGTTTTCACACTGTCATAGTCCATCTTTGCCATACTGACAAAGGCAAGATGATTAAGGGCTTCCGCTTTTCCGTCCGGGTAGTCAGACGACAGCTGCAGGGCCTGGCGTGCATAGTAGGCCGTGCTGTCCAGGTTACGATAATGGTAGGCATAGGCTTGCGAGTTGAGACCGTCTATGCGTCCTGCCGTGGGATTTGTGCACGACATAAGCCATGAAAGGCTCCATATACCGACGAGCGATATAATAAAGCCTTTCAGGAAACGAGCATACTTTGGGTTTGCCTTTATGTCGTCATTGCTATTCATTGCGTAAGCCTATACTGGCTGGATATTTGGTTATTGGCGCGCCTTGGCGATATAACCTAATGCCTCAACACATTTGTCTGTAATAGCCTGCCAATTGCCTTGGGCTATCACATCCTTTGGAAAGAGCTTGCTGCCCATGCCGACACAGAGTACCCCACTCTTAATCCATGCGGTGAGGTTGTCTTCTTCGGGACTTACAGCCCCTGTCACCATGATATTACTCCAGCGCAAAGGCGCCATGACATTTTTAACGAACGACGGTCCGCCCACATTTCCTGCGGGGAACACCTTAGTCACATCACAGCCAGCAGCCTGGGCGTTGCTGATTTCACTTACCGATCCGCACCCGGGGCTGTAAGGGACAAGGCGACGGTTGCAGACAGTAGCTATCTCAGCGTTGAAATTGGGGCCGACAATGAAATTGGCGCCAAGTTGCATATACAGGGCTGCAGTGGGGGCATCTATTACAGTGCCTGCTCCCAAAATCATTTCCGGGCAGGCTGCAGCAGCCCATTTTGCGAGTTCTCCAAATATCTCATGGGCAAAATCACCACGATTGGTAAACTCGAATACTCTTACCCCTCCCTTGTAGCAGGCACTGATTACCTGCTTACATATCTCTAGGTCGCTATTGTAAAAAACAGGCACCATACCGGTATCATGCATGGCCTGTATCACTTGAACTTTATTAAATCTTGCCATAATTGTATGTCTTTTGTTTTTATCGCTGCACTCTTCCAGAAGCGTCGCCACCAGCAAGGTTCTCCACCTCTTCTCGGCTTACCATATTAAAATCGCCTGGTATCGTGTGCTTCAGGGCTGATGCAGCTACAGCGAACTCCAAAGCACGCGCTTGGTCTCCGTCATATGCAATGAGGCCATGTATCAATCCACCAGAGAACGAGTCTCCTCCACCCACGCGGTCAATTATGGGAAGTATGTCATAGTGCTTGCTTTCATAGAACTGCTGCCCATCATAACTCAGCGCCTTCCATCCATTGTGCGATGCCGATTTGCTTTCCCTCAATGTACTCACTACGTACTTGAATCCGAATTCTTGCATCATTCCCTTGAATATGCCATAATATCCATGAGCATCAGTCTGACCCTTTTCCACATCTGCTTCGGGAGTAAAGCCCAAACAGAGCTTTGCATCTTCCTCATTACCTATACACACATCTACATACTGCATGAGTGGACGCATCACTTGCTGTGCCTTGGCAGATGTCCACAGCTTCTTGCGGAAATTGAGGTCGCAACTTACGGTCACACCATGACGCTTGGCAGCCTGACATGCCATAAGGGTAAGCGTGGCAGCCTTGTCGCTGATGGCGGGCGTAATGCCACTCCAGTGAAACCAGTCGGCGTCTTTCATAATCGCATCAAAATCGAAGTCCTCGGCAGTAGCTTCGGCCATTGAGCTTCCGGCACGGTCATAGATTACCTTGGAGGGACGCATCGATGCACCGCTTTCCAGATAGTAGATGCCCAATCTATTACCGCCACGGGCTATATAATCGCAGTGTACCCCATAGCGTCGGAGGGCGTTAAGGGCACACTGTCCAATTTCATGTTCGGGAAGTTTGCTAACGAAATAAGCCTCATGTCCATAGTTGGCGCAACTTACTGCCACATTGGCCTCGCCGCCTCCATATACTACATCAAAGGAATCACTCTGAACAAAACGTTTCTGTCCTGGTGACGAGAGACGAAGCATGATTTCGCCCATTGTTACGATTTTTGCCATTTTTCTTATTTTAGATTATCTGTTTATTGTCATCAAGCAAAAGTACACATAATTTATATAATAAGGAAAGAATTGAAGAAAAAAAAACTAATGATGCCATTTTTTAGAGCTGTGTGTTTACACAATTCGGTTATTATTGTTATTTTTGCAATGATTAATCGTTATAACATGTCAGAGAAGATTAGAATCAAGGATATTGCCGAGCGTGCCGGTGTGTCGGTTGGTACGGTTGACAGGGTGTTGCACGGTCGTCCCAACGTGTCGCCATCTGCAAAAGCCAAAGTTGACGCAGTACTCAAGGAGTTGGACTACAAAGCCAATGTCTATGCCAGTGCTCTGGCGCGCAACCGCTCCTATCGTTTTATCCTGCTCATGCCAGAGTATGAGTCCGAGGCTTATTGGGAAGAAATTGAGCTGGGAGCCGTGAAGGCCAATGATGCCCGTCGCGATTTTCACATAAGTCTCGAGATAGTTTATTTTGACCGTTTCTCCAGTGAGTCTTATGTCAAGCAGTGCCGCTATTGCCTCTCAGCCCGCCCCGATGGACTCATAATCGTCCCAATGGATGAGGAAACAACACGAGCGTTTACCGATAGTCTTCATTCGATGGACATCCCATTTGTTTTGCTTGACTCTTTCATTCCCGACCTCAAACCCCTCGCCTTCTTTGGCCAGGATTCTTTCTGCAGTGGTTATTTTGCCGCCAAGATGCTTATGCTTATAGCGCGTGAAGAGAAGGAGGTGATGCTTATGCGACTGCTAAAAGATGGGCGCGCAGTAAGTCGTCAGCAGGAAAACCGCGCCGTAGGATTTATGAGCTATATGCAAAAACGGTTTCCCAATGTGCGCGTGAGTTACCTCGACCTTCCCATTGAGCACCGCGACGACCATGAGCTCTATACGGCCATGATAGATTCATTCTTTGCCCTGCATCCAGACATCCATCACTGCATCACATTCAACTCCAAGGCATATATAGTAGCCGATTACCTATTGGCGACGCATCGCAAGGATGTCCAGATTATGGGATACGACATGGTCAACCGCAATGCGATGTGCCTGAGGGAAGGCACTATCTCTTTCCTTATCGCCCAACATGCCTTTATGCAAGGCAGTCTCTGCGTAGAAACGCTGTTCCAATCGGTAGTGCTCCACAAGGAGGTAACGACTGTCAACTATATGCCGATAGAGTTGATTACACGCGAGAATATGGATTTTTACCGACGCAGCCTTTAGTATCATGACAAGTAATAAAAAAGGCCTGCTGGCACTTTCGCCCCTTGTAGTGTTTATCACGTTCTACCTCTCGCTATCTCTTCTGGCGGGCGACTTCAACCGCGTGCCTGTTACGGTGGCGTTTATGGTGGCGAGCGTCTATGCCGTATGTATTTCGGGCGGCCATACGCTACAGAGACGCATTGACATCTATAGCCGTGGAGCAGGTTCCGGACGTTTGCTGCTCATGCTATGGATATATGTATTAGCCGGTGCTTTTGCCTCGTCTGCCAAGGCCATGGGCAGCATCGATGCCACTGTGGCTATGGCGCTCCATGTACTTCCTTCCAACTTGCTGCTTCCGGGACTATTTGTTGCGGCATGTTTCATCTCACTCTCTATTGGCACGAGTGTTGGTACTGTCGTGGCACTTGTACCAGTGGCGGCGGGAATAGCTCTCGATACTGGGGCTTCCGTACCGCTTATGGTGGCAGTCATCGTTGGAGGTTCTTATTTCGGCGACAATCTCTCGTTCATTTCTGACACTACAGTTGTAGCCACACAGACCCAAGGCTGTAGGATGAGCGACAAGTTCAGAGTCAACCTGCGTATTGTGGCGCCTGCGGCAATTGTACTGCTGGCCGTCTATGGTTTTATGGGACGTGGCATAGCGTCTCCATCAGCCATTGAACCCATCGATTGGATACGCATAGTACCCTATGTTGCCGTACTGGTTATGGCCTTGCTTGGAATGAATGTTATGGCTGTACTAAGCCTGGGCATAGCCCTTTGTACTATCATCGGAATCGCAGTGGGAGCCTACGACTTCTTCGGACTCCTTGATGCTATGGGCAGCGGTATCACATCTATGGGCGAACTGGTCATTATTGCTATGATGGCGGGTGGATTGCTCGAAATCATAAGTGAAATGGGCGGAGTTTCCTATCTTATAGACCGACTTACTGCCAAGGTGCACACCAAGCGTGGCGCCGAACTGTCAATTGCGGCCATGGTGAGCATGGTCAATCTCTGTACCGCCAACAATACTATAGCCATACTCACCGTAGGAGATATCTCCCGTCGTATAGGTGGCAGATTTGGAGTGGACAATCGCAAGGCTGCATCCATACTCGACACGTTCTCGTGTATGGTACAGGGCATGCTTCCTTATGGTGTGCAGATGCTGCTCGCAGCAGGACTGGCTCATATCAGCCCGATGTCCATTATACCTTATTTATATTATCCCATGGCTATAGGAGTGGTAGCACTCGGAGCCATCATCTTCCGATATCCTCGAAAATACAGTTGATATGGATATAGTAAAACGAAATCTCTTTGCGCTCATACGCTCTGGTGCATTAGGTGAATATACCAGACTTGAACCAATGACTCCTTGTAAGTGGAGGAAGTTGGGCGATATGGCACTTAGCCGTGGTGTGGATCCTACCGTCTCCCTCGGACTGAGACACCACCAGTATGATCAGGGGTTGGGAATTCCTTCACTACAATTGGGCGATGGCGAAGTGACTTCGGCGCAGACTGCCATTCCCATGCGACAAGCCTCCATGGCAAACCTATGGCTTAACCACCAACTTAAAAGAATACGCAACACAGAGCGACATGCTATAGACACATCAGTAGATACCTTGCAGATACTTGATATTCTACTCTCATCCATTACAGCAATGATGGGACAGGATGCGTCACTCAGACATCTCGTGCAACTTGCCGTCTATCTTCGTACAAGGGGAGACAAGGTCGATTTTGTCAAACTTGACCGCTGGTTGCAGAAACTTCATGTGACAAGGGCAGCAGCATTACAAGGCAGTTTCCTTATCACGGCAATGGGCTTTGAACCCGATGAGCTGCCATTTGTTCACTCTTCGGAGCCCCGGGCAGAATTCTTGCTTGACTACGCCCTGTCCCATGGACAGCACGAGTACGAAGCCTGGCATCTCAGCGACACCAAACCTCTCTTCATACGCAACAACCCCAAAGCACTTTGGCGCAGGGTGCGTCGGTGTACAAGATATATGCGTTATGCGCCATTAGAGACCATTAGCTATCTATTTCTATCAATGGCGCGTTCTATTGCCGAAGTTGAGGAGTAGAACAAGTTCGTAAATAGCACCCCATATTAAAGGAGAATCTTAATAAATGGGCAAACATCATGCTCAACCGCAATGTTTGTTGGCACATATAGCGCAACAGAAATCGAAGCCGATGACAAATACAGATTGTTAGGCGGTAATGACGGTACTGTGATTGCAAATGTCAGTGAAACCGGCACACTCAAAGGTACCCGCTGCTACTTTTTGTTCCCATCTGGTTCGCAGCAGGTTAACAAAAGCATAGGCTTGGACTTACCTACAGCCATCCACCCCAACACCTATACCGAGAAACAAGCCAATGGAGTGTATACATTGCAAGGCATAAAGATAAACGATACCACCAACCTACCTTCTGGCATCTACGTAAGAAACGGCAAAAAGTTCATTATCAAATAAATTCACATCTATGAAAAAAGAATATATACATCCGGAGATAATTCGCATTACATTGCCATCCGATTTATTGGGCCAAAATTTTGCCACTTCGTCTGGAGTAAGCGCAAGCCCAGGAAATGCACGCGCTCCACTCCATCACCATTCGGAAGACAACAATGACCCAGAGTGGGATTGACAAGTTAACAACAAGCACTACCTTCAAGCACGCCTCGCATACCAAGGCGTGCTTTCTTGTTATTGCCACGCAATAGGATTGGATGTTTCAGCTCTGTTTGACTATATATATTAACAACAATAGTTATGAATTGTGTAAAAAAAATGGACCGAAGTTAGCATATTGTCTATTTTTATCTTTACCTTTGCATAGATATCGCAACTATCACACGATAGCAATAATTTGCGATGAAAGAAAAAAGAACAATAAGCAACAAACAGACTATGGAATATATAGAAACCGAAATTCAAGGTGTATATATTATTAAGCCCAAGGTGTTTTTTGACGCTCGAGGATATTTCTACGAGGCTTGGAAGCAAGATGAATTTGAGCAGAATGTCGGAAAAATCAATTTTGTACAGGACAATGAGTCCAAATCGGGATACGGCATTCTCCGTGGTTTACATTACCAGGAGGGCGAGTATTCGCAAGCCAAGCTGGTAAGAGTAATCAAGGGCAAAGTGATAGATGTTGCCGTTGACTTGCGTAAGAATTCACCGACATTCGGCCATCATGTGATGGTGGAACTAAGCGAAGAAAACAAACAACAGCTCTTTATTCCCCGCGGATTTGCACATGGTTTCCTTGTGCTTAGCGAAGAGGCAATCTTTACCTATAAGGTGGACAACATCTATGCCCCCCAACACGAGGCGAGCATAAGATGGAATGATGAAACATTAGGAATAGAATGGCCAATTGACCCTGACAAGGTGATAACAAGCGCCAAGGACTTGGCGGGCAAATCATTTAAGGAAGCTAAATTATTTGAATAATGAATATAGCAATAGTTGGAACAGGTTATGTAGGTCTTGTGTCAGGCACATGCTTTGCAGACACGGGCGCTACAGTTACATGTGTCGATGTAGATGCCAAGAAGATTGAACGCCTGAAGAACGGACAGATTCCTATCTACGAACCCGGATTGGATGAACTGGTAACAAAGAATATCAAAGCAGGCAGATTGAAGTTTTCGACATCATTGGCAGATATTATCAATGACCAGCAGATTATTTTTTCGGCTGTAGGCACCCCACCCGACGAGGACGGCAGCGCCGATTTGAAGTACGTGCTTCAGGTGGCCAAGACCATTGGCGAAAACCTCAATAAATATATGGTAGTGGTGACCAAGAGCACAGTGCCCGTGGGCACTGCCAAGAAAGTCAGAGCCACTATCCAGCAAGAACTTGACCGCCGAGGCGTAGACATTACCTTTGATGTGGCCAGCAATCCTGAGTTTCTCAAGGAGGGCAATGCCATCAAAGACTTCATGAGCCCCGACCGTGTAGTGGTAGGCGTAGAAAGCGACCGGGCCAAGGAGCTTCTGACAAGATTGTACAAGCCCTTCCTGCTCAACAATTTCCGCGTCATATTTATGGATATTCCCAGCGCCGAAATGACCAAGTATGCCGCCAATTCGATGCTTGCTACACGTATTTCTTTTATGAATGACATCGCCAATCTCTGCGAGAAAGTTGGAGCCGATGTCAATATGGTCAGAGCGGGCATAGGAAGCGACACGCGTATCGGTCGTAAATTCCTCTACGCAGGCTGCGGATACGGCGGAAGCTGTTTCCCAAAAGATGTCAAAGCCCTTATCAAGACCGCCGACGACAACGGATATTCCATGGAAGTACTCAAAGCCGTAGAACGTGTCAACGAGCAACAGAAGCGTGTCTTGTTTGACAAGCTCACATCTGTCTTTTCCGGCGAATCCCTCAAGGGCATAACTGTTGCCCTGTGGGGCCTTTCGTTCAAGCCCGAGACCGATGATATGCGAGAGTCTACCTCACTGGTAATCATCAAGAAACTGCAGGAAGCCGGCTGCCGCATCAAGGTGTATGACCCTGTGGCTATGGATGAATGTCAGCGAAGAATTGGCGACAGCGTTGAATACGCTACAGATATGTATGACGCCGCCAATGGTGCTGACGCGTTACTGTTACTTACTGAATGGAAGGAATTCCGTCTGCCTAATTGGGACGTTATAGGCAAGATTATGAACCGCCGCATACTGCTTGATGGTCGTAACATCTTCGAACCCAGCGAACTTGAAGCAGCTGGCTTTGTTTATCACTGCATTGGACGATGAAGAAGTTTACAATCTTTGCAGCTACCTTGCTGCTAATCTTGTCGTGCAGCCAACAGCCGCACACCAAAAAGATTATACAGGAAGACAGGGCTGCCAAAAGGATGCTACAGGGAATCTGGATAAACGAGGACGGAGAAGACGTTGCCTTCCGGGTTAAGGGTGATACCATTTTCTACCCCGACACAACAAGTCTGCCTGTCTATTTCCAGATTATCGACGACACGCTGGTACTGCATGGTGCCAAGGAGGCCAAATATCACATCCAGAAACAAGCGGAGCATCTGTTTGTCTTCGAGAACCAGTCTGGAGAGCACATCACCCTGACCAAGAGCGAGGATGCCTCGGACATCTACTACTTCGGCAGCCGCAAAACTATTGCGCTCAACCAGCGACAGCTTATCAAGCGCGACAGTGTCATCAAGGCTGGCGAACTCCAGTACCATTACTATGTGCAGGTAAACCCTACAACGTATAAAGTGGTCAAGACTACTTATAATGACGAAGGTGTAGGTGTCGACAATGTGTATTACGACAACATTGTCCACCTGAGCATTTACCAAGGAGCCAAGCGCATCTATTCAAGCAACTTTGCTAAGGGTGATTTCACCGATTTGGTTCCCAAGGAGTATCTTTCGCAGAGTATTCTGAGCGACATCACATTCTACAAGTCCACCGCAGACAGTATGATATTCATCGCTTCGCTGGCCATCCCCGACGCTTCGACGTCGTTCCAAATAAAAGTGATTATATACAATAATGGAAAAAGAAAAATGCAGGTTTTCGATTGAAACCTGCATTTTTCTTTTTGCTATCTATCAGAAACCTCCACAACAGAACAGCACGATAATCTGGGCTGTGAAAATTCTCAAGAACATACTTAACGGATAAACGGTCGAATAGCCTACCGAGGGTTCCTCCTTCGAGCACACCGAGTTGGCATAAGCCAATGCAGGTGGGTCAGTATACGTACCAGCCAGCATACCCATAATGGTAAAGTAGTTGAACTTATACTTCAGGCGTGCTATAGTACCTATAATAAGAATAGGGATGATAGTAATCAGGAAGCCGGTATAAACATATTTGAGACCGTCGCCCTGGACTACAGTATCCCAGAAGTGGGCACCAGCCTTGACGCCAACGGCTGCAAGGAACAATGCCAATCCTATCTCTCTCAACATCATATTTGCCGATGTCGTGGTATATGTAACCAGTCGCATGCGATAACCGAAACGACCGATAAGAATAGCTATGATAAGAGGTCCGCCGGCAATACCCAGCTTGAGAGGCACGGGCATACCTGGTATGGCGAATGGGAGGCTACCGAAGACGATACCTACAATGATACCGATAAAGATGGTCGCAATATTTGGTGCATCAAGACGCTTGATAGAGTTACCCATCAGCTCAGCCACACGATTGACATTGTCCTCGGGACCGACAACCATGATGCGGTCGCCTACATGGAAGTGGTGACGACGACTGGCAAAGAGGTCGATACCCTGGCGGGTGATACGGGTAACGTTGACGCCATGTACACTGGAGAAGTGCATCTTGCCCAGGGTCTTACCGTTCATCGAGGGATTGGTAATTACAATACGCTTAGACACCAGAGGCTGCTTCTCATTATCCTCAGGGAACGGATTGTCGATAGCAGGGCCGATAAACGCGCGGATAGCTTCGGCATCGTGCTCGGCACACACGATATTCATCTCATCATCCAAATCGAGAATAGTATTCTTGTTAGGAATCACGACCTCGCCATTGTGAAGCAGACGCGAGCACACGATATCACGATTGAGGAACTCGGAAATCTGCTGCAGCTTCTTGCCTGCAAGATAAGAGTTGCTCACCTTCAGGTGCATAGAGAACGGCTTCTCGTGAGGGTTCTCATTTTCCAACGCCTGCAGCTGTTCATTCTCATCCTCCAGACGTATCTTGCAGATGTAGCGGATGGCAATGGTAGCACCGATAATGCCAAGTACACCCAAGGGGTAAGCACAGGCATATCCCGAAGCGATGGAAGGCACCTTGTCTGCAGGGAAGACCGAAGTAAGGGCCTCATTGGCTGCACCCAAACCAGGTGTATTGGTTACCGCGCCATACAACGTTCCGACCATCATCGGCAGATTGTTGACATCCGTAGTATCGAAAAAGAGATAATAGCAGGCAAACATCACGCCAATATTAAGCAGGACAGCTGCCGTGGACAAGAGGTTGAGAGTAACGCCGCCCTTCTTGAAACTCTCAAAAAAGCCAGGGCCAACCTGCAGACCAATCATAAACACAAAGAGGATGAGACCGAAGTCCTGAATAAACGTCAAGATATCGACGGGAGCCGTAAAGCCGACATGTCCAGCAATGATACCTGCGAACAAAACAAAGGTTACACCCAAAGAAATGCCGCAAATCTTGATTTTACCCAACAACACGCCTACTGCAATCACTATCGAAAACAGAAGGACTATGTGGGCAACCGAATTTTGCTGTGTAAAAAGGTTAATGAGCCAATCCATAAATTATATCATTTGTTATTTTCCTACAAAGTTACTGCATTTTTTTCATTTTCATTGTATCATAATTGTTTTTTTTTTAACTTTCACTGCTCCGCAGATCCATTCCAGACTGTTGTTTCCTGCATTTATATTCACTTTAATCAAATATATCCCAAAAGCGAAGCGCGAATTGATAAAATCATGGTTTGATATTATCAATTCATGTTTTGAATAGTTTATTTCAGACTTTGAAACTATCGCCAGCACCATCGCAACTGGTTTTGCCTTGCCGCCACTCTTGATGGAGACATCGCCTCTATACATCAGAAAGGCCGTAACACTCACACTGGAATGTTACGGCCCTCCCCTATCTTCTACCGCCGCGGTCATCTACACAGCGACAAACGTGCTGCTACTTATTAGGCGCAAACAACAGCATCGGAATGTTGGTAGTAGAAAGATATTTTTCCTTATAGGTTCCATCCTCGTAGATACCACCACCGACGAGGTGTATCTCCATCCTTTGGGTTGGCACATCATATACTCCGCACGAATTGGCATTACCATAAAACGCCAGTTGAACCTTGTGACTTTGGCCGCCATAGGTGATATTGTATGCAGGCGCATCAACACCGACGTAGAAAAGGACTGGTGACAAGCCAACGAAATGGATTTTGCACTTCACATCCTGGTAAGGCTGCTGCAACAGGGCTTCCTTGAGTTCGTTGTCGGTAATAAACTCGGCAAATGGCTCCACGGCAAAGTTATGTATGGTCAGCGTGCTGTCGGTATCAATCGTCCAGCTGATATCTACAGTATCGGTTTTGGTCTGATAGTTTCCGATATTCTTCAGATATACCATCTTGCCTGTATGATATCCTCTCACGGTCAAGAAAGCACTTTGGATTTCCTGCTTTGTAAGTTCACGGTACGAGTTGCTTTCATTGCATGATACCATCATCAAGGCCATCATGATAAAACCCGCCAAGACGGCGGCTGTCTTTCTGTTTCTTTTCATTTTCTTGTTATGTTGATAATTATAAATATAGCTTTTTCGCTTTGTAAATGCGACTTTAGGGAAATCTTGCACGGCAAACAGTTAAACAACGTTAACCGCGCCATTCCTCGCACTATCGGCGGATTACGAAATAGCCACAGCGATGTCTCACGCCCCTACTTGTCAAGACATAGAGGTGGTACACGCCAGGAGCAATCTTGCTCACATCCAGAGTCTGCCCCTTCCAGGCGCTTGTCAGGACAGGATTGCCCAGAACATCGGTCACCAGCAACACTACATTGCGCTCCCAAACTTCCTGTGAATGTGGCAAAATCAATTTGCGCCCATCACAGCTGAGTGCCGCAGAAGGATTGGCAAAGGACAAATCGCCCCGAGGCTCCATTTGCAGAGCGCCACTCTCTACACCATATCGATTCATAGCCGTCACAGCATAATACAACCGGTCCGAGTTGCCCACCTTTACCGCATTGCCGCTAACGCGGGCAGCTATAAGATTGCGTCCGTCTGTGATATCTACAGGATGGGAGGGAGACGAATACACATTATAATATATATCCCCACCTGTTACCGTCTTCTGCCAGGTCAGGACATGATTGCGGCCAAGAGCCAAGCATGTAGGGGCAGCGGGTGCAGTGCTGCTGGCCCATGTCATTGGCGGCACAAGGGCCGGTGAGGCGTTATGCTTTAATGTAAAATCGTAAATGCCCTTGGTATTGTCTGTAAAGAACTTGCTCCTGAAGAAGGCGTGCCCCAAACCATACTGGCGCAGCACATGCATCTCGCGCGAGATAATCTCCAGTGGCCAATCTTTCTCCTTGGGTGACAGAAAATAGATGCCCAAGCCAGGAGTGACGATGCGCCCATAGCTGTTTTCGCTCCAATCGATGGCAAATGGAAAGAACTGGCGTCCCTGAAAGTACATCATCGGAAACAGCTGGTCCATCAACCCATCCCGCAGCCATCCTTGTGCATCCTGGCACACGCGCCTATAGGCATTCCATCCATAACTCTGATATCGGGTCAGGTCATCATGCTTGCCAATGGGCGCACTGCTCAGTTTGACATAAGGTTTAATGGGCTTTATACGGTCATGTATCGCCTTGACGATACGAGTAATGAAACTGCGGCCCTGAGTAGGCGTGACTTTGATATTCCAATTCTCAGGATAGCGGATATAATCGAGATGGATTCCATCAACATTATAATTTCTGACTATCTCCTCGCAGATGTCTGCAATATAGCCGGCCGTCTGTGGCATCTCGGGATTGAGAAAACCCTCATCCCCTATCCTCTTCAGCATCTTCAGATTTCGCTTGCGCAAATTGCGGCAACCGGCTCCATTCCATTTGCCAACAGGAATGGCCACCACCCAGGCATGCAGTTCCATGCCACGACGATGACACTCATCGATTGCAAAGGCAAGAGCATCATAACCGGGACTCTTGCCAGGCCGACCGCTCAGACAACCATCCCAAGGCTCGTAGACTGAAGGATAAATAGTGGTGGCACGAATACGCGTCTGCAACAACACCTGATTGATACCCGCCTTTTGCAACTTGTCTAAGATGGCAACCAGTTCCCGCTTCTGCCTGTCTATCGAAGATGGAGTCTGGGCATAAGAGTGCGGCCAGTCTATCCCTCCGATAGTGGTAAGCCAGACTGCCCGCGCCTCATACTTGGGCGAAGGCTGATTGAACTGGGCTAATAACGGCGTATATATGGATATCAGGAGATATAAAAGAAGTAATCTAACTTTCATTGTTCAATTTTTCCGCAAAGATACTTAACTTTTTTGTATTTAGTTTGCGATTAGAACAAAATCTATTAACTTTGCAACAAATATAAGCTAAATTAGCGGAAAGATGATTTCTTTTATAATGGCCTTGATAGCCCTCATACTCGGCTATTGTATTTATGGGCGTATCGTCGAGCGCGTGGCCGGTCCCACCGACAACCCAACCCCAGCCATCAGCCACGCTGACGGCATTGACTATATCGCCATGCCTTCATGGCGGGTTTTTATGATACAATTTCTAAACATCGCCGGAACAGGTCCCATCTTTGGTGCCATTATGGGTGCATGGTATGGTCCAGCCGCCTATCTCTGGATAGTATTTGGCTGTATTTTTGCAGGCGCCACGCACGATTACTTTGTGGGAATGTTAAGCATACGCCACGGCGGTGCCAACATGCCAGCACTGGTGGGCACCTATCTGGGAGCAACAGCCAGAAGGATAATGCTCGTCTTCTCTGTCTTCCTGTTGCTCATGGTCGGCGTTGTATTTGTATATAGCCCGGCTCTACTTCTGAAGAATTACTGCCTCACCACCACATGGTGGGTCATCATCATCTTCGGTTACTACATCCTGGCGACAATCCTTCCCATTGACAAGGTTATAGGAAAGATTTACCCACTGTTCGCCATTTCCCTCATATTCATGGCATTTGCACTTATGGTCATGCTATTTGTCAAGATGCCGGCTTTACCCGAGATATGGAGCGACCTGGAAGCCTCTAACAGGAACACCCCTTCCTCGCTGTTAGGCACAGATACATTCTTCAGCAACAACCCCTTGTTTCCTTGCCTATTCCTAACTATTGCCTGTGGAGCTATAAGCGGCTTCCACGCCACACAAAGTCCGCTCATGGCGCGCTGCATCACATCTGAACGTTTGGCACGCCCCATATTTTACGGTGCGATGATAACCGAAGGCATCGTGGCCTTGATTTGGGCAGCAGTATCTTCATACTTCTTCTACTATGGCGGCTGGCGCGAGGTGGTTGACCCGCAGACTATCTGTGATTTCCTGGCACAGGCAAACGATGCTGACGGCAAATCACTGATACAATACTTCACCGCTCCCGACGTAGTCAACAATGTCTGTACGGGCTGGCTGGGAGTAATAGGAGGACTGCTGGCCCTGCTGGGAGTGGTCGCCGCTCCAATCACCAGTGGAGACACCGCTTTTAGATCCGCCAGACTCATCATAGCAGAGGCAATGAATGCCAGCCAGAAGCAATTGGGCAAGCGGTTTATGATTGCTTTGCCATTATTTGCCGTCGGACTGGGCTTGCTCGTATGGCAGATAGAAAACAAAGACGGTTTCAACACCATCTGGCAATGGTTCGGATGGTCAAATCAGACTCTGGCAGTCTTTGCCTTATGGACTATCACGGTATATCTGGCCAAACAGCATAAGTGTCACTGGTTCACATTTGTGCCAGCGGCATTCATGACAATGGTATGTACGACTTACATCCTCATCAGCGACAAAGCCCTGCATCTTCCAGCTGGCTTGAGCTACACATTAGGAGGACTGCTTACCGCTGCATTGACGATTATATATATAATATGGTATAAGAAACAAACAACAAAAAGATAACATTTGCATTATGAAGAAAATAGTATTATCATTAACGATGCTTGTTGTCGCACTGACAGCCAGCGCACAGTTTCAACAAGGTAAAGGATATATAGGCGCTTCGCTTAGCGGACTCAACCTATCATACAACAGCGAGAACGGATTGAACCTCGGCGTACAGGCCAAGGCAGGTTACCTGTTTGCAGACAATTGGATGCTCTTGGGCGAGGTAGGCTATGACCACTATGGCAAAGACAAGATAGCTGACCAGGCTGCAATAGGCGTGGGATTCCGTTATTACATCATCCAGAACGGTCTCTTCCTCGGCGCAAATTGTAATTTTGTGCACAGCAATCATAGTTACAACGACATTATGCCCAGTGCTGAAGTTGGTTATGCCTTCTTCATCAACCGCTCGGTAACCATCGAGCCTTCAGTGTATTACAAACATTCATTCAAGGATAGCGACCACTCCACAATCGGACTTAAGGTGGGTATCGGCGTTTACCTGTTTGACGATTAATCGCGGTGGAACAGCAATATCCATCGACCCTATTGGAAAAAGCCGTCTCCGAGTTCTCCAAACTACCAGGTATCGGGCGCAAGACAGCACTAAGACTTGTACTGCACCTCTTACGGCAGAGCGAAGAAAGCGTTGACGGTTTCACCAGCGCCATCGGCACTTTGCGTCATAATGTAAAGTATTGCAAGGTGTGTCACAACATCAGCGATACTGACATCTGTCCGATATGCTCTGATGCACATCGCGACACAAGGACAATATGTGTAGTGGAAAACATCCGCGACGTGATGGCGATAGAGAACACTCAGCAATATCGGGGACTATACCATGTCTTAGGTGGCATAATATCCCCGATGGACGGCATCGGCCCTGGAGATATAGAGATAGCTTCGCTCGTAGAACGCGTGGAGCGTGACGATATAGGCGAAATCATCCTGGCACTCAGCCCCACAATGGAGGGCGACACAACCAACTTTTATATATCCAGAAAATTGGCACACACCAATGTGAATATCAGCGTCATCGCACGAGGCATTTCTATCGGCGACGAATTGGAATATACCGACGAAGTGACACTGGGCCGTTCTATACTCAATCGTATTCCTTTCAGCAAATAAAAATGGAAACTATTCAGAAGAAATTACAACTCATATTTTGGATTCCAATCGCACTTTCGGCGATCATAATTGTATCAGGCGAGTTGGACATCATACCCAATGGCATCCTGGCCAATGACAAGCAAGTGGAGTTTGTCATCATGTCAATGATGGAGATTCTCACGATTATTGCGATTCCTGTAGCCTTGAAACTCTTCAAGTTCAAAGCCATCGCCAACAAGCTGGCATCTGACACCTTGCTTCATTTCGAGCGTTGGGGAATTGTACGACTATGCCTGCTCAACGTGCCCATGGTAATCAATCTGGTATGCTACTACCTTTTTGTCGGTGCCGGCTTTGGGTATCTTGCCATCATCCTGTTCCTGAGCCTATTCTTCGTATATCCATCATTGTCGCGCTGTTACAATGAAACTGACGGTCATAATAGTTAACTACAACGTAAAGTTTTATGTGGAGCAGTGCCTATACTCGTTGCGCAAAGCGCTAACGGGAATAGACGCCGAAATATGTGTTGTCGACAATTGTTCGAATGACGGCAGCATTGATTACCTCAAGCCGCGTTTTGATGACGTTGTTTTCATCCAAAACCAAGAGAACCTGGGGTTCTCACGCGCCAACAACATAGCCATAAGGCGCTCCCAAAGCAAGTACGTGCTCCTGCTGAATCCGGACACAATGGTAGGCGAAGACACCATTCGCCAAACTATTGCGTTTATGGACAGTCATGAGCGGGCTGGTGCTTTAGGAGTCAAGATGCTAAACACAGACGGCAGCGTGGCCAAAGAATCACGTAGAGGCATACCCTCGCCTGCCACTGCCTTCTACAAGATGTGCGGGGTGTGCGAACGCTTTCCAGCTAACCGGACATTTGCCCACTATTATATGAGCTACCTCCCATGGAACGAGGCTTCCAAAATAGAGATTGTAAGCGGTGCGTTTTGCCTGCTGCGCAAATCTACGCTGGAAGATGTAGGCCTGCTCGATGAAGACTTCTTCATGTATGGAGAAGACATAGATTTGTCGTATCGCATACATAACAAAGGATGGGATGTATGGTATTACCCGACAGAAATACTCCACTACAAGGGGGAAAGCACGCAAAAAACATCGTTTCGCTATGTGCACGTGTTTTATGAGGCAATGCTTATATTCTTCAACAAGCATTATTCCCACCTGAGTTTTCTTTTCTCTCTTCCCATACAAATGGCAATTTACTCGAAGGCACTATCTACTCTGATTAGTGTCAAAATGAGCAAATTCTATTCAACCTTCAAAAACGAGAAGCTCAAAGTGGCTGCCCCCATAAGCTACATTTGTGTCGTACCCATGGAGAATAGAGAACTGTGTAATAAAATCGCATCTGCAAACGGCTTAGACCCAAACTACATTACAGATTTAGATGACATAGAGTATAACGAACTCAACGAGACAGCCCTTACATATATTATATATGATGTGTCTGCCTTTGCCCTTCAGCAGATATTCAAGAGTGCGACATCGTCTGCCCACCCAAGAGTGAAGATGGGCTTTTTCAACCCATTGTCGCATACGATTATCACCGAAAAAAATGTATTCAATGACCAATAGCCTGCCAACAGTCAAGCTAAGAGCTTTAGAGCCAGAAGACTTGGAGTTCTTCTATAGTATAGAAAATGATCCCGAGTTATGGGATGTGAGCGACTATACGACCCCGTATTCACGATATGTCCTGCATGACTTTATTGCCAACAGTACATGCGACATATATAAAGACGGCCAAGTAAGGTGGGCCATCGAAAACGAAGAAGGCGAGGTTGTGGGCATGATAGACCTAACCAATTTTGACCCACATCACTCAAGAGCCGAGACGGGAATCGTCATTGCTAAAAAATACAGAAGAAACAAGTATGCCTTATCAGCCTTGCTACAGCTGATCAGTTATGCTGGCAGTGTGCTACACCTTCGCCAACTTTATGCACTCATAAATACTGACAATGAACGTTCTGTGTCTTTGCATGAATATGTCGGCTTTGTCAAAGGGACAATACTTAAAGATTGGTTCCGCACTTCAAACGGTTTTGCAGACGCATATGCCATGCAATTATTTTTATAAAAATATGCGCAAGTATTTGGTGGATTAGAAAAATATTACTACCTTTGCACTCGCAAATAAGGAACAGGTAACTGGTGCGTTAGTTCAGTTGGTTAGAATACATGCCTGTCACGCATGGGGTCACGGGTTCGAGTCCCGTACGCACCGCAAGTTCTTCAGATGCAAAAAACTAACAAGGTGTGTTAGTTCAGTTGGTTAGAATACATGCCTGTCACGCATGGGGTCACGGGTTCGAGTCCCGTACACACCGCAGAAGAGTCTTAAGTTCTTACTTAAGACTCTTTTCGTTTATAGCAAACAAACACTAAGTTAATTAATAAATTATAAATAACCGCCGAAAACTGCCTATATTCATAATTTATCCCTAACTTTGCACAATATTAAATAATGATTGATATGAAAAAGATATTTTTATTGTTAATGATGCTGGCAAGCCTTGTCGCCTACGCGCAGCAGGAACAGCCAGAAATAAAGTTTGACAAGACCGTACATAACTTCGGCACGTTCAGTGAAAAGACACCTGTCCAGACTGCCGTTTTTGCATTCACTAATATCGGCAAAGCCCCTCTCATCATCAACCAGGCCATAGCCAGTTGCGGATGCACCATCCCCTCATATACAAAAGAGCCTATCATGCCCGGCGAAAAGGGAACTGTAAAAGTTACCTATAACGGGAAAGGCAAATTCCCTGGACATTTCAAGAAATCGATTACCATTAGGACTAACGGAAAAGTAGAAATGGTCCGTCTATATATAGAAGGAGATATGAAAGAAGAGTAACAAACAGTCCTATACGATAAGCAAAAAACTCATTCAAGCAGGTCTTGAATGAGTTTTTTGCTTATTACCTATTCTTGTGTTTCATAAACCAACGATGCAAGTAGAATACATATAGCATACATGCCATAATACTAATGGCAAGCGCAATCCATAAGGTGAGATACATCTCTCCGTGACATACCGCCAAGCCACCGACTACACCAAGTCCAATTCCCGTCTCCCAAGACAGAAAGTAACTACTCTGAGAAGTGCCACGTTGGCAATGAGTACTAAGTTTGATAAAGAACAAGAGAAAACGCGTACCTATCACCCCTACTCCCAACCCAAGCAATGTGGCTGAAATAGATATGACCTCATGACAACCAGAACGCTCAATGAGTAAAAACAATGCTATAATCATGGCAAGAAGAGCTGTTACCGCTTGACTCTTTAACTCGGCATTGACAAACGCAATCCTCTCTACAAGGACTGCCACAAACAATCCCAACAACATCCAAGCAAAAAAAGCAGCAGGCAACCGCAAGGTGTAAAGCATACCTACAACTACCATAATCAGTGCCAAACACACAAAGAGCATAACTCCGCCTGGCAAGAGAAAACGGTCCAAGCTACATCTTTCTATATTATCTGGAGGGGTCTTGAAAGGAAAGCGTATAACCGAAATAAGCAAGAGGGCCAATACTGACAACAGCACAGATAAAAGAAACGCGCGCTCAAGACTTACATGAGAAACCACCACAAGAGAGATCAGCGGGCCCAAAGCAACAGCAAGCCGACCGAACCAGTTGATATGATAATTAGCCTCTGTACGGAAATAAGACTGAACAGAATCAACGACCAGAGTAGAAAGCAAGACCATCTGTGCCAACCCGTAAACGGCACCTAATATGAATCGTAAGGCCACTACAAGTTCAAATCGAGCAGCCATTGGAGACGTGCGCAAATACAACATCATAAGGATATCGCCAATTAACAGCAAAATCGCATATTGACACACCCTTTTGCGACGATAACGCTCTACCAAATAACTTACAAATGGCCCAAAAGCATATAGACCCAGCACATACGCCCCCATTACAAGAGCCTGTGCCTGATAAGAGAAACCATTGATTCGCATATATGTCAACATTTCAGGTATCAACATATATACGCCTATTGAAAGTAAAGAATTGGCTATAGCCAAAAACCAGAATTCTTTATGCCAATGGCTCAGATGAATGGAGGTATTCTGTGTGTCCAATTTGAGAAATCATTGATTACTAAATCACAATAATCTGATATGGCTGAAGCACTATTTGTGGTAGCCAGTCCTACAACATACAAATTGGCAGCACGCGCCGCCTTCAGACCATTAAAACTATCTTCGAAGCCAATACATTCGTCAGGAAGTACACCCAAGACTTCGGCACCCTTAAGGTAACATTCGGGATGGGGCTTGCTATGGGAGAAGTCTTCAGAAGTAAGAATGGCGTCAAAATAATCCCGAAACTCAGGATGAGCCGCGTAGATACTTCTCATCTTTTCATTATTACTGCTTGTGACAATTGCCGTTTTGATATTTTTCTCTTTCAATGCCAAAACAAATTGCTGAAATCCGGGAACATAATCAAAATGCATATTCCGCTCAAATTCATTAAGACGACTTACAATCTGCGATTGTTCAGACTGAAGATGAGAAAAATACGCCGAAAATATCTGAGTCAAGGTTTGTCCCTTGATTCTCTTTGCAAAATCAGGAATATCAGAATGATACTGCCTGCCAATCTCTCCCCAAAAGAGCGTATATTGTGGCTCGGTATCAAATACGACACCATCCAAGTCAAAAAGCGCTGCTTTAATCATTATTCACTAAATAATTACTATTATTATGCAAAGTTACGACATTTTTATCGTAACTTTGCAAGGAACAAAAAGAAATTGATAATTAGCCGTTTAATTGTCATCAGACTATATGCAGATTATAACCAAATACTTCAACAAACTGAGTGAGGAACAAATTCAACAGTTTGCCAAACTCAAGGATTTATACAGAGATTGGAATGCAAAGATAAATGTAATATCACGCAAAGATATTGACAATCTCTACGAACACCACGTTCTTCACTCTCTCGCAATTGGAAAGTTTATTCATTTCAAGCCCGGTACTACCCTTCTTGACTTTGGTACTGGTGGCGGCTTTCCAGGTATTCCTCTTGCTATACTATTTCCCGAATGTAAGTTCAGGCTCATCGATGGAACTGGAAAGAAAATCATGGTGGCAACAGAAGTAGCCAAAGCAATAGGGCTGAAGAACGTCAACGCAGTCCATCTCCGCGGCGAGGAAGAAAAAGGAAAATTCGACTTTGTCGTGAGCAGAGCGGTCATGCCTCTACCTGACCTCGCCAAGATTGTGGCCAAAAATATTTCCAAGAAACAAAGCAATGCCCTCCCCAATGGTATTATCTGCCTCAAAGGAGGTGACTTGCAAGCAGAGATAAAGCCCTACTCCAATATTGCTGAAATTGCCCCCATCAGTAATTGGTTTGAAGAAGAATGGTTCAAAGAAAAAAACATATTATACATTCCATGCTGACAATAAAACGATTTACATGCAACATGTTGCAAGAGAATTGCTATGTGATAAGCGATGACACAAAGGAGTGTGTTATCTGTGATTGCGGAGCATACTCACAACATGAACGCCAAAGCATAATAGACTATATCAAAGAGCAGCAGCTCAAACCGGTGCACCTCATTGCCACACATGGCCATATTGATCATAATTTCGGTAATAATACTATTTATGAGCAATACGGTTTAAGGCCAGAAGTGCACAAGGAAGACGAACAACTGATGGAAATGCTCGACAAGCAAGCGGAAGGTTTGGTCAATGTGACCCTTGACTACCAGATGCCCAATCCCGTGTATTTTGATGAGAATCATGTCATCAGATTTGGAACACATGAGTTTACAATTATTGAAACGCCCGGCCATTCTCCTGGTAGCGTGTTCTTCTATTGCAAAGAAGAAAACGTTGCTTTCTCTGGCGACACATTGTTCAGACATGCCATTGGTCGCACGGATTTTATAGGAGGCTCAATGTTCCAGATAATACAAAGCCTTCGAATGATTTGCCAGCTTCCAGATATTACGAAAATATATCCTGGTCATGGCGAAACGACTACTATAGGCAATGAATTGGCCAGCAACCCGTATCTTGATAGATGACAGATAATGAACGCATCATTCTCGGTATAGACCCTGGCACAAATGTAATGGGTTATGGCGTCTTGAAAGCAGTCGGCAATAAAGCCCAACTGATGGCTTTGGGAGTAATAGATTTACGAAAGATGCACGACCCTTACATAAGATTAGGCAAGATTTTCGAAAGGATTACGGGAATTATCGACGAATATCAGCCCGACGAGATGGCTATAGAAGCTCCGTTCTTTGGGAAAAATGTCCAATCTATGCTGAAACTGGGAAGGGCTCAAGGGGTGGCAATTGCCGCAGCTATAAGGCGCGAAATCCCTATCCATGAATATGCTCCTCTTAAAATAAAGATGGCCATAACCGGACAAGGTCAGGCAAGCAAAGAGCAGGTGGCAGGAATGTTACAACGACTTCTCAAAATGGACGAGAAGGAAATGCCCAAGTTTATGGATGCAACTGACGCATTAGGTGTCGCTTATTGTCATTTTTTGCAACAGAATGCGCCACAAAGCGAGCATAAATACGGGAGTTGGAAAGATTTCGCGACAAGAAACCAAGACAGAATAAACAATATATCAAAGTTGAAGTAAACAGCAGAAGAAAATATGAGAACATTTTTAGTATCAATGTTGTTGCTATTGACAATGGCAACAAACGCAAGCGCTCAGGAAATCTACAAAGAGATTAAGCGCATCATGCAAAATCAAGAAGTCATCAAGTCGGATCCCAAGAAGACGCTTGACGAAAGGAAAATCGCAACATTCAAGTATGATGCCATATATTATATGATGGTGAAGGCTGGCGACAACCATGTAACAGCCTACGAATTAGGCAACCAGACGAGCGCAATGATAGACTTTGTCAATCTGTACATAAAGAGACTGTCAATGGAAAAGAAAAAGAATCAACGAGACATCATTATGAGCAGATTTAAAAAAGTCACTATCGAAAACGCATTGTTCAACGACATGGACAAAGACATTATTTATGCCTATGTTGACAACGACAACTTCATTACCCAATTCTCCTTGGACACAAACTGGGTTAAGGCACTTGAAGAAGTTCGCCGCAACAACTAAGCCAATACACGACTGGGCTTAATCTCAGTCATGAAATAAAAAAGAATGGCATTGTGGAAAACCACAGTGCCATTCTTTTTATAGGAAAGTATTACTCTTTTCGTCTTAATACGACCGCAGAGCGGGCTGGAATATAAAGCATCAACCACCCCTTATGGTCTTTAGCATACAACTTGTCGGAGTTGGTAAAATGGGTAATGGTATCATCAGCCAATCCATTTCCTCCATACAATTTAGAATCAGTGTTTAGCATCACTTCATACGCTCCCTCGGGCACGAGGAAGCCATAATCAGAATATGAGCGGGATGGAGAGAAATTGAATACAAATACCAAGTCTCCACGCATATATGCGAGAATCTGGTCACCATCATTATGCCATATTTCTTGCACTGCTGTCTTGTTGATGTTCTTTTCTGACTTCAATACACTAAGCATATCATGGTCAAAGTCGCCAAGATAGTGATAATCCAATTCCTTATTGTCTACAAGGTTCCACTGTCGGCGAGCATACTTATGGCTCCATCCGTTACCTTCACGCGGGAAATCAATCCATTCAGGATGTCCAAACTCATTTCCCATGAAATTCAGGTACCCTCCATTAATGGTAGAGGCCGTAACCAAGCGAATCATCTTATGAAGAGCGATACCACGTTGGGCGCACATATTCTCATCACCTTTCTTAAAATGCCAATACATATCGGCATCAACAAGACGGAATATTATGGTCTTGTCTCCGACAAGCGCCTGGTCATGGGATTCACAATAGGATATCGTCTTCTCATCAGACCTGCGATTGGTAACCTCCCAAAGAATGGAGCTTGGTTTCCAGTCCTCATCGCGTAACTCCTTGATGGTCTTAATCCAATAATCAGGGATATTCATTGCCATGCGATAGTCAAAGCCATAACCACCGTCAGCGAATTTGGCCGCTAAGCCAGGCATGCCACTTACTTCTTCAGCAATAGTAATCGCATGCTTGTTTACCTCATGAATAAGAATGTTAGCCAATGTAAGATAACAAATTGCATTGTCATCCTGATGCCCATTGAAATAATCTCCATAATTGGTGAATGCCTCACCCAACCCATGGCTATAATACAACATGGACGTTACTCCGTCAAAACGGAAGCCATCAAAATGGAATTCCGTCAACCAATACTTACAATTGGAAAGCAGGAAATGAACGACCTCGTCTTTGCCATAATCAAAGCATAAGCTGTCCCAAGCGGGATGCTCGTGACGCTCTCCCGGATAGAAGTACTGATTGGGGTCACCTGCAAGATTTCCAAGACCTTCTACCTCATTCTTGACAGCATGGGAATGAACAATATCCATGATTACAGCCACTCCGTGCTGATGGGCCTCGTCAATGAGCTGCTTCAGTTGCTCCGGAGTACCGAAACGCGACGATGAAGCAAAGAACGAACTGACATGATAACCGAAACTTCCATAATAAGGATGTTCCTGTATCGCCATAATCTGAATGCAATTATAGCCATCCTTGATTATACGAGGCAGAACATTGAGTCTAAACTCATCATAGGTTCCAACCTTCTCTGCATCCTGGGACATGCCGATATGACACTCGTAAATAAAGAGTGGATTGGTTTTAGGTACAAACGATTTCTTTTTCCATTTGTAAGGCTGTTCCGGATTCCAGACTTGGGCGGAGAAAATCTTCGTTTCTTCATCCTGAACGACGCGACGAGTCCATGCCGGGATACGCTCTCCCTCGCCACCTTCCCAATAGACATGCATCTTATAGAGGTCGCCATGATTTATGCTGTTTTCCGACAATTTCAACTCCCAATTGCCGGTACCTTTGATGCGCTTGCATCTATACTTGGGACTTTCCTTCCATTTATTAAAGTCACCTATCAGATAAATGTCAGTAGCATTGGGAGCCCATTCGCGGAACACCCAGCCTTTTTCAAGTTTATGCAATCCGTAATATTCATGTCCATTAGCAAAGTCTGATAATGTGGACTTGCCATTATCGGTATATTGAGAATATTTCCACTGAGCATGTTCATGCCTGCCACGAATAGCATCCTCAAAAGGAGCAAGATAGCCATCGCGCTTGACGATTCCCAAATGTTTAACTCGCTGACTCTTGGCCTGCTTTGCTGGAGAGTCAACTTTCAAGCCTTTTCTACAAGTTTTACTTGAAGTCACCATAACTTTAGATTTTTACTTTAAAAATTGCTTTCTTTATCTTTCGGGCGGTATCACCTATCATAGGTGCATGACCATCTTGAGGGAAAAAGATGGCAAACATACCAACTTGACACACAGGATAACACAAAGGCGTCAAGTCTGGGAAAAAGCCTATATCATTAACGGCATCAAAACCTTTAACATCTCTGTAGGTAATATCTATGTATCCGTATGTCTCCACTTCGGTCAAAGGAATCTGTATGTCTATCATTTCATGATGACACTCTACCTTGGCCTCATCTTTTGTTTTTCCAAAGCCCTCTTGGATGTTCACAAATATATTGTCACCATCAATTGGATAATGACCAGGCTCCATTGATTTCAAATCATTGGCTTTAAGATAATCAATGACTGTTTGAAAAGAACGGTTGAGAGCGACATACTTGGTAAGATTAGTCAAATTGTCAATTATCATAATTTCGTTTATTAAATTAATCTACTATTCTTCGTCCATGTTCATATTTGCCTTGAGCGACAATTTTTCCGTTGCGGTCTTTTTCCAAAAAACGGCCATTCCGCAGACCATCTGCATAAACACCCTCAAAGCGTTTACCATCTTTATCTTCTTCAATTGCAGGACCATTACGAAGTCCTTTCTTGTACATTCCTTTAAAGCGAGAACCATTTGCGAAATGGATTATCACTTCCCCATCAAACAAACCTTCTTTGAAATTGGCCTCAAATACATCGCCATTTTTCTTGACCAGCTTACCTTTGCCATGCTGACGGTCATTGCTCCAATATCCTGTATAGGTGTCTCCATTGGACCAATAGAATGAGCCATATCCATTTTTCTCTCCATTCTGAAAGTTTCCAACATACTTGTCACCATTAGAATACTTGAATATTCCTTCCCCTGTTCGTTCTCCTTGAACATATTTTCCTTCATAGTAATCACCATTCTGGAATTTGTAGATACCCAAGCCGTCCTGTATATCGTCTTTCCATTCTCCTATATATACATCCCCATCGGCATATCTGAATGTTCCCTTTCCAGATCTCTGATTGTCAAGCCACATACCATCATACGTGGTGCCATTGCCCCAATCAAAGAATCCCTTACCCGATTTTTTATCATTATCCCAATTGCCATTATAATATGCACCACTTGCAAAAGTATATTTTCCCTTGCCATGGCGCTTATCCTTCTGCCAATTGCCTTCATATTTGTCACCATTATAATAATACATAACTCCATGGCCCTGCTGTTCATCGCGAAACCAAAGCCCGACATACTTATTGTTGGTAAGGAAATAATAAGTTCCGCGTCCGTGTTGCTGATTTTGAAACCACGAACCTTCATATCTCTCACCATCGGAGAAAGAGTATACGCCATAACCATTGCGCTTTCCTTTTACATATTCCCCTTCATAAGTGTCTCCGTTTGTATATACTGCAGAACCTTTACCATTGGGCTTCCCACCCACCATTTCTCCTTTATATTGACCTCCATCAGAAGTTGTACACGAACCTAAATAAACTTTCTGCGCAGAAAGGAATAACGGAAATAATAGAAGTATATATATAACAATTGCTTTCTTAGTCATAAATTAATAGAATTTATTGCCAAAATTAGCAAAAAACGATGATACGGCAAAATATATTCTTAAAAATCACTACCTTTGCATCTATAAAAAACCAAATTATGACAAAGTTTATTGCAATCATTCCCGCCCGATACGCCTCTACCCGTTTTCCGGGCAAACCATTGGCAATTCTCGGTGGAAAACCAGTTATTCAAAGAGTTTACGAACAGGTTACATCTGTATTGCCCCATGCATACGTGGCAACAGACGACCAGCGCATTTTTGATACGGTAGTTAAATTTGGTGGAAATGCCATTATGACACGGAGTGACCATAAGAGTGGTACCGACCGCATACAGGAAGCTCTCACCAAAATCAATATTGATGCCGATGTCGTTGTTAACATCCAGGGTGACGAACCATTCATCCAGCAAAGTCAAATTGAAACTCTATGCAAATGCTTTGACGATGAAGATACCCAAATAGCCACCCTTGGCAAACCATTTACTACAATAGAAGCCGTCGAGAACCCTAATTCTCCCAAAATCGTAGTAAGCAATAGTGGTTATGCCATGTATTTCTCACGAAGCATTATACCCTTTGTCCGTGGAGTCGAGAAACAGGAATGGATTAACCGCTATCCCTTCTTAAAACACCTGGGCATCTATGCATATAGAAAAGAGGTACTTTCGCAAATAACCAAACTTCCACAATCATCATTGGAAATCGCAGAGAGTCTGGAACAATTAAGATGGCTTCAAAACGGATATAAGATTAAGGTTGGAACAACCTCTATTGAGACTGTCGGCATAGACACCCCCGAAGACCTCGAACGTGCAGAGGAATTCCTTGCCCAACACGAGAAAGACAACAGATAATTATTACATAAACGGCCATCTGAAGTTAATGCAGAAGATGGCCGTTTATTCCAAGATAATTGCTTATTTGTTTTTGTTTATAATTTTTTGAACATACGCGTCAATCACTGCCACCGCTGTAACATTCACTATGTCTCGCACCGAACTCTCAAAATCTGTAAAGTGAATCGGTTTGTTCAATCCCATCTGAATCGGACCAATAATTTCCGCATCAGGATCAAGGGCCTGAAGTAGTTTGTAACTACCATTAGCGCTGCTCATATTTGGGAAGACAAGCGTATTGACATCCTTTCCTTTCAGACGGGTAAATGGATATTTGTCATCTCTTAATTCCTTATTCAGAGCAAAATTCACTTGCATTTCTCCATCCACTTTCAAGTTGGGGAAATCTTTCTGGAGTTGCTCCACTGCAGCATGAACTTTCTGAGGGCTACCTACGTCATCCGTTCCAAAATTAGAGTAACTGATCATTGCAATGACGGGTTCTACATTAAAGAACTTAACAGCATTAGCGCTCAACTTGGCAATATCATAAAGCACATTCTGGTCCGGATGTCTATTAATCAGCGTATCAGCTATAAAATACGTACCTTTCTTAGTATTCAGAATATGCATAGTGGCAAATGTGTTGTACTCGGGACGTATTCCAATAACCTCTTTCGCCACCTTGATAGTATTGGAATACTTGGTGTAAAGTCCGGTTATAAATGCATCGGCATCCCCCTGCTCCACCATAGACATTCCAAAGTAATTGCGCTCATACATCTTGTCGTATGCCTCTTCAAAAGTATATCCTTGACGTGCACGTTTCTCTGCCAAATGCTTGGCATAAGTAGCTCTGCGGCCCTGCTCTTTATCGGCGCGCATATCCACAATCTCTATATTTGCAAGGTCGAGCTTCAAGCGATTGGCCAGGCGATTCAGGCGGTCAGGGTTACCAAGCAAGATTGGCTGGCAGATTCCTTCTTGACGGGCCTGCACTGCCGCCTTCATCATCGTTGGGTGTCCACCTTCCGCAAATACCACACGTTGAGGATGCAAAGCTGCAGTGGCATGCAGATTACGAGTGAGCTTGGTCTCCTGACCTAACATCTGCCGCAAATGGTCCTTATATGCATCCCAATCCTTTATCTCCAGACGGGCCACACCACTTTCTATAGCGGCTTTAGCTACAGCGGCACTAACATCCGTAATCAATCTGGGGTCAACGGGCTTCGGTATGAAGTAATCAGGACCGAATTCCAATTCGTTTACGTGATATACCTCGTTGACGACATCAGGAACAGGCTGCTTGGCCAAATCAGCTATTGCGTGTACAGCAGCCATTTTCATTTCTTCATTTATGGCGCGCGCATGCACATCAAGCGCACCTCTGAATATATATGGGAAACCTATTACATTGTTTATCTGATTAGGATAATCACTTCTACCTGTTGACATCAACACATCTGGACGACTTGCCATGGCATCTTCGTAGCTGATTTCAGGCACAGGATTTGCCAGAGCAAAAACAATAGGACTTTTCGCCATCGAACGTATCATGTCCTGAGTAAGCACATTGCCCTTGGACAGTCCCACGAAGACATCGGCACCCTTTATAGCTTCTTCCAGAGTATGTACATCTCTGCGCTCGGTTGCAAACAATGCTTTCTGCGGAGTCAGTTTTTCTCTATCGGTAGTAATCACGCCCTTTGAATCAAGCATTACTATATTCTCACGGCGTGCGCCAAGTGCAACATATAGTTTTGTACAGCTGATTGCTGCTGCTCCCGCACCATTGACAACGATTTTTACCTTGGCAATATCCTTGCCAGCAACCTCCAAGGCATTTTTCAGTCCCGCAGCGCTGATAATTGCAGTACCATGCTGGTCGTCATGCATTACTGGGATATCAAGGTTTTTCTTCAAACGCTCTTCTATATAGAAACACTCGGGAGCCTTGATGTCCTCAAGATTAATACCACCAAATGAAGGGGCTATGCGCTCAACTGCCTCACAGAACTTTTCCGGGTCTTTCTCGTCAACTTCGATATCAAAGACATCAATACCTCCGTAGATTTTGAATAGCAATCCCTTACCTTCCATAACTGGCTTTCCACTAAGGGCGCCGATATCTCCTAATCCAAGAACTGCCGTACCATTAGAGATAACAGCCACCAAATTACCTTTGTCGGTATATTTGTATGCATCGTCCGGATTGTTCTGGATTTCCAAACACGGGAATGCTACACCTGGCGAATAAGCCAAGCTCAAATCAGTTTGAGTATGAAATGGTTTGGTTGGTTTAACCTCAATCTTTCCAGGTCTGCCATTTTGGTGATACTCCAAAGCGGCCTCTTTCGTAATCTTTACCATCTTTATCTTAGAGTTTATTTATGTTACCATCTGAAATAATAATGTGACAAAGTTAACAAAAAACCCACAAACAAGGACAAGTTTTTATCTTTTTTTTATACTTTTGCATTTAGAAAATATATAATGTCATCATGGCAAACGAAACGATTTACAGAAAGGAACTTAAAGGCAAGATTCTCAAGACCGCAATGGAGCAGTTTCTCCTGCATGGTATCAAGAAAATCAAGATGGATGACATTGCCAAGATACTTGGTATTTCAAAGCGCACGCTATATGAAATCTACCAGGATAAAGAGCAATTGTTATACGAAGGTCTATTAGAGACCGAAGAACACATCGACGCCTACCTGCTTAACTATGCCCAAGGAGGAAAGCGCAATGCCGTCGAAATCCTGATGGAATCGTATTACATACAAGTTGACGCATTCTCCCACATTAATCCACAGTTTTTCATAGACATACCCAAATATAAGACAGTAATGGAGATGCACGCCAAACGACGTAAGGAGCGCGAAAAGACCATTAGTGATTTTTTCCAATGGGGCATTGAAGACGGGTACTTCAGGCAAGGAACCAACTTTGCCATTATCACTGAAGTTGTACAAAACGCCATGACATATATTATTGAAACGGGCATGTACAACAAATACTCCTTTCAGAGTATCTTCGACAATACCATTCTTGTATTTATCCGCGGTATGTGTACGGAAAAAGGCATACAAATTGTGGATGAGAAATCAAGCCGAAGGCGTTAAAGTCGGGCCACCGACTTAACGCCTTTTACTGTTTGCAACTTCTTAATCAGGCTTGCCATGCGCGATGTGTCATCTATCATTACGACCAGATTGCCGCTGAACAACCCGTCATGACTGTCTATATTGATACTCCGCATGACAATGCGTTCTTCCTTTGATATAATATTAGTAATATTGCTTACTATACCTATATCGTCATTGCCGATAATACGTAAAGTCACGCTATATTGGGAGTTGCCCTTTCCACTCCAACGCGCCTTTACAAATCTATAACCGAAACGCCTCCTCAATTCAGGGGCATTAGGACAGTCTGTGCGGTGAATCTTTATACCACCATTAATGGTGACAAAACCGAAAATATCATCACCATAAATAGGACTACAGCATCTTGCCAGACTATATTCTATGCCTTTCAGATTGCGGTCAATTACCAGAACATCGTCATCATTCCCTTTAGACTTGAAATCAGTACCATCATAATTGAACTCTTCCGCAGACTGAATCTGGCGTTGCTGCGCCATAGCAGACTGATGGTCACGCAGCTCTACATATTTCTCAATAATGGTGTTGATGTCAAGTTTCCCATCAGCCACATTTCTATAGAAATCAGAGCGCTCCTTAAATCCCATCTTTTTGATAAGGATATTAACAAGCGTTTCATCTATCTCAATCTTACGATTCTTGAACCTGCGCTCAAGCATTTCTCGGGCGAGAAGTCCCTCTTTAGCCTGAGTCTCCTTGAGCGCCAACTTGACCTTGGCTTTGGCCTTTGGCGTCTTTACGATACCCAACCAACTGGGCTTGGGCCTCTGATTGTTTTGCGTCAGAATCTCTATCGTATCACCGGAATGCAATGTCTCGCGTATAGACACGATACGCCCATTAAGACGGGCACCTATACAAGAATTACCGACAGCAGTATGTACATAATAAGCGAAATCAAGTACGGTGGCACCTTGTGAGAACTTGAACAGATCGCCCTTGGGCGTAAAGACATAGACTTCCTCATCCTGCAAGTTCATCTTGAACTGATCCATAACCTGCAGGTCATCACCGGCTTCAAGCGCCGAACGGATGCTGGCAAGCCAGGTATCCATATTGCCCTCGCTCTTAACGCCTTTATAGCGCCAATGGGCGGCAAGACCATGCTCGGCAATATCGTCCATGCGCTGAGTACGTATCTGCACTTCCACCCACTTGCCTTCTGGGCCCAACACCGTGATATGAAGACATTCATATCCATTAGACTTTGGCATACTCAGCCAGTCTCTCAATCGTTTGGGATTGGGCTGATACATATCGGTAACGATAGAGAATGTCTGCCAGCAGAGCATCTTTTCCTTGTCTAAAGGCGAGTCAAGGATGATGCGAATGGCAAAGAGGTCATATATTTTATCAAAGCCACACTGCTGCTTCTTCATCTTTTGCCAAATGGAATGAATGCTCTTGGTACGACCTTTCATATGATAGACGAGACCAGCCTCATCCAGTTTAGCCTTTAGAGGAGTGATAAAACGCTCAATGTAAGCATCGCGCGAACGCTTGGTAGCATTAAGGTTCTCCTTTATCATATAATAGGCATCGGTCTCAAGATATTTCAGACTCAGGTCCTCAAGTTCACTTTTCAGCTTATACAGACCTAACTTATGAGCCAATGGCGCATATAGATAACTGGCCTCCTCGCTTACTTGGCGTTTGGCTTCAAGATTAGAATTGTCACGAATCTGCCTCATCAACGTCACGCGATCGGCAATCATGATGAGAATCACGCGCATATCTTCAGCAAAAGACAGCAGCAGATTACGGAAATTTTCGCTTTCTATTACAGGATTTTTCTTATACAAGTCATGTATGCGGCACAGACCATGCAGGATGCGTCCTACATTATCACCGAAGAGCGAGGTAAGGTGGTCAATGTCCTCGTTACCCCCAATCACTTCCTCATAGAGCAGAATGGCAAATACGCCATCACGCTTAAGCCCTATCTCTGTTACGGCCAGCCAAGCCGTCTGTAGGGCATGCAGAATGGGGTTGAGACCGAACATATCACGCTGGATACGTTGGCTGTTGATGGCTTGCTCTATATGCTGGCGCATCAGCTGTTCGTCACCGGGAGCCAGCGAGTCGGCTATGGCCTCCCGTATCTGAAATATCAGTTTTATCGCTGCGCTGCGCTCGTTATCCGAAAATGCAAATACATCGTTCATACGTATGTCTTCTCTATATAATTAGTAATCCTTTATGGTGTCCATATCTGCTGTCAATGCACCTGTAACACACCAAAGTATAGGGTGCAAAGGTACGTCTTTTAGCAGAAACGGCAAAGCAAAACCGTAGGCTTTTTACGGCTGTTTGACATAAGTTAATGATTAAGGGAAAAAACTTAATATAATTCGTCTGTTTCTCCCGACAAACAGTTAACTTTGCAGCACACGTCAGAAATCATCGCTATCCTAATATAAATGCAGAAATACGAATGCAATATAGCAGGAATACATTGGAAGATAAAACAAGTAGACAAAAACATGAAGAAAGGAAAAGATTACAGGAAGACCAAACGGGCTTGCTACCTTGGTTTTGTAACACAGGCCATCGTGGCCAATTTCACCCCTCTACTATTCATGGCCTTCCACCATGAGTACAAGATACCTATAGCCAGTCTGGCGTTGATTCCTGCTGTATTCTACATCATCCAACTGATTACAGACTTGCTGTGCGCCAAGTTCAAGAACATCAACTACCGCAAAAGTATCATCATCTCTGGGATAACATCAGCCACAGGCTTGATGGGGCTGGCATTTCTGCCAGAACTATTCCCCAATCCGCTGGTGGGAATACTCCTCTGTGTATGCGTGTATGCCATAGGTAGCGGGTTGATAGAGGTGTTGTGCAGCCCCATTATCGAGGCTTGCCCTTTCCCAAACAAGGAGGGCATGATGAGCCTGCTCCATTCCTTCTACTGTTGGGGAGCCGTGGGAGTGATAGTCGGCTCTACGCTTTTCTTTTCCCTATTCGGATTGGACCACTGGAGGTTTCTGGCCTGCCTATGGGCATTGATACCGCTCTACAACATCATCAATTTCGCGACATGCCCTATTGAACCCATTGTGCCCGATGCCGAGAGTATGAGCATGGGTCAACTGCTGCGCAATGGAATGTTCTGGATATTCCTACTGCTGATGGTAGCTGCCGGAGCCTCAGAAGCCACTATGGCACAGTGGACATCGGCCTTTGCCGAAGCCTCTCTGGGAGTAGAAAAGGCGATTGGTGATCTGGCCGGTCCCTGTGGATTTGCCTTTTGTATGGGTCTCGGCCGTCTATGGTATAGCAAGAAGGGACAGAATCTGGACCTGTCCGCCTATATGACATGGGCCGGGCTTCTGAGTCTGGTCGCTTACCTGACAGCTTCTTTAGCCTCTGTTCCGCTACTGAGTCTGGCCGGCTGCATGGTCAGCGGTCTGGCTGTAGGCATCATGTGGCCGGGTTCCATCAGTCTTACATCGGCACGGATACCCAACGGCGGTACTGCTCTTTTTGCCCTTCTGGCCCTTGCCGGCGATGCCGGCGGCACTTTTGGGCCATCTCTTGTGGGGCTTTGTACCCATTTTACAGGCGACGATATACATGGTGGCATTTTGGCCGCAACATTCTTCCCCGCTCTTCTGGTCGTATGCCTGCTCATTCTTCGCAGAAAAAGCGCCAGGTTATAACTCCAGCCCATGAAGATACCACCCGCCAGAGAAATAGTTTTTACGACATAAGCCGTCAATATACTGAAAAAAAACGCCCAAAACACTTGGGCATATCAGATAAAGTACCTAAATTTGTCATATAATTATTAAAATATCAAAGATAATGCTAACACAAACAGATCTTAACCAGATATCCCAGAGAGGGATAAGCGAAGAAAAAGTAATGGGGCAACTTCACCAGTTTGAGAAGGGCTTTCCATTTCTTAAATTAGAAGCCGCAGCCTCTATCGAAAAAGGCATTCTTGCCCTTGACGAGGTAGAACGCCAGCATGCCATTGAATCTTGGGACGAATATAAGGCTCACGGACATCGTGTAGTTAAATTTGTGCCCGCATCCGGTGCAGCCAGCCGCATGTTTAAGGACCTTTTCGGATTCCTTACTGCCGAATATGACACTCCTACCACTGAGTTTGAACACAAGTTCTTTGACAACATTCCCCACTTTGCTTTCCGTGAAGCCCTGTGCGACCAATGCAAGAAGAATAATGGCAAGGGTGTACGTGCCCTGCTCAAGGAGGAGAAATATAAAGATGTCGTTGCCAATCTGTTGGAGGAAAAGGGACTGAATTATGGACAACTGCCCAAAGGATTGCTCTTGTTCCACGCCTATGCCGACGGCGCTCGCACACCTATGGAAGAACATCTGGTTGAGGCCGCACTCTATGCAGCAAGCAACGACGAGGCCAATGTCCATTTCACCGTCAGCCACGAGCACCTACCGCTCTTCCGCAAAAAAGTAGAAGATTGCATTGCAAAGTACGAAGCCAAGTATGACATAAAGATTAATGTATCTTTCTCTGAGCAAAAGCCATCGACAGATACCATTGCGGTCAATACAGACAACACCCCATTCCGCAACGATGACGGATCATTGCTTTTCCGTCCGGGCGGACATGGTGCGCTCATCGAAAACCTCAACGACATTGACGCCGATGTTGTATTCATCAAGAATATAGACAATGTTGTGCCTGACCGCCTCAAAGGCGACACCGTACTTTATAAGAATGTATTGGCTGGAGTACTGGTTGAAAACCAGAAGCGGGCTTTTGAATATCTTGAGTTGCTCGACAGCGGCAACTACAATCATAAGGACCTTGAGGAAATCATCCGCTTTGTACAGCGCGACCTTTGCTGCCGCCGTGCCGATATCAAGGAACTCGAAGATGCCGAACTGGTAAGTTATCTGAGAAGCAAACTCAACCGCCCGATGCGCGTCTGCGGAGTAGTCAAGAATGTAGGCGAGCCTGGTGGTGGTCCTTTCCTGGCTTACAACCAAAACGGCACCGTAAGTTTACAGATATTGGAATCGAGCCAGATAGACAAGTCCAACCCCGAGTATGTCAAGATGTTTACCGAGGGTACACATTTCAACCCAGTTGACTTGGTTTGTGCCACCCGCGACTATAAAGGCAACCACTTCCATCTGCCCGACTACGTTGACCACAACACCGGCTTCATCAGCAGCAAGAGTAAGGGCGGCCGCGAACTGAAAGCACTGGAATTGCCTGGCCTTTGGAATGGAGCTATGAGCGATTGGAACACAATTTTTGTGGAAGTCCCACTCGACACATTCAACCCCGTAAAGACCGTCAACGACTTGTTGCGTCCGCAGCACCAGCCTGCTGAAGGAGAAGTAACACATAGTTGCCACCACGATTAAAGACCTACCATTAGCGGCGACTATTTCAACAGAGATAGTCGCCGCATATTTATCTATAATTAATGATGAACAGATATATGACACTCCTGACCATGCTATGCTGCCTGTTGGGATGTAAAGCCCAGAACGGCACCTTCCGCAGTTTACCCGCAGAAGAATTTGCAACAGCCATTGCCGACACGTCTATTGTGAGATTGGATGTGCGGACTGCAGCCGAATTTGCCGAAGGCCACATTGCACATGCCATCAATATCGATGTGCTCAAAGACGATTTTGAGAAACAAGCCCTTAAGCAGTTGCCCAAAGGTCAGACCATTGCCGTCAACTGCCGCAGCGGAAAGCGCAGCAAAACCGCCGCACGGATATTAGCCGGTCATGGTTACAAAGTGATAGAACTTGATTCGGGATATTTGGGATGGATTAAGGCCAAGCTGCCAGTTACTACCAAATGACAAGGCCACCATACTCCCCCATTCCGCTCACAGTTACGGCCATGCCAGAAGCACCCCAAGACAGCATGCCATAAAGATAGGCCACAACACCACTTTTATCAGACAAGCACAAGACAACTCCTTATTCACATATAAGGAGTTTTATTTTTCCCCAAGGCCCTCATACGCCAACAGTCCGTGCCATCCTGGATATCAACAGCCCCATATCGAAGCAACAATCCATGGACCAAAAACCACCCAAGGAGTGGAAACAACTCTCCCACCCGTCAAAGACGGCCATAATCACACAAATCTATATTGCAAGACTTGATTTATTCTTTGCAGACTTAGATCTGTTCATTGCAAGGTTCGAATCATCCGTTTCAAAACTTGCAAATAACTATAATCTGCCCATAAGAAAAACCATCGACAAGATAAGCGACGCCAAATAGGTTGGCTTACGGTCAAAAGGACAAGGAATGGCCCTTGCCGGAAATGCCCCTCCAAACGTAGGGACAGAAAAAAGCCACAAGCATGGAAACGGCTTGTGGCTATGGATGTTTGAAATAATTCTATACAGGAGTATCTGTGGGGTCGTCGCGGAACAGGTCGTTAATCTTCGAGGTTTCATCTCCGTCAAACCAGGTAGCCAGCTTGGCCTTAGCCTTGTCCTTGACATCCTCGGACACTTCGCCCCAAATCTTATGAAGCACATAGAGCAACACAACGAGGTCGTCGCCCAATCCTGCTATAGGGATCGCGTCGGGCACCACATCCAAAGGAGAAATAAGGTATCCGAGCGCGCCGACAATCATTGCCTTGTCTTTGAGCGACACCTTATCGCTCTGCAAGGTATAAAACAAAATCAATGCCACGTAAACCAACTTGGCACCGGCACGCTTGGCCACGCGCTGAATCTTTTCAACAAACTTGCTATTCGAAAACTTGTCCTTATAGCTCATGAAATCGGGAAGTTCGATATTTGCCATATCAATGTTCGTTTTATCAGTAATAAATCTAAAGATTAAAAGAAAGGCAGTTTCCTGATAAGCCGGGTTCTGTATCCACAAGTGGAGCCCTGTCATTTATCTAGTCTGCAAGTCACCTCACAGCTCAAGCATTCTACCCTCCGCCGTTGTCAAAGACATCAAGCGAGCAGCTTTCAGACGACGGTTTACATGAACTTGCAACCTCCAGGAAGTACAGCTCGACGATCACCCGCCGACTGGTAGTCTCTTACACTACCTTCTCACCCTTTCCCGACACATACGCTGTCAAAACAACATATAGTATCATGGTGGTTATTTTCTTCTACTTTCCCCTACTGTCACCAATAGCTTCTATTTTCGGAAGTGGAGCGCTCTGCGTTGCCCGGACTTTCCTCTCGCCCTCGCAAGAGAGCCAGCGGCAGGGCCGGGAAACTGCCTTTCTTTCTGCAAAATTAGATTTTTTTCATGAAAAACCACAACTATACTTCAAAAAAATCACTTTTTACCTCGTTTATCAGCCAAATAGCTTGCCATTCTTATGCTCCAGCCCTCCAAAAACAGCATTGACAAGGATAATAAAAAGATGTAAAAATCGTGATGATGGCGCTTAATAGCCGTTAAGTGGGCAAATAAAAGTGTTAAATTGAAATAAAGCGGACTGCCAAAATGGCAGTTTCACAAACTTTGGGAGTATATTTGCAGATATAATTACAAAGAGGATTGACAACCTCAACCAAAAGAAAGAACAAAATAAACATAAGATTAAAAACAAACGAGTATGAAAACGTATTCAAAGTATCTTTTTGGGGCCTTGAGCATTGTTGCCATAGCTCTCTCTGCCGGCTCTTTCATCAAAGCCTATGCCACACCAGCCAGTGTAGCCATTGCTGGCCAGCCGGTAGATTTAACCTATGCCGCCGAGAAATCATTGCCGGCGGTAGTACATATAAAATATGTGCAGAACTCCAAGGTGCAGACGGTGGAAGTTCCAAGCTCTCCATTCGATGATTTCTTTGGCGATTTCTTCGGATTCGGCCAGGGCAACGGAGGCAAGCGCAAGCAGCAGATCCAGACTCCTAAGAAGCAAGCTACCGGTTCTGGTGTCATCATCTCTTCCGACGGCTACATCGTTACCAACAATCATGTAGTTAACGGAGCCGACGAACTGACTGTGACCCTGAATGACAACCGCGAGTTCTCGGCACGCATCATCGGCACTGACCCCTCTACCGACCTGGCACTGATTAAGGTCAACGGCAAGGATTTACCCACCCTCCCCATTGGCGATTCCGACAAGCTGAAGGTGGGAGAATGGGTGATAGCCGTAGGTAATCCCTATGGATTGAACAATACTGTGACAGCAGGTATCGTAAGCGCCAAGGCACGCTCGCTGTATGCCCAGCAGAATGGCGTGGAGAGTTTCATACAGACCGATGCGGCCATCAATCCCGGTAATTCCGGCGGCGCCCTGGTCAATACCAAGGGAGAATTGGTCGGTATCAATGCCATGCTATATTCTCAGACAGGTTCGTTTACTGGTTATGGTTTTGCCATACCTACCACCATCATGAACAAAGTGGTAAGCGACTTGAAAGAATATGGAACCGTTCAGCGTGCATATCTCGGAATCACCGGTGGCGACCTGCTGAACCAGATCAACGCGCTCAAAGACAGTGGCAAAGATGCTGATTTCGGCACAAACGAAGGTGTCTATGTGTCTAAGGTGGATCCCGACGGCGCTGGCGCCGAAGCCGGACTTGAGGAAGGCGATGTCATCATAAGTATCGATGGAAAGAAGATTGGCAAGATGGCTGAACTCCAGGAGCATATGGCCAACAAGCGTCCTGGCGACAAGCTCAGCGTAACCTACATTCACAAGAAGAAGAAAGTGACCAAGACCGTCACTCTCAAGAATGCGCAAGGTACAACCAAAGTGGTAAAGACTGCTGACTTGGATGTATTGGGCGGTTCGTTTGCACCGGTCAACAAAGATACAAAGGAACAACTTGGCATCAACTATGGTCTCGAAGTAATCAAGGTGACCGATGGTCCGCTGAAGAAGAAGGGAATTGAAAAAGGATTCATTATCCTTCAGGCCAATGACACTCCCATAAAGGCCATCAACGACCTGCAAGAGACTGTCAAGAAGGCATCGACAAGCAAGGACCCCGTACTATATATAAAAGGTATATGGCCCACTGGCAAACGTGACTACTTTGCAATAGAAGTAAATTAGGATATATAACAATTCAGTTACCAACGAGTATAATGGACGCAACTCCAAGCCAGACAAGCTCAGAGTTGCGTCCATTTTGTTAAATAAAAACGAAAATACTTGCATATATAAAGCAAAAATACTACATTTGCAGAAAAGTGACAAACAATAGCTTTATGAGACAACTGAAAATCACAAAATCAATAACAAGCCGCGAGAACGCCTCGTTTGACAGGTATCTGCAAGAAATCGGCCGTGAGGAATTGCTAACGGTTGAAGAGGAGGTCGAGCTGGCTCAGCGCATCAAAAAGGGCGATCATAAAGCATTGGAAAAGCTCACCAAAGCCAATCTAAGATTCGTCGTTTCTGTGGCCAAACAATACCAGAACCAGGGACTGAGTCTCCCCGACCTTATCAATGAAGGCAATGTGGGACTCATCAAGGCTGCCGAAAAATTTGACGAAACCCGAGGCTTCAAGTTCATTTCGTATGCTGTGTGGTGGATTAGACAAAGTATACTGCAGGCAATAGCCGAAAAGAGCAATATGATAAAGCTCCCGCTCAATCAAGTTGGAGCCGTCAATAAAATATCCCACGCATCCAGCGTTTTCGAACAAGAGCACGAGCGCCGTCCGAGTCTCAATGAAATGGCCGATGAGCTGAATATGCCGGAAGATAAAATCGAAGATGCCTTCAAGGCAACCAGAAGACACGTTTCGGTTGATGCCCCAATAAATGACGACGAAGACAACAGCCTACTTGACGTTATTGCAAGTGATGAGGGTGCAGAAGCAGACAATGAACTGGTTGCGGAATCTCTAAGAGAAGAGATTTGCAGAGCATTGAGTGTTCTCAATGACAGGGAGCGCATCATCATCAAATCATTTTTTGGCATCAATCAAGCAGAACAGACCCTTGAAGAAATCGCCACAAAGTGTGGGCTGACTCGTGAAAGGGTAAGACAAGTCAAAGAAAAGGCTATACGTAAATTAAGAAATAATACAAAGAGTAAACTTCTAAAGAGTTATTTAGGAAGATAAAAGAAAGAACAATGAACAAAATTATTACCATTACACTTATTCTGATATGCGCAATTGTTTCAGGTAATGTAAGCGCTGCCAACAAGAAGAGTGACATTTATGCATTTGGTTTTTCGGCATCATTTAATGATTCAACGGTATATTTTACAGATATACAGTTGGTTAAAGATGTAACTATCGAGCACAAAAGCCATTTTCTGGAGAACCGGGACTTATATTCAAAACAGTTGAGTCAGCACCTTTCGGACCAAGGAATGCCTGCGAGAGTGTGCGTAATTTTCTTTGATGCCAAACTCAAGAATATAGAGAAGCAGTTTACCAAGCTCAAGAAGAAGTATGCCAAGAACGGGAAATACGAACTGAAATATGTAGGCGCCAACGAGTTCCAATTCAAGGCAATAGAATCAGACGAAGAGCAACAGGCCGAAAGCCCAACCAAGAAGACAAAGAAAGCAAAGAAGAACAAGAAAAAGGATAAATAAAGTACGACTTCCCGAACTATGAACAGCAACTACTGGTTCTCGATAGCCGAGCTGACTATTAAGCTCATCTTCAAAGAGGATGGGCTTAATAATTTGTCTCTACTACCCTCTTTTTCTCCATTTGAGATTGCCGAACCCTCCAAAGAGGACAACCTCTTTGAGCTTACCATAGATGACAAGACCGCACCCATTGCAAAAAGTGAACGGGTACGCATAAAGACCATTGACACTGGCAATGGCAACATCATAGTTGACCAGACAAATGATGGAAGACACCAGTTTATCATCAAAGACATTAATGGAAATAGTTGTTGCCTATTGATTGCCAACAAAGAGTTTTCCGTCTGCCAGTGCGCACTCAACGGCAACTATGACATGCGTAGTTTCGGTCTGAACAATGCCATCATGATTGCTTATGCTTTTGCCAGTTGCAAATATAACACCTTATTAATACACGCATCCCTGGTAAGGCAAAACGGTTATGGATATGCATTTATCGCTAAAAGCGGTACCGGAAAGAGCACACAGGTCAGCATGTGGCTCAAACACCTTCCAAACTGCGACCTGATGAATGACGATAACCCCATTATCAGAATTATAGACAACGTTCCCGTAATCTATGGAAGTCCTTGGAGTGGCAAGACTCCATGCTACCGCAATATCAAAGCCCATTTAGGAGCAATAACTCAAATTGACCGTGCACCGCAAAACAGCATAGACCGATTATCCCCTATAGATGCACTGGTAAACTTTATCCCAGCATGCTCAAGCATCAGGTGGGATGAGAATATCTACGATGACATTATAAAAAATATTACCCAGGTAATAGAAAAAACGCCATTCTATATATTGCATTGCCTGCCCAACAAAGAGGCTGCCGTTATCTGTAACAAGACCATTTCGCGCACTTAGCATAAATCGTGGCATACTTACCACGCAGAAGTATAACGGTTTTTAATAAATATGCAGATTTATTGGGCTGCTTTTTATATTTTTTATACATTGCCTTTGGTTTTATTCATTTTTTTACTATTTTTGCAAGTGAATAAGGGAGAATTAGCAAGTGAGAAACCGTATCGCCACCATATTACTGTCAGCTTTGCTCTTCGTTTCATGCGAACCAAAGATTAAACCTTTTGAAGATGACCTTCAAAAGGGCAACATCACGATTGCCAGATATGACAGATTGCAAAGCCGGTATCTCACGACCGGTGATTATTCTGCCTTGCAGGAAATGAACACAGAATACCCTGTAGAGACACGTACTCTCATAGAAAAAGTATTGCAGATTGGCGAGGTGGTTGAGCCTGACATAAGTTCCAAATACCTAAGATTTTACCAAGACTCCACACTGCAGATTCTCATATCTGACACCGAAGCCGAGTTTGCTGATATGGATGACTTGAACAAGGATTTCAGCAAGAGTTTTTCCAGACTACGTAAAAGCCTGCCCAACATACCACTTCCCAAGGTCTACGCCCAAATAGGCGCTTTGGACCAAAGTGTCATCATTGGCAACAAGAGTATCGGTATCTGTCTGGACAAATATCTTGGTATCAACTACCCATTGTACAAAAAGTACTATTCATACCAACAACGTACAAGCATGACCCGCGCATACATTGTACCGGATGCAATGGTTTTCTACCTGCTCAGTTTTTATCCCCTGTCAAATATAGACAAGCGCACTCAGCTTGAAAGAGATTTACACATCGCAAAAATCATGTGGATTACGAACAAGGCGCTCGAGCGGAAAATCTTCCAAACGAAATATGTGCTGCTGATTGACAATTATATGCGCAAGCACAGAAGCAGAACTGTCGAGCAACTGCTCAGTCAGGATGATTACACCACCTTGCTTCCTTGACAAATGTTGTTCTTCTCGAGATATTTGTTAAGAAGATGTACAAACTCATGATTCTTCAATCCCCATTTTGGGGCCAGAAGCATCTCGCCAGGTGACTGGCTAAGAAAGCGCTCCAGAACTATATCTTTGCGCAGTAATGGCAAGTACTCTCCTATCAATTCGATATATTCTTCGACACTGAAAAGATGAAAAGGAGCCTCTGAGTATTGTCGCGCCATACATGTACCTTTGATAATCTGCAACTGATGCAGTTTGAGGATATCCAGAGGCAAGTCAGATATCACGGAGGCTTGTCGCAAGATTTCTTCCCTATCTTCCCCTGGCAGTCCAAGTATAATGTGAACACCTACAAGAATTCCCCGACAATGCACGGCTTCTATGGCATTGACGCTATCTGCAAAGGTATGCCCCCGGTTGACCAGCAGTAGCGTCTCGTCATTAGCACTCTCCACTCCCAATTCAACGATTACGAAGGTTCGCCTATTCAGTTCTTCCAGATAGTCCAAAATCTCTGGCGACAAACAATCCGGACGAGTTCCTATCACAATACCCACCACATCCTCGTCACTCAGAGCCTCCTCATACAGTTGCTTAAGCCTTGGCACAGGAGCATATGTGTTGGAATAGGCTTGGAAATATGCGAGGTATTTCATATCCGGATACTTACGAGCAAAGAATGCTTTCCCCTCCTCCAACTGTTCTGTTATACTTTTACGGCTATTGCAATATGATGGGTTAAATGTATGGTTGTCACAAAATGTACAACCTCCACGCGAAATCTTCCCATCCCGATTAGGACAAGAGAAACCTGCATCAACCGATATTTTCTGAACCCTAAACGGGAAGCGGCGGCGTATCCAAGCGCCGAAATCATTATAAGCCTGCTGCATAGTATGCAAAATTACAAAAAAACAACAATTTCGGACTGATAATAACGAAGATTTTGTAACTTTGCATACAGTCATATACATATAATCACCAATATGAGAAAACAATTATTAATACTTGCAGTTCTTGCATTGACTTGTACAGAACTGACCGCTTCAAAAAAGATGGACATCAAAACCATTGCATCTGGATACTTTTCCGCAAAGACCATCCATGGAATTGACCCCATACCTGGTACAGACCAGTATGCACGCATCAGCGATGATGGCAAACAGATTATACAAAACTCATTTAAGACCGGCAAACAAACGGCCGTTCTTTTTGATGTCAACAAGACCATAGGTGAAAAGATAACAAAGTTCGACGGATACATTCTATCGCCCAAGGGTGACAAATTTCTCATACAGACAAATACCGAGAAAGTGTACCGCCACTCTTTCAAGGCAGACTATTATATCTATACGATAAAATCCACAAAACTGGAGCGTCTTTCCGACGGCGGCAAGCAGCAAGTTCCCCTATGGTCGCCTGACGGGAACCAGATTGCTTTCGTCCGCGACAACAATCTGTTCCTCATCAAGCTATTATACGACAATGCGGAGAGTCAGGTCACAAAAGATGGCAAATTTAACGAGACCATCAATGGTATCCCCGACTGGGTCAACGAAGAAGAATTTGGCAACAACCGCTCTTTCTGCTTTAACGGGGATGGAACTATGCTTTGCTGGATAAAATACGATGAAAGCAAGGTGAAATCATACTCTCTGCAAATGTTCAAGGGCAAACATCCCACTCGTAATGAATATAGCACCTATCCTGGTGAATATTCATATAAATATCCTAAAGCCGGAGAAGACAATTCTGTTGTCAGTGCATGGAGCTTTGACATAAAGAGCAGACAAACCAAGAAACTTAACGTTCCTTCAGATAATGACAGCTACATGCCAAGAATAAAGATGACCAACGATCCTCTTCGGATAATTGTATACACCATGAATCGTCATCAGGATGAACTGAATTTGTATGCCGTCAATCCGAGGAGCACTACAGCCCAGCTGCTTATTAAAGAAAAAGCAGATTGCTATATACAAGAACAGGCCATGGCAGATATTATCATTGGGCGGAGCACTATCCTCTTGCCAAGTGATCGTGACGGTTATATGCAGATTTACCTTTACAATCAGAATGGTACAATGATAAGAAAAATCGGTGACGGCAAACATGACATTACTTCCATATATGGATATAATGAGGAGAATGGAGATGTTTATTATCAAGCAGCTGCATTAAATCCACACGACCGCCAAGTATTTGTTTCTCATAAAAACGGCAAAGTAGAAAGACTGACCGACCAGGAAGGATGGAACAGCGCTATCTTCTCTGGCGACTATCAGTTCTTTATCAATACATGGAGCAACTACAACACACCTTATACATTCACATTGCGTTCACAGAAAGGCAAGGTTTTGTCCGTGCTGCTCGACAACAGCAAGCTAAAGGTCAAAATGGCAGAATATGGATGGAGCAAACGAGAGCCATTTACATTCACTACTTCTGAAGGAATATCTCTGGATGGATGGATGTTAAAACCGAACAATTTCGACCCATCTCACAAGTATCCCGTTATCCTGTTCCAATACAGTGGCCCAGGCAGCCAGCAAGTGGTTGATTCTTGGAAAGCCGGTTCATTAGGCAACGGCGGAGCATTTGACCAATATCTTGTTCAGCAAGGTTTTATTGTAGTATGCGTAGATGGCAGAGGCACTGGTGGTCGAGGAGCCAAATTTGAAAAATGCATTTACCAACAGATGGGCGTCCTTGAATCAAAGGACCAGGTAGAAACTGCGCTTTGGTTAGGCAACCAAACCTATATCGACAAACAGCACATAGGCATTTGGGGATGGAGCTTCGGAGGTTTTAACACCCTCATGAGCATGAGTGAAGGCCGCAATGTCTTCTATGCCGGCGTAGCTGTCGCACCTCCTACAGACTGGAGATATTATGACACCATCTATACCGAACGTTATATGCGTACTCCCAAAGAGAATCCGCAGGGTTATGACAACTCACCTATAGGATGGGCCAACAAACTTAACGGAAAATTGCTGATTTGCCATGGATTGGCCGACGACAACGTTCACCCACAGAATACATTTGAATACACAGAATCGCTGATAGAAGCCGACAAAGATTTCTCCGAACTTTTGTACACCAACCGCAATCACAGTATATATGGTGGAAATACGCGCAATCACTTAATGAGACAGATTGCCAACTTCTTCATCACCAATCTCAAGTAACAGTATTACCACTGGCAATAGACAACAAATGCCCGTTACATCGTTCAACGCTTGTAACGGGCATTATTATTGTCTGGCAGTCAGTTCAAAGCCAAGGCATTGATTGCGTTAAATCTCAATGATACCACATTTGAACCATTGATTGGCCAGTTCCTTGGCATCTTCCAACGCCACAGTTTCTTCAACCTCATATTGTTCCGTGAGCAGTCGGGCCATCTCCTCTACCGTGAAGTCTTTTCCGTCTACCTGTTCCCAGAGATATGCCGAACTGGCATTCATACTGATGATATCACTAAAGTCAATATTCTCTACGCCTTCCGCCAGCAATATCTTCTCTCCACATACTTCGCGGAGCTTGAATCCTTTCTTTGTTCTCATATGCAATTATTCTTAAATGGGTTTAAACATTTTCAACCAAACACGCCGATAGAAAGCCAACAGATATCTTCGACATGGTCTGAGCAGCATCCATATAATGGAATACAGCCCCCACTTGATGCCATTCGTCTTGTCGATGGCAGAGCGCCCTTTGCGATAGAAGCCGACTGCAAAACCAATGATATCACTGCGTTTGCAATGTTCCGGCACCAGATTGCCATCACCCAGCAGGGTTATTTCATCTCCTTTGATTTTTACTATACGATGTAAGACATAACCTCCTTGCGGAAGCCTGGCCAAGACTGCATCGCCAACGGCAATATGACAAGCCTTAATGAGCAAAGCCTTATCTCGATTGTCTTCAAGGAACGGGCGCATACTGTAACCCCTTAATTGTAGCGTAACCGTATGCCCCTCATTAAGGAGCGCCTCTATTTGTGGTAGCAGAACAACATTAGGAAACTGCTTTGTTCCTTTGCTGACAGAAGGATGCAATCTACTAAACTCTTTTTTACGATGAAAATAATACTGCCACAAGATACTATAAGAAGATCTCACCTGGACATCCGGAGCGCTTTCCTGTCGAAGCTGAATTTCCTGACGTTCGGAAAGAAATTGTTTCTTCCATTTGTGAAAAGCACGACGAGCTTTAACTACAGCCTTGAAGTCACCCCAGCTACGATTAAGTATCAACATTTGGAATGCAGCAAGGTAATCAAGCCACCATCTGACAGCCATAACATGTCTTAAGTCCTTGTCGGGCAAATTCTTATAAAGCATCGTAAGGTTGTTGCGGAAATTCAAGAATGTCTTTCTGGGATTGCTTTTATTCAGAGTGCCACCACCTACATGGAACACCTTGCTCTGTGGAATACAATACAATTTGCGTCCCATCAATCGCAGGCGCCAACACATATCGATTTCCTCACTATGGGCAAAGAAGCGACCATCCAAGCCGCCTACAGCCCAGTAGTCCGAGCTTCTAATAAGCATACAGGCCCCTGTTGTCCATTGGATTTCCATAGGATTGTCATATTGGCCCTTGTCATACTCTATCGTATCAAATATGCGGCCACGACAATAGGGATAACCATACTTATCAATGAATCCGCCACAAGCACCCGCATACTCGAAACTATGACGATCGGAGATAGAGAGAATTTTAGGCTGGCATGCTGCCACATCATGATTTGCTTCCATAAACCACAACATCGGCTCAATCCAATCAGACGTCACTTCGACATCCGAATTCAGCAAGAGATAATACTCAGCATCAATCTGCTGCAGAGCTTTGTTATATCCGTCAGCGAAACCATAATTCTTATCCAATTCGATAACACGCACATCTGGAAAATCGCTATTCAACAGCTGAAGCGAATCGTCACTCGAAGCATTGTCTGCCACAAAGACAACACTATCGGCGATAAGATTGGACTGCAATATGGGCAAGAAGCGTTTCAGCATATCCCGCCCATTCCAATTCAATATAACAATGGCTATTTTCATATCAATTCCGCCTTTAGAGCTGATTTGTCGTGGTTGAAATCACCCAATCTCACACGCAGAATCTGGTTGTCATATTCCGTTTTAGCATCTTTGGGGGATAGCTCTACACGAATATAGTTTTCTGTAAAACCATGCATGAATCTGCCACGAGTAGATTTCTCAAACAATACATCAACTTCCTTACCGATGTTTCGGCTATAGAAGTCGATGGTTTTGCTATCGCTCAGCGCCAAGAGTCTGTTACACCGCTTTTTCTTTTCAGCATCATCGACCACATAGGGAATCGAAAGCGCTGAAGTTCCTGGGCGTTCAGAATATGGGAATACATGCAGCTGAGTGACATCCAATCCATCAAGAAAATCATAACACTCTTCAAAATGTTCAGGATGTTCTCCACGACATCCGACCATCACATCTACACCTATAAAGGCATCAGGCATAAGTCGCTTGATAAGATTGATTTTATGAGCAAAAAGTGCTTTGTCATAACGACGATGCATCAGACGCAATACATGATCAGAGCCACTCTGAAGAGGTATGTGAAAATGCGGCATGAAAGCACGACTTTGTGCACAATACTCTATCAGTTCGTCGTCCAGCAAATCGGGCTCCAAGCTGCTGATACGGTATCGCTTGATACCCTCGATTTTATCCAGGGCCTTTACCAAATCGATAAATCGCTCTTTCGTGGTGGCTCCGAAATCACCAATATTAACACCCGTAAGCACAATTTCCTTTCCACCTTCGTCAGCTGCCTGCCGTGCCTGCTCCACCAAAGATTCGATAGAAGGATTACGCGAAAAACCACGGGCATAAGGTATAGTACAATACGTACAGAAATAACTGCAACCATCCTGGACTTTCAAGAAATAGCGAGTTCTGTTTCCTCGCGAACAGGAAGGCTGGAATGTTTTGATATCCTTGGTTTTGACAGAATGATATATATGTAAATGTGCACCATCCGTCCGGTTACTCCATGCATCGGATAAGAACTGCACAAGGTTTGCCTTCTCATTACTGCCCAAGACCAAATCCACCCCATCAATATTGGCAACCTTTTGAGATTCAAGCTGGGCATAACACCCCGTCACAATCACAAATGCATGAGGATGTTCCCTTACCATGCGACGAATTATAGAACGGCACTTACGATCGGCAACATCTGTAACCGAACAGGTATTTACGAGACATATGTCGGCACGCTCACCTTTTTCAACAGTACCGACACCCATAGCTTCAAGCGTCTTTGCAAAGGTGGACGTTTCGGAAAAATTCAACTTACACCCTAAAGTATAGTAAGCTGCCTTTTTCCCTTGGAATGCAGATGTATCTATCATATTAATTAATTATAATGCAAAGTTAGCAAAAACTTTAGAGCTATTTGACTGATTTGGCATCAATTTTAATGATTGTATACAAAACACTGGCCAATAATCCAGTAACCGAGACCACATTTTTCAGCTCCAAAAGAAGGTTTTTTAGATGATATGAATCAACTCGCAGAAAATTAACCTTATTTCACAGTTTGTAATAAATTGTATTTCAGTCGTTTTCAAAAAAGTTACAATTAACACTAAAAAAAAACTCAAAAAGATGAACAACCTATTG
>NZ_NPJM01000032.1:0-6805 GCF_002251455.1 Prevotella sp. P4-51
GATGATATGCACCCAATGGTGGAATGGTGTGTGGTGCGCATCCAATGATGGGTTAGCCCATCGTGGATGGTACGCACCCTTGGCAACTCTGACGGAGTTGCGATTTCATAGCCCAGGGTTGAGGGGCGAAGCGCCTCTACCATGGGTGCAATTCACTACAAATCAATGCTACTCTGAAAGAGTTGCGATTAGCCGAAGGCGTTACCGCAGCGAGTTTTTCTGCTTATTTATTGTGATAAATTCCAACTGAGAATAACGCCTACGGCTAAACGCAACTCCTACGGAGTTGCTGCTGCTTGCGGACATCTCTACCATGTACCCCCTCCCTCTTCATGGACACCTCACCAGCCACGAGCACCATTCCAGCCTTACCCAAGGGGAAAGAGAACCTCCAAACCGCCTTAAACACAGCAAGTACGAGCTCCCGCCCCTTGGGGAGGGTTGGGGAGGGGCTTCCTCGGCTTGGCTTCCACCTAAAAAAGGCCCAGACTTTCCCTATACCATTTGGAGAGGCGGGAGAAGTCTGGGCCACGGATAAAAGTCAAGCTGACTATTCAGCTATCGTCATTCATCTTCGTCATACCAGTCGTCGCGCGGGGCGAGGATGGGTTTGGTGTTATCGGCATTACCGCTGCCAAACTGCACACTGCGTTCACCACTACCAGCGAGCAGGGTGTGCATGGCATCCACACGTATGCGCTCTGACTGGGGTCTTACATAATTATGTCTCATTGTCTTATTCTTTGTTTACATATTTGTTAATCACTTTGACCGCATCGGCCGTATCTATCTTTCCGTCACCATCGACGTCGGCTGTCGCCTTGTTGAGCTTGTCGGTGGTACCCTTGATATAATGTTCGATAATCATCACGGCATCGGCGGTATCTATCGTGCCATCACCATCGACGTCGCCCACCTGACTATTGGTGATATTGCCCGTCTGGCTGCCGTCGCCCTGGGGCTCGTCGGGACTGTCGGGGTTATAGACAAACCGTGCTTCGTAGTTCACGTTGCTGGCAGGCATCTCGAAGTTGAAAGCGAGCTGGTCGCTCTGCTTCACGCCGTCGAGGAACCATCCCTTGAACTTATATCCCTGACTGGGGGTAGCCCTAAGTTCCACCCTCGTACCAGCCTTGGCTTTGGCTCCGTTGTCGCGGTTGAACGAACAGCTGCCCGGCTCATTGGTAGAGAGATACACACGGTAGGTGTCGGGCATCTGTGGCTCAGAGGGGTTGACGGGCGTAAAGTCGTAGATGGCTACAAAGTTTACGTTGCGGTCGGCCACGACATACTCGAACTGCTGCTGCTCGCTATACTTCTCGCCATTGAGCGTCCAGTAGGCGAAGGTGAAGTCCGGGCTCCGCGACGAGGTCCTTATCGTTACCTTAGTACCACTGAGATAGGTGCCACTACCCGAGGTATAGCCGCGCTCGGAACTCACGCTGACCCTAAGGCGCAGATCGGGCTCGGGCGGATTGCCAGGGTTGAAATCGTCTTGCGCCGACACCGTGAGCATGGCGCTGCCCACGATGAGCAGCAGCCATGTCATCAGTAATCGTTGTAACTTGGTCATAGTCCTATGCCTTTTATCTTACCATAAACTTGGCCTTCAGTCCTTCTACTTCTACCAGATAGACACCCTTGGCGAGGCCGAGGAATCCATCCTGGGTACGGGTGGCGTAGAGGGCACCGTTGAGAGCATAGACATGGAGGGTCTTGCCCTGCAGGTTGCTGATATTGAGGCCGCAGTCGGTGGGTTTCACGTTGACGCCAGTGGTGGTCACGATGTCGCCGATACCGGTGGTGCTGTTGTCGATGAGCAGCATGAAGCGGTTGTCGAACTCGCCGGCATCAGAGGTGAAGTGATAGTCGCCCTGGGTGAGGTCGAAGGTTATCTGCAGGTCGTTGTCGCGCAGGAGTACCTGGCGGTCCATACGTTGGGCGGCGATGGTGTATTCGCCAGCCTTGGCAGCACGGTAACCTATCTTCACGCTACCCTCGGGGCGCTCGTTGATGGCGAGTCTGCCTGCCAGAGCCTCTACGGTGTAGAGCTCAGAGGCGCCGTTGCTCTCAAACTTGGCGGCATCGCAGTCGCGCTCATAGCCAGCCTTCTTGTCGGGATTGAATACCACGCGGGTCTTGTCGGTGGTGGTGCCGTCGCTCAGGGTGAGATTTACTATCTGGCGCTGCACGTCAAACTGTCCTTCCATGCGTGCCTTCTGCATCTGGCTGTTCATCTTCTTGTCTCTGCCAGTCTGGGTAAGACGGTTGTCGCCACCAAAGTTGATGTCGTCATTGTCCTTAGGACACTGCACGAAGAATGCCTCAAAGGGATTGAGGAAGGCGTTGTCGTCGCCGGGGCGCACAGCCTCGTAGGTGTTGCTGTCGCTGTTCCAGCGGGTGATAGGACTCTTGTAGCCCATATCGTTGATGTCGTAGAACGCAGTGAAGGGGTTGCCCACAAAGTTCCAGCTTGCGTTCTGCTCATTGGTCGACGTGTGAATATCGAGCTTGGTGTCTACATTCACGTTGGGCAGTTTGCCAAACTCATTCTTCTCGATCTTGATAGACAGCGTGCAGTCGAGCGACGCCTGGAAGATATAGCCCTTGCCGGGGTAGAGATATTCCTCAGAGCTATCCAGGTCTATCCATCCACCCTTGCCATACTCGGCACGGATGGCGCCATTGTAGGTACGGAACACAAACTTCACATTCTTGCCACACGAGATGTCGGCTTTTCTCACCTTGAAGGGGAAGCTGAAGAAATACCAGCGGTTGGCCTTGATGGTAATGTCTATATAGAGCCCCTTGGCATTAAGGTTGGCATTGGCGATGATGGATGCCCAGTTTTTGCCGTCGCCCTTGATGTGTATGGTGTCGGCATCCTGGGGAGGCAGCTCAGGCTTGCCGGGCACGATGATGCCACCACCGGGGTTGATGTCGATATCGGGCTCACCCGTGAATCGGTCGTCCAAGGTAAATTCCTTGTTCAAGTAGAAATATTTGTAGGGTTCGTCGAACTCCACCAATTTGGCGAACTGGCTCCACTGGGTGTTCCAATAGTAATTGTTTTTGCTCTGCTTGGGGATATAGAGCGTGCCAGTCTCATAGGCTGTTTTTGAGAATGTCTCTTGCTCTGTATTAATCGGCTCCACGGTATAGGTATATACCTTTTTTAGGTTTTCGCAGTTGAAGGCACCATCGCCTATATATTTTAGCGTGCTGGGGATTCTTACTTCTGTGAGCTTGTCGCAGCCAGTAAAGGCGTAACCACCAATATATTCCACACCAGGCAGTGAGATTTTTTCCAGACGACTACAGTTCGTGAATGCATATGAACCAATCGTCTTAAGCGTAGGCGGGAGGTCTATGTTTGTAAGGTTAGTACAATAATTGAAGGCATAACCGCCAATCGACTCTAACTTAACAGGCAGGACAACTTCGACAAGGTTGGAACAAGACTGTAAAGCACCATCTCTAATGCTGATAGCATTCTTAGGCAACTTTACGGATACAAGTTTGTCTAAACTGGCAAACATATAATCTCCAATAACATTATCCTCAGTATGATATCCTGTATAGTATTCATAATCATTGGACACGATGGTTGCATCTGTCAAGTCGAGATAGTGCAGATTGGGCATCTTATTACGTATCACCATGATGTCATAGCCGTTGATGGTACCCGTCACCTTCAGCGATACCACCTTGCCGAGATTGTCTTGACCCAATACATTCAGCAGCCCCGACTCCTTCTCCTGCGCAGTTACGGTGACATTATAGTCCGTGGTGTCGTTCATAGAGAGTATCTGGTCTTTATAGTTGCTCCATCCCACTGCTGTCCGATAATCATTCAGTGCACTTTCTGGCACACGAATCACACAATTCACCCCAAAAGAGTTAATCCTTACCAGAGGTGGAATTATTGCTGCAAGCGTAACATGTTTTGTTTCAAAAAAACTAAAATTGCCAATACTTGTTAAGGTAGATGGTAAGGAAAGATTAGTAATTGGACTATCAGCAAACGCAAATTTTCCAATAGTTTCCACCAAAGGCATGTTCACAGAAATAAGATTTGAACAGCCATTGAATGCAAACTCACCTATACTTGTCACCAATGGCATGTCTACAGAAGTAAGGCTTGAGCAAGAACTGAATGCGTAGTTACCTATACTTGTCACCGAATATTCCACGCCATCTACTGTAATCTTTTCAGGAATCACGATGTCACCAGTAGCATTTGACTTGGTAACTTCTGCTGTATTAGTACCTGTATAAAGGTTATAATTGATACCATCTACTGTTGCTGTTTGCGCCTGTATCGCCATTGTCCAGCATAGGGCGATGAGCGTTAGGCAGATGTTGATAAAAGTTTTGTGTGTCATGTTTTGTTTGATTTTAGTTAGTTATTTTATTTTCAATACTTTCTTTCCGTTCACCACATAAATGCCGCCGGGCTGCATGGTCTTCACCTCCTTGCCGTCGAGGGTGTATATCTTGCCGTGGGCGGAGACAGTGGTGGTGGGAGCGGTGATGGCTGTGGTGGCGCCTATCTGTATGCCATACTGTGGGGCAGAGGCTTGCGCGGCGGGCATCTCGAGCCAGCACTTGCCCTCGGGGATGAGAAACTCCATGCCATCCATGGCATAGAACTTGGCTCCCTCACCGAGGTCTTGCAGCACATAGCCGTCCTTGCGTTTCTGCGGAGCGATGGCGCCGCGGAGCAATCCGTCGCGGACCACCTCGCCATACTTGTTAGCATCGACCGTGCCCGACAGCGAGCCGGTATAACCAGAGGCACTATATAATATATAAGGTGTATAGGCAGCCAGCTGCGTCACCTCGTCGAGCACCACCAGCTGACCCGTGTCGTCGACCCCCTTGGCAGAATAGGCCTTGACGCCGTCAGGCAATGAGGTCACAGCGAAAGGCAACACGCAGGTGCCATAATGACTGGAGCCACTCACCGACAGCGTCGCCGTGCTCTCAGGCTTGGCATGGAGCGTAAGCGTCTGGTCCTTGCAGTGATACTTCTGAGAATTCTCCTTGGTAATGGTAATAAAATCAAGGTTGGTAACCTTTAGGACTACGTCTCCCGGCTTGAGATAGGGAGATACCTTTACCTTGAAGTAGAGTAGTTTGCCACTGGTGGCTGTGAGCACTCTATTCATGTCATCTCTACAAGATATACGAAGCCGTTTATTACTTACCACTCCATAAGAAGACGACAGACTATGGACAAGTTTCCCGTCTCTTCCTTTAGGGTAAATACATCTATCACCATCCCAAAGAACAACATAAGGCCCATATTCATCAACCACTACATCCACTCCAGGTGGAAAGAGGATATCCATCTGATAAGCAGTGTAAATCTGGGAACCCACCAGGCTTATCTCCACCTGATAGGTATCGGCGCTGCCTGGCACCAACGTAACATCATTGACGGTGATGTGGTCATTGGTAGGTTTAGGGAGCTGTGGCTCATTGGCCACCGCCCTGCCTCCTACCAACAGGCAGAGCAAGGACAAAAGCCAGGCCCTAATGCTTAAGTTGTAAACGTTTCTCATACTACAATTATTTTTGATAGTTAGTATATCTACATTTACGCCGGGGGTCCCCTGGGCCGGACAGGTTGTTAAGATAGAGATGGAAAGCGAGCATAAAAAAAGCGTGGGAACACCGCTTGTCGTCTGTCCCACGAACTGAGGCTCTCGCATTGCCTATTAAAGTTGAACAGACAACGCCAGAGCCCACGCCGGACTTCTTACAAAAGTTCCTATGTGCTGATTTCCAGTACATAACGTCTGCTTTATTTCCTTGGTGATACCTTTATGTTCCCAAACTTTGTAGAAGTGAATAAAGGTACATTGAGAGGGTGCTAAAGGTGAGGATTTTGGCTAAATCTCGAAGAATACCTAATTTACATTTGTTAACACGGGGTTAACATTTTATTAACAGATTAGTTTAGGTGATATAAACTTGTAATAACATAGTCCTTTGATCCTAAATCTTGGAAAAAGCAATATATTGAGAAAGGAGGTAAACTCGGCAGACCTGCAGGTTCCACCGAGTCCCAAGATAAAAAGAGGGAAGAATATAGAGAGGTAATCAATCTTCAGAATAAGGGCTATGCCATCCGTGATGTTGCTACACTCACAGGCAAGGGAATCAGTACAGTACAAAGAGTCAAGAAGGAATTTGTGGCTTGATGTTCGAAAACTTGATATGGAGCCGTGAAACACAGCCTCATAACAACGTGGTCAAGGGGATAGCGGTGTGCTATTCCCTATTTGTAATAAACCAGGGTGGTGTTTTGCCCCCGTGGTTTAACCAGATTCGTAAAACGCTAATATGGTTTCAAAACCTGATTGTTGATATGACAATGAGGTTTTATAACCAGTACCCTAATTCGGGGTAACGTTTTAACCAATGTCGCGTTTTGCGACGGTGGTATGTGCATATTAAACTTGAGAGAATCTTGTACTTCTCCCTATCGTCTTAGTTGCCCACAATCCCATTTTGGCTTGTGGTTTTTCGTAATTTTACAGCCCCAATGCGTCAGTAATGCTTAAAAATGTCTTAAAATAGCTGTAAAATAGTCTTGGAATATGAAAAAATTACACCAAAAGTTAAATATCTTTCGTAAAACGAAATTTATTTCAATTATTTTTTGTTATATGACTATTCCTAAAATTAGTTGACAGAATTGGATGCGATTAACTAATTAGGTTTACTACTTTTATTCAGTTCTCTGTTTTACTTTACAAGTTCTGTTAGTTGAACTGATTTGTTTTACAAGATTTCA
>NZ_NPJM01000033.1:0-427 GCF_002251455.1 Prevotella sp. P4-51
AATTTGAAAGTATCTCTGATGGCAGAATTAACTGTGCCAATGCTAAAAGTCCTTGATTATTCATGGTACAAAGGTATAAATAATCTATAGAACCAAAGAATTATCCCCATGGTTTATCGGGTGAGCCTACATCACTCCCATGCGCATACCAGTCAGATGCTGCACCATAACTATACGGTTGTCCTCATTCAAATTGAACATAACTATTTTTGAGGACAAAGGTAAACAGAATTGAAGAAATGGAAAAGGCTGCTTGCTTCGGATGGTTACGCTTGTTTCGGATGGTTACGTTACTCTTCTTCTTTGCCCAAATATGACACATGTACCAACGAAAAAAGCCTCAGTCACTGTCGTGACCAAGGCTCTTCGTGAAAAAGGGCGGCTACCTACTCTCCCGCATTGCATTGCAGTACCATCGGCGCAAGTG
>NZ_NPJM01000034.1:0-30441 GCF_002251455.1 Prevotella sp. P4-51
TGCCCAAACCAAAAAAAAAAGAAAAAAAAAAAAAGATAAAAGAGGGGGTGTTTTGTTTTTTTTGTAAATATTTTTCTCATTTTGAAAAAAAAAAACTACACAAACAATTAAAAAAAAAAAGTTAAAATTTTTTTCCATTTATTGATTTATACCAACAAAAATGAGCCCCCGGGGAATTATATCCCAAAAAATATATTATATAGGGAGACTAACCGCCATAATTCATACAAAATGCCGAACACTTCAAAAAGATATAAAGCCATCTGCTCTTATATCCGCAGATGGCTTTATCAGTCACTCATCACTCAAAGACTTCCTCTATGTCATTTGACCCAGTTTCGTCAACTTCTTTTACACACGAGTTGAAATTTTCGGGAATATCAAAATCGACATCAGGCGAATAGCCCAAATCCTTATTCCTATACACCTTCTTCATATAGTAAGCCCAAATGGGCAGTGCCATAGAGGCACCCTGTCCGAGCGCCATCGAATCGAAATGGATGTCTCGGTCCTCGCCACCTACCCAACAGCCGCTCACCAACTGGGGCGTGAAGCCCATAAACCAGGCATCTGAGTTACGGTTGGTGGTTCCGGTTTTTCCTCCAATAGGTCCCTCGACATTAAACTTATACCTAATTCTTCCACCAGTACCGCCATCGATTACGCCCATCAGTTCTTCTATCATTTTATAGGCACTTTCAGAACTAATCACCTCGTTCATACGAGGCTGGAAACGTGCCACCACATTTCCCTCTGCGTCCTCTATCTTGGTCACGAACATTGGAGCACAGCGTATACCGCTATTGGCAAACGTAGTATATGCACTCACCATTTCTGCCACAGATACATCGCATGGACCAAGGCAAAGTGCCATCGACGGATGTATGTCGGGATTGTTAATTCCAAAATCATGGAGCATTGTAACAAACTGCCGGGGATTAAGTTTACTCATAAGATAAGCTGAAACCCAGTTATTTGACTGAGCCAGTCCCCACTTAAGAGTAACCATCTCTCCATATCGCTTATGACTGGAATTACGCGGAGTCCATGGCTTACCTGCAACCATATATGTCTGCTGAACGTTTGGCACCAAATCACATGGGGTGAATCCATTCTCCATAGCCAAAGCATAGAGAAATGGCTTAATGGTAGAACCCACCTGACGCCTACCGTCCATTGCCATGTCATACATGAAATGGTTGTAATTAAGGCCACCCACATAAGCCTTGACAGCGCCCGTATGCGCCTCCATGCTTACAAATCCGGCACGCAAGAATGATTTGTAATAACGAATGCTATCCATCGGCGTCATCACCGTATCAATATCTCCCTGATAAGAAAATACCGTCATGTCAGTTTTGGTCCGGAAGGCACGCCGAATTTCCTCTTCTGAAGCACCAGCAGCCTTCATGGCGCGATAACGTTCACTCTGCTCCATTGCCTTTCGCATAATGCGCTGCACCTCCTTAGGCGTAAGTTTATCTGTAAACGGCGCATTGGGCTTTCTGCGATTTTCACGTGTGAACAAAGGCTGAAGATACTTGGCAACATGACCGTAGACCGCATCCTCCGCATACTGTTGCATGCGAGAATCTATGGTCGTGTAAACCTTTAGTCCATCAGTATAAACATTATAGTTTTCACCATCTTTCTTATAGTTCTTATTACACCAGCCATAGAGCGGGTCGCTTACCCAGGCAATCGAATCAAGAACATACTGACGTCGATTCCAAACAGGATATTTGTCAGGTTCAGGCCGAGACGCCATCATATATTGACGGAGGAATTCACGGAAATATGTGGCGGTTCCATCTTTATGATCCGTCCGATGAAAGTCAAGCCTGATTGGCTCTGCGCAATATTTGCGATACTCATCATCAGTAATATAACCGGCCTTGCGCATTTGCGAAAGCACCACATTACGACGCTGCAAACTTCTATCCGGATATCTTACCGGGTTAAACAAAGAAGGGTTCTTGCACAAACCTATCAACAGTGCAGCCTCAGTTATAGTCAAGTCCTTGGGCTCTTTATTAAAATAGGTATTGGCAGCCGTCTTGATTCCCACGGCGTTATGGAGGAAATCAAAATAATTAAGATACAAGGCTATTATCTCTTCCTTGGTATAGTTACGCTCAAGTTTGACGGCAATCACCCACTCTATCGGCTTTTGCATAAGACGCTCGGCGGTAGAATGAGCCACCTCGGTATAGAGCTGTTTAGCCAACTGTTGTGTAATGGTAGAGCCTCCGCCAGCACTTTCACGCCCGAGCAGTCCACGCTTGACGATGGCACGGCAAAGGGCAATAAAGTCAATACCAGAATGATCATAGAAGCGGGCATCTTCAGTAGCAACCAGCGCCTTGACCAAATAGGGCGACAGATTATTATACGCCACGGGAATACGATTTTCCCGGTTGAAGCTCCACGTGCCAAGCACCTTGCCGTCCGAAGAATAGACCTGCGTGGCAAATCTATTAATAGGATTCTGCAGCTCGTCAATGGGAGGCATATACCCTATCCATCCATTCCAAATTGCCGTAAACACCACTGTCACGGCCAATACCGAACAGCCCAAAAGAGCCCATAAAATATGTACAACCTTTCTTCTCATACAATGCATTGAAAAAATATCTGCAAAAATACGATTTTTTATGGCAACAAAGGACAAATATTTGAAAATTATGTGTAACTTAGCACTCAATTTAGAATAATACATTCTTCAACACATATGGAAAGACATAATTTTGTGACGATCGAAGACCTTTCCAAAGAAAAGATACTATACCTCTTGGAAATGGCAAAGGAGTTTGAGAATCATCCTAACAGAGAATTGTTAAAAGGAAAAGTAGTGGCTACGCTTTTCTTTGAACCATCCACCCGCACCCAACTTAGTTTTCAAACCGCTGCAAATCGCCTTGGAGCCCGCGTTATTGGTTTTTCTGACGCCAAGACTTCAAGTACAACAAAGGGCGAAACTCTTAAAGACACCATTCTTATGGTGTCCAACTATGCTGACGTGATTGCCATGCGCCACTCTATAGAAGGAGCTGCACTTTATGCAAGCGAAGTAGCACCAATACCTATTATTAATGCTGGAGACGGCGCCCACATGCACCCTTCCCAGTGTCTGCTCGACCTCTATTCGATATACAAGACCCAGGGTACTCTTGAAAATCTCAACATCTATTTGGTCGGCGACTTGAAATATGGCCGCACGGTCCATTCCCTCATAACTGCCATGCGCCATTTCAACCCCACATTCCACTTTATAGCCCCCAAGGAGCTGGCGATGCCCCAAGAGTACAAGCTCTACTGCAAAGAGCATAACATCAGATACCAAGAGCATACGGCTTTCAACGAGAAGGTAATAGCAGATGCCGATATCCTATATATGACGCGCGTACAAAAGGAGCGTTTTTCCGATTTGATGGAATACGAGAAGGTCAAGAATATCTACATCCTTAACCGCGACATGCTCAAATACGCCAAGGAGAATATGAGGATACTCCACCCGCTGCCCCGCGTCAACGAGATTGCATACGATGTAGATGACGACCCACATGCCTACTATATACAGCAGGCCAAAAACGGACTCTACGCCCGCGAAGCCATCTTCTGTCATTGTCTCGGAATCACCCTTGACGACATCAAAAACGACAAGACTATAATAGAATAATCATGGCAAAGAAAGAAATGTTAGTTACCGCCATTGAGAATGGCACCGTAATAGACCACATACCTGCAGAGAAAACCTACAAGGTGGCAAATCTGCTCAAACTCGACACCCTGACCACCCCTGTAACTATAGGCAACTATCTGGAGTCAAAGAAAGTAGGACACAAGGGAATCATCAAGGTTTCCGGGAAGTTTTTCACCGATGCAGAAATCTCCCAATTATCAGTACTGGCTCCTAATGCCGTGCTCAACATCATCAAGGACTACGAAGTTGTAGAGAAAAAGACCGTAGAAACTCCTGACGAACTGCGGGGTATCGTAAAATGCAACAATCCTGTATGCATCTGCAACAACGAGCCCATGCTCACCATCTTCAACGTAATAGACAAGGCTCACGGCATCATCAAATGCCACTATTGCGACAAGGAGCAAGAACTGAGCAAAGTAAAGTTATGCTAATTCCAATAAAAAAATAATGTTTCATAACCAACACAAATCCCATTAGAGTAAGTTGGGCTCACTCTCCTTCTGGAGGAGAGGACGGGAAAACTAATAATATGGAAAGAGACCAAATAATATTCGATCTCATCGAGAAGGAACATCAGCGCCAGCTAAAGGGCATGGAGCTCATCGCTTCCGAGAACTTTGTCAGCGACGAGGTTATGCAGGCCATGGGCAGCTATCTTACCAATAAGTATGCTGAAGGTCTGCCCGGACATCGCTATTACGGCGGTTGCCAAATTGTGGACGAAGTGGAGAACATTGCCCGCGAGAGAGTCAAGAAACTCTTTGGCGCCGAGTTTGCCAACGTTCAGCCCCACTCTGGAGCCCAGGCCAATGCAGCAGTATTATTAGCCATCCTCAAGCCTGGCGACACCTTTATGGGACTCAATCTGGACCACGGAGGCCACCTTTCCCACGGTTCACGCGTCAACACATCTGGTATTCTGTACAACCCAATTGGCTATGAACTCAACCGAGAAACAGGCCGTGTCGATTATGACGAGATGGAGCGCCTCGCATTGGCACACAAGCCAAAGCTCATCATCGGCGGAGGCTCTGCCTATAGCCGCGAATGGGACTATGCCCGCATGCGCAAGATTGCCGATGAAGTAGGCGCACTGTTTATGGTAGACATGGCCCATCCCGCCGGACTCATTGCAGCCGGACTGTTGGACAACCCTGTAAAATATGCACACATCGTAACCACTACCACCCACAAGACCCTTCGCGGTCCACGCGGCGGTGTAATCCTGATGGGCAAAGACTTTGAAAATCCATGGGGCATCACTACCAAGAAGGGCGAAGTACGCATGATGAGCTCCCTGCTCAACAGTGCCGTATTCCCCGGCACCCAGGGCGGACCTCTCGAGCACGTTATCGCAGCCAAGGCTGTTGCGTTCGGCGAAAATCTGCTCCCATCATGGAAAGAGTACGCCACCCAGGTCAAGAAGAACGCTGCGGTATTGGCCGACGACCTCATCAGCCGTGGTTTTGACATCGTAAGTGGTGGTACCGACAACCACTCAATGTTGGTAGACCTGCGCCCCAAATATCCCGAGCTGACCGGCAAGGTCGCCGAGAACGCATTGGTCGCAGCCGATATCACCGCCAACAAGAACATGGTGCCCTTTGACACTCGCAGCGCATTCCAGACATCCGGAATTCGCCTGGGTACAGCCGCATTGACCACACGCGGTGCCAAGGAAGACATGATGCACCTGGTTGCCGAACTGATAGAAGAGGTGCTCAACACTCCCGAAGACGAACAGGTTATCGCCCGCGTACGCGAGAAAGTAAATGAGACCATGAAGGCTTATCCACTTTTCGCATACTAAGCAACCGCCCTATACAATATAGAAATCTCCCTCTGTCACACCAAGTGACGAGGGAGATTTCTTTTTGCTTCAATCGAGAAATTATAAATCGCATCGTAATGCCCTCAAGGACGAGAACACTACGATGCGATTATCTTTGCAGTAAAGCATCAGCAAAGTCGAGACAATCAGATGATTGCCAACATTTTTTCCTTACAACTTGCTGCCGTAGCACAAGTCACCGGCATCACCGAAACCTGGCACAATATACTTGTGGTCGTTCAGGCCTGGATCAATGGCTGCACACCAGATAGTTGTCTTTTCCTCGGGGAAAGTCTTCTTGATATGCTCTATTCCCTCTGGTGTCGCAATGACACAAGCTACATGGATGCGCTTTGGAGTGCCCTTGGTAAGGAATGCCTTGTAGCCCAGCTCCATACTGCTTCCTGTCGCCAGCATCGGGTCAGCTATAATAATGTTCTTTCCCTCAATGCTTGGCGTAGCAAGATACTCTACATGCACACCCACTTCATGATGTTCCTTGTCTACATATTCACGATAAGCCGAAACGAAAGCGTTGCCGGCATGATCGAAAATATTAAGGAATCCATTATGGAAAGGAAGACCTGCACGGAAAATTGTGGCGAGCACAATCTTGTCTGTAGGCATGTTGACCGTAGATACACCTAACGGGGTTGTTACCTCACAAGGGGCATAATCTAATGTTTTGGAAATCTCGAATGCTTCAAATTCGCCAATACGCATGATGTTGTTACGAAAAAGCAAACGGTTGTTCTGATAATTGACATCTCTCATCTCAGCCAGATACTGGTTGATAATGGAGTTCTTCTCACTTAGGTTAATAACTTCCATCGTTTATTTTTTGCTTGCAAAGGTAGTGTAAACCCGAGAAAAAACAAAGGAAAACCCGCGATATTTTTCTGTTTTTCCTGTATTTATGTTCTCGGGGTGCCAACACCCTCCTTGCCATGACCGCGACAAGGCAAAATTGTACCCTGCACACAATTATCACACCCTTGCTGCCCATTGACCCATAGTCCCATTCCGAACCACAGCATATTGCATTATTGTCAGAATTAACATTAACGTATATTCTACACACATTCGCCAGTTCCCGACCAGTCATCGAAACATAGTTCTTGCCATCTACCGCGAAATTCTTTTTAGAATGCAAAACAATCAATGCAGGGTTGGCAACGGCAAATGCAAAACCTGAAACAAGTAAATCACCCCACGAATTCAGATTATATGCCATCACCTTCGACATCATTATACCAAACCGACTATCGATGCAGACATCCTGCTGCAAAAAGCCCACTTAACGGCACATAAAACTATCTTGTTGCCACCTGCCTATACGCTTATTTCACATTATAGCTAACCTCTACCCCACCCAGCTCCACGATAACCTGCCATAAGAGCCTCCCGCTCATATCATCTTTCAAGATTATGGCCCCAACTATATCAATCACGTATGTAAAACTCATTTTTTTTGCAAACTCCGTATAGCAAAAAAAGCGGGCAATGTATAGTTTTTCAATTCTTTAACCTAAAATATCTAACTAAAGAGTATTTTTGTCGTTTTTCGGTTGGGCATTATCCGTTTTTTGCTTAATTTTGCGTCGTCTAAGAGTGGATATTATCTATAGATAAGTCCACGTTAGTGCAATTGACAACAGAAATTAAACAGACCATATAAATTTTTAAAACAACAACAAAAATGGCAAATTTAGATTTAACTAAGTATGGCATTACAGGTGCTACAGTAATCGCCCACAATCCTTCTTACGAGCAGTTGTTCGAGGAAGAGACCAAGGCAGGACTCGAGGGTTTTGAAGTTGGCCAGCAGACCGAGCTCGGCGCTGTCAACGTTAAGACTGGTATCTACACCGGTCGTTCGCCTAAGGACAAGTACATCGTAATGGACGAGAACTCTAAGAACACAGTATGGTGGACCTCTGAAGAGTATAAGAACGACAACCACCCCATGTCTGAGGAAGTATGGGCTACGGTTAAGGGCATCGCCAAGAAAGAGCTTTGCAACAAGAACCTCTATGTAGTAGATGGTTTCTGCGGCGCCAACAAGGACACCCGTATGGCTGTTCGTTTCATCGTTGAGGTTGCATGGCAGGCTCACTTCGTAACCAACATGTTCATCCGTCCTACAGCTGAAGAGCTTGAGGCATTCGAGCCCGATTTCGTTGTTTACAACGCATCTAAGGCTAAGGTAGAAAACTATCAGGAGCTGGGTCTGCACTCAGAGACCTGCGTTGCTTTCAACGTAACATCTAAGGAGCAGGTTATCATCAACACATGGTACGGCGGTGAGATGAAGAAGGGTATGTTCTCTATGATGAACTACTTCCTCCCCTTGAAGGGCATCGCTTCTATGCACTGCTCAGCAAACTGCGACAAGAACGGCGAGAACACAGCTATCTTCTTCGGTCTGTCAGGCACTGGTAAGACCACTCTGTCTACCGATCCTAAGCGTCTGCTCATCGGTGACGACGAGCACGGATGGGACGACAACGGCGTGTTCAACTTCGAGGGTGGCTGCTACGCTAAGGTTATCAACCTCGACAAGGAGTCAGAGCCCGATATCTACAACGCTATCCGTCGCGACGCTCTCCTCGAGAACGTAACTGTTGATGCTAACGGCAAGATCGATTTCGCTGACAAGAGCGTTACCGAGAACACTCGTGTTTCATACCCAATCTTCCACATCAACAACATCCAGCCAGGTTCTTCAGCACCCGCTGCTAAGCAGGTTATCTTCCTGTCTGCTGACGCATTCGGCGTGCTGCCTCCCGTTTCTATCCTGACTCCCGAGCAGACTCAGTACTACTTCCTTTCAGGATTCACAGCTAAGCTCGCTGGTACAGAGCGCGGCATCACAGAGCCCACTCCTACTTTCTCAGCTTGCTTCGGCCAGGCATTCCTCGAGCTGCATCCTACAAAGTATGCTCAGGAGCTGGTTAAGAAGATGAAGAAGAACAACGCCAAGGCTTACCTCGTAAACACTGGCTGGAACGGCACAGGCAAGCGTATTTCTATCCGCGACACCCGTGGTATCATCGACGCTATCCTGAACGGTGACATCGACAAGGCTCCTACAAAGCAGATTCCTATGTTCGACTTCAAGGTGCCCACAGAGCTCCCCGGAGTTGCTACAGAGATTCTTGATCCTCGCGACACCTACGCTGACGCAACTCAGTGGGAGGAGAAGGCTAAGGACCTCGCTGCCCGCTTCATCAAGAACTTCGCTAAGTACACAAACAACGAAGCTGGCAAGGCTCTCGTTGCTGCCGGTCCAAAGCTCTAATCTTTAGAACTTACAAACCCAGTATATCAAGAGGCCATTCCGTATCGGAGTGGTCTCTTTTTTTTATTAACGACCGCTTCAACGCCCCATTGATGCCCATAAGCAGGGATAGCTTCTTTATAATAAATGTTAATGGAATCTCTGGCATTTCCGCCCCATTTCTCCCCTTCACGGTATCAAGATTTTCATTAGTTCTTAATACATTTGACATAAGTCAACAAAAGGCCGTTTTCACATAAAATTGCGATAAAAATGATGGTTGTTATCGTAAATCTTTATACCTTTGCATCGCATTCGGGAGAATGTAATACAATAGGTTAGTTAGTTTGATAGATTTAAGGTTAAGATGATGTTTTTAGAATGCGAGTCAGCCTATGTATTGGTTTAAGTCATAATAATGATACTTTTTAGCATTATTATCTAAAACGAACTAATACAAATGACTGGCGCGAAGAAGGGCAAGGTAAGTGATTATCTTGCCCTTTTTTATTGTCTTTTTCTTGCCACATTCATTTCGTTTGACTACTTTTGCATAGACAACACAAGAAGATGAACAAATTTCGATATATCATTGCTGTTGGGCTATCATCGTTGACTTGCATTACCGTTTCGGCCCAACGCCCTACTCTATACAAAAGCAACATCCAGACGCTGCAAACCGTAGCCGAGCAGCGATGGACAGACCTGCCTGTCATCATGCTGAATAGCGGAGAGACCGTAAACATCGACTTCGACGACCTGACCCACGAATCGCAGCGATATGCTTATCGCATAGAGCACTGCGATGCCAATTGGAAACCCACTTCTTCGCTGTTTGACAGTGATTATATTGACGGATTTGCAGACGGCAATCTTATCGACAATCTTGAACAATCCCTCAATACCAACACCCTATACACCCACTACCATTTCTCCCTTCCCAATGAGAGGTGCCGATTAAAGTTAAGCGGCAACTATTGTGTTACGGTTTATGATGAGAACGACAACAACGAGCCCATCTTCAAAACCTACTTTATGGTGGCAGAAGCTGCTGCAGGCATAGAAATGCGCACAACCTCTAATACTGATGCCGACGTCAACGGTAGACATCAGCAGATAGAAATGGGCGTACATTTCAATGACCTTCGGATTAATGATTGGAAGCGGGAAATCACGACAGTCTTTCTGCAGAACAACAGATGGGATAATGCCGTGACTAACCCTTCCCCGCAATATATCAAAACCGATGGGCTGACATGGACACACTGTCCGCAACTTGTTTTTGATGGCGGAAACGAATACCGAAAATTTGAAATTCTCGATGTCAATCATGCCAATATGGGCGTAGAAAACTTGGAATGGGACAATACAGAATACCACGCATATCTATGGCCCGACGAGCCTCGCCCGAACTATGTGTATGACGAAGACTCCAACGGCGCATACTTCATACGCAATAGTGACAATCGTGAAATCAACTACACCTCGGAATACCAAACCGTACACTTCACTCTCAAGACCAAACGGCTGCCAGGAGAGATATACCTTAACGGCAACTGGACTCACGACCAGTTCACACCCTATTACCAGATGCAATGGAATGAAGACAACGGTTGTTATGAAACTGCCATAAGGTTAAAACAAGGTTACTACAACTATCAGTACCTTTGGGTTTCACCTACTGGGCGCATCGGCTTTGTGCCCACTGAAGGCAACTCCTACCAGACAGAAAACAAATATACAGCCCTGGTGTACTATCATGCCCAAGGTAGCCGCTACGACCGTTTAGTAGGCGTTGCCCACATTCACACACGATGATAAATAATGTGAAATAGTTGGTGTTTTATCAAATTTGGCGTATATTTGCAATACGATAACATACATAAAACAATAACATCATGAAGAAGAAATTTATCTGTACCGTTTGCGGTTACATCTATGAAGGAACAGAGGCTCCAGAGTTCTGCCCTCTTTGCAAGGCTCCACGGAGCAAGTTTAAGGAAGTATCTCTCGATGACGAGCCAGAGTTTGCCACAGTTCACGAATTAGGCCGTGCCTATACCGACAAGGTTAGCGACGAGTTAGTACAACACTGCAAGAACACCTTCGCCGGCGAATGTAGCGAGGTAGGCATGTACTTGGCTATGGCTCGCCAGGCTGATCGTGAGGGCTATCCTGAAATTGCACGTGCATTTGAGCACTATGCCTACGAAGAAGCTAACCACGCCTCTCGCTACGCAGAGTTGTTGGGCGAAGTGCTGAAAGACACCAAGAGCAATCTCGAAGCTCGCATTGCAGCCGAGAAGGGCGCATGTGCAGAGAAGTTTGAGGCTGCCAAGATGGCAAAAGCTGAAGGCTCTGATGCTCTGCATGACACCATCCATGAGATGGCGAAAGATGAAGCTCGTCACGCTGCCGGCTTCATGGGTCTCTACAACCGTTATTTCAAGAAATAATCAGAAAAAGATATCCAAAACAAAAGAGGCTTCCCTTGGTGGAAGCCTCTTTTGTTGGAATTATTCAGAATGGTTATGCCTTAATCATGTCTACCATTTCCTCGGGCGCAACGAGTTGCTGCTCTCCTGTAACCATATTCTTCAGCATTACCTTGCCCTCTTTCATTTCATTTTCTCCGACAAGGACCACATAAGGTATGGCCTTGGCGTTGGCATACCCCATCTGCTTCTTCATCTTTGCCGCATCAGGATAAATCTCTGCCCTTATGCCCTTCTTGCGCACTTCGCTGATAATGGGCAGACTATAAGCGGCCTCTTTCTCACCGAAGTTGATGAACAGCACCTGGGTAGCATTCAAAGTCTCTTCGGGATAGAGTTCAAGGGTATTCAATACATCATAAATACGGTCTGCTCCAAAAGAGATGCCTACACCGCTCAGTCCTGGCATACCGAAGATGCCGGTAAGATTGTCATAGCGGCCACCACCCGTAATACTTCCCATGGGGGTATCAAGCGCCTTCACCTCGAAGATTGCTCCTGTATAATAGTTCAAGCCACGGGCAAGCGTAAGATCAAGCTGAATCTCATTGGTAAGTCCCACCTTCTCGAGCGTATCCAGAATAAAGCGGGTTTCCTCTACGCCTTTAAGTCCAGTCTCAGAAGTGGCAAGCACCTCTGCGATGGTCTGCAGTTTATCATTGTTGGAACCCTCGAGGCTAATGATAGGCTGCAACTTCTCAATGGCCTCTTCGCCAATACCGCAAGCTCTAAGCTCGTTGTTGACATTATCCAGCCCTATCTTGTCCAGCTTGTCTATTGCAACCGTAATATCAACAATCTTGTCAGCTTCGCCTATTACCTCAGCGATACCGGTAAGAATCTTACGGTTGTTAATCTTGATTTGAACGCGAATGCCGAATCTGCAGAAGACGGTATCGACAATCTGCATCAGTTCTACCTCATTGAGCAGCGAATCAGAGCCAACAACATCAGCATCGCACTGGAAGAACTCGCGATAACGTCCCTTCTGAGGACGGTCTGCGCGCCACACTGGCTGAATCTGATAGCGCTTGAAAGGCAACTGAAGTTCATCTCTATGCATGACCACATAACGCGCAAATGGAACGGTAAGGTCATAACGCAAACCTTTCTCACACAACTTGGCAGCCAAATGAAGACTATTGCGCCCAGCCAGTTCTTCATCGGTAATCTTGCCAAGATAATCGCCCGAGTTGAGCACCTTGAACAAGAGTTTGTCGCCTTCCTCTCCATACTTACCCATCAGGGTCTGGAGAGTCTCCATTGCCGGAGTTTCAATCTGCTGAAATCCATAAAGCGCATATACTTGGCGAATGGTATCAAAGATATAGTTGCGCTTCGCCATTTCTATAGGGCCGAAATCTCTCGTCCCTTTGGGTATAGAAGGTTTCTGTGCCATTTATTTTCTTACTATTGTTTGTTCACGATCAGGACCTATTGAAATAACCTTAATAGGTGTCTCAAGATACTCCTCGAGGAAATGCACATAATTGCTGAAAGCCTCAGGGAACTGCTCTTCTGAAGTAAATTTGGTCATATCAGTCTTCCATCCTGGCATCTCCTTATAAATGGGAGTCACATCATCAATCTCATAAGGGAATTCAGATGTTTCACTTCCATCTTTCAATCTGTATGCGATACAAGCCTTGATAGTATCAAAACCATCCAGCACATCGCTCTTCATCATGATGAGTTCTGTAACGCCATTGACCATGACCGAATAGCGCAGCTGTACAAGGTCTATCCAGCCACAACGGCGCTCACGACCGGTAACGGCACCATATTCGTGACCGATATTACGGATAGTATCACCAGTTTCATCAAACAGTTCGGTGGGGAACGGACCACTACCCACACGGGTGCAATAAGCCTTCATGATACCATAAACATTGCCTATGCGGTTAGGACCAATACCCAAGCCAGTACAAGCACCTGCGCAAATGGTATTAGAAGATGTCACAAATGGGTAACTGCCAAAATCGACATCGAGCATAGTGCCCTGAGCGCCTTCACAGAGTATGCTTTTGCCTTCACGCAGGATATGGTTGATTTCATTCTCACTATCCACAATCGTAAACTGACGCAAATACTCAACGCCTTCCATCCATTTGGCTTCTACGGCTTCGAAGCCCTCGAAGTCTGTCCATCCCATAGATGCCAGCATCTTGAGATGACGCTCCTTATGGGCAGCATATTTAGCGTTGAAGTTATCCAGAATATCGCCTACGCGCAGTCCATTACGTGAAATTTTGTCTGTATAGGTTGGGCCAATGCCTTTTCCTGTCGTTCCCACTTTGGCCTTTCCTTTAGCAGCCTCATAAGCACGGTCCAGAATGCGATGGGTAGGCATAATGAGATGGGCCTTCTTTGAGATATGCAGACGCTCATGCAGATTGTGACCCGAATCCTCCAAACCTTTGGCTTCTTCCATAAACAAATCGGGCGCCAATACCACACCGTTACCGATTATGTTGACCTTACCGCCCTGGAAAATGCCAGATGGAATAGAACGCAAAACATACTTCTGCCCCTCAAACTCCAAGGTATGGCCGGCATTTGGTCCTCCCTGGAAACGAGCTATCACATCATAGTGGGGAGTAAGCACATCCACTACTTTTCCTTTACCTTCATCGCCCCACTGGAGACCCAACAGGACATCGACTTTACCTGTATTCATATCAATTATAATGAGTATTTATATTCTTTCCTTACTAACCTTGCTGCGCGTACGCTTCTCCTTGGACTGGCAGCTACTGCAGACGCCATAAATATACAGACTGAATGTTTCTTTACGAAACCGCTTCAATTTTATATCATTTACAGCATCGCTTATCTCCGGTTCGTCTATTTCGGTTATCCTACCACAGACATTGCAAACCTGATGCACACGGCTTTCACCATTGAACCCCTTCTCGTAGTACGTGCCATCGGCCAAACGGTGGCAGATGACCAAACGCAGTTCCGTAAAAAGACGTATAGCATTGTAGAGAGTAGCCCGACATACCCTGAAATTTGACAATCTCAAATTAGCATCAAGTTCCTTTAGGGTAAAACAACCAGGCATCCGGCAGATGGCATCAAGTACAAAGTAACGTTCACGTGTCTTGCGATGATTGTGCATCTCAAGATAATTGTCCAATATTTCTCTTGCTTTAATATTGACGTTATCCACCATCTATCCGTTACATATTAATGTTGCTACAAAGTTACATCATTTTTATATAAATAAGGTATAAATAAGAGAAAAAGATAACCTACGATGTTGATTTTGTTGCTTGATGACAGAAGCAAGATGCAAATGAACTGCAGAACAGGCGTCAGCCCATCCTGTCAGTCCTTTGAGTATTTTCGTTTCAGAGATGAAGCCCTTGTGAACGCATGGCCTTTTGAGCAAGAAGTGCATAATCGTCACCAAGGTCTTCAAAATGAGTAAGACAATTGTATGCAGCATGCCTTACACCGATATTATCGTCTTGGAGCGCCACAGCGACCTGGTCCAAGAATTCATTGATACCAAGTTCGTTGGGAGCCATTCCACGGGCGAACAAACGTCCCAATATATTATAGGCAGCTATCTGATAATATACCTTGTCTGTAGCTATCCATTCATAAGCCATAACTGAAGCAAATGGAAGATACTGATACAGTTTGGAAGCTGCAATCTCAGCCATTTCCTGCGTATGGGTCTGTTCCATCCACACATCCACCACTTCTGGCAACATCTGCTCGGGCGGCATAATCATTGTGGCCAAAATCTTACATTCACGTATGTTCTCCTTCCATAGATTGATAGCAAGGTCGTAGTCGTGGCCATACTCTGTCGCCATTTTCTGCAACAGAGGAAGTGCCACTCCCCAATTTATCTTATAGTCTGAACCTTTTTCGCGCATAGACTGCGACACGGGGCCATTCATCATCGAGCGAAAAGACTGCTTGATAGCCTTCAGTTTCTCGTGTGTTTCTTCTGTCATAAATATCCAAATTCTTTAGAGTAACGTAACATCTGTTGAGTATACCCTTCGGTATAATCGACCTTTATATCAACGATATTCCGGTCATCATCACAGACGGGAACAAGCACCGGGTTAATAAAACCTTTATAGGGAGCGATATTGAGACGGCGATAACGACTCAATATTTCATTATGCAGTTCGCTGTCTATTCTGACCGCATACTGCTCAACCAGTTTGCGGGCCGATTCATAGTCGCCTTCACTCTTGATGCGCTGAATCTCGTAGAGCAATTGACCGAAACAGCAGCGCAAAGCGTGATAATCATTGACCACAAGGTAGGTCTTGCCGTCTCTGCATACCAGACCGACACAACCATCGCCATGCTCAAGCACCCAACGGGCTATCAGGGCACGGTTACGCATGTGGGCTTCCTCGATAAGATTTCCAGGAGCAATTCTTACCAACTGGGTTATAAGACCATTCATCATATAGGTATAATATTGGGCCTTATATGCTTCTGCATCTGGCACCAGCCCCAATTCTATCAGCTTGGCATCAGCCAGATAATAAAGCCCGAAAAGATCGGCACGCGCTTCCTCGATGGTAGAGCCATAGGCTTTGAGTGCATCGGATGACACACCGGGGAGCAACTGGCCGCTTCCATGCCCAAGACATTCGTGGAGGTCTGTATGCAAATCGTCACAGAGGTCTCCATATTTATTAATAAGGTTGAGTGTATCCCCATCTATGACGAATTCCTCCAAAAAGCCGTTACCATGAGCCGCCTTATTATACGCTTCGGTAAGATTTCCGATAGTAACGCTCTTAGAACCATGCTGAGCCCTTATCCATTCAGCGTTAGGCAAGTTGATACCAATAGCCGAAGCCGGATACTCATCACCACCAAGCATAGCCGCACACACCACATTGGCAGTGACGACTCTCACCTGTTGCTTGCGAAAACGTGCATCGACAGGAGAATGGTCTTCAAACCATTGCGCATTGTCACTGATAGTACGTGTACGCTTGGTAGCATCTATATCTTTATATTCTACGATGCCCTCCCAAGAGCCCTTGAGCCCCAGCGGGTCACCATAGACTTCAATAAATCCATTGATGAAATCGACAAGGCCATCCTGCTCCGCTATCCATTCTATCGAGTAACGGTCAAAGATCGCCAAATCACCAGTCCTGTAGTAGGCTATAAGCTGTGAGATGAGCTCGCGCTGACGCTCATTCTCTGCCACCTGTGCCGCGCGGTCCAGCCAAACGATGATTTCACGAATGACCTTACCATATAGGCCATCAGCAGCATATACCTGTTCTTTTACTATCCCATCCTCTTTGACGAGTTTGGAATTGAGACCAAACGAGGGCTGGCAATCGTTGCCTACCTTAGACTTTAAGGCTGCATAGTATTGTTCTGCCTCAAGTTGGGTGACATCCTGATAGAAATTGCATGCCGAGGTTTGCACCAAGTCCACCCCATCTGCCTGATTTACACGCTTGGGCAATACCTCAGGGTCAAAAATGACATCATAGACTTCGCATTTCTGCTCATCGCTGTCAAATATTTTTATTCCAAGAGACCCTATCACCTCATCAAGATACCGACGCGTAAATCCCGGTACAAACTTCTCGCATCCATAATGATGGTAAATGCCATTAGAGAACCAAACTCGCTTAAGATAAATCTCCAATGCCTTAAACTCTTCACACTGCCTATCTCCCTCATAATGGAGATAGATTTGTTCCAGCATCTTGCGAATGCGAATATTGTATCGGCCAAACTGGTCGAACGTGATATCACGGCCACAAAGAGTGGCCTGAGAAAGATAGTAGATATATAGTTTCTTGCGGAGCGACAACTGCTCAAATCCGTTCAAGCGATAACGAAGCATCTGGATATCGGCAAAGCGCTCGTCGGAATAATTGAAATCTTCCTTCATCGGAACATGACTTTTTAGCTTATACTTGATTCAATGGACATCTCCTCTGACATTCTCATTTTCTGGAACTGTCAGCCCCAGCAGAACGCTGGGCATAACGCAGTTTGTATTCGCGGGGAGTACAACCATTGATTTTAAAGAAAGCAGCATAAAACGACTGGCGGTTGGCAAAGCCTACCATCTGAGAAATATCCTCCATCTTCATGTGGGTATAGCGACGGTCTGTGAGAATGCCCATAGCCTCCTCTATACGATATTTATTGACAAAGGATGTATAATTCATATGAAAGCGCACATTGACCACGGCAGATATATAACGAGTATTGGTGCCCAAATCCTCAGCCAGATTCTTGGCAGAATAATTCTTGTCCTTGTATTTCTTCTGAATAAGGATTACCTCAAGTATTTTCTGCTTCAATTCATCCATCAATTTAGGATTTATCAATGAGCGATAGGCTGCCTCTCTCTCCCGAGCCTCTGTAATATTGTATTTTGTCATCTTCTATATGCTATAACTCTTGTTTCCTGATATTTACTACTGCAAAATTAGCCACAATTTTGAAATTAATGTCATTTTTGTCAACTTTTTTTCCATTTGTTTGTACCTTTGCTACAAATTTACTTATCATGGACCCAATTAATATATTAAATAGGTATTTCGGCTACCACTCCTTCCGCCCATTACAGCGTGAGATAATAGACGCCACGCTGGCTGGAAAAGATTCTCTTGTGCTTATGCCAACAGGAGGTGGAAAGAGTCTATGCTATCAGGTACCCGCGCTGATGCTTGACGGCGTTACCATTGTGGTTTCACCCCTTATCAGTCTGATGCACGACCAGGTGGAGGCACTGGTAGAAAACGGCATACCGGCGGCTGCCCTCAACAGCAACAACAACACCGAAGAGGACTTACTGATTCGGCGCAAATGTGCCAACGGGGAAATCAAACTGCTTTACATGTCACCAGAGAAACTGATAGCAGAGATTCCCTTCTTCTTGAGCCAGCTCAACATCAGCCTTTTTGCCATAGACGAGGCCCACTGTATCAGCCAGTGGGGCCACGACTTCAGGCCAGAATACTCTCAGTTGGGTATAATTAGAGAACGGTTTGCCAATGTCCCGGTAATGGCGTTGACCGCAACGGCCGACAAGATAACCCGCGAAGACATCTTGAAACAGCTTGCCATCAAAGGCGAGACCTATATATCCTCATTTGACCGCCCCAACCTGTCGCTTGCTGTCAGGCGCGAATCGACCAAGGCAGAGAAGATGAAAATCATCAATGCATATATACGCAACCACCCCAACGACGCCGGCATCATCTACTGTCTGAGCAGAAAGACTACAGAGAGCGTTGCCGAGTCGCTGAGAAAGGCCAACATCAATGCCCAAGCCTATCACGCAGGACTCGACGGGCAGACGCGCCGCAAGATACAGGAAGATTTCAAGAACGACCGGACTATGGTAGTATGCGCCACAATCGCTTTCGGCATGGGTATCGACAAGCCCAATATCCGTTGGATATTCCACTACAATCTGCCCAAGAGCATCGAGAGTTTCTACCAGGAGATAGGACGTGCCGGACGCGATGGCGCGCCTGCCGACACATTCCTGTTCTACTCACTTGCCGACATCATCCAGCTCAGACAGTTTGCCAACAGCAGTGGCCAGAACGACGTGAATAACCTGAAGTTGGAGCGTATGCAGCAATATGCCGAAAGCAGTGTGTGCCGTCGCAGAATATTGCTCAACTATTTCGGAGAAGAGCGTGACTGCGATTGCGGCAACTGTGATGTGTGCCAGCATCCGCCACGCAGGTTTGACGGCACACTACTCGTCCAGAAAGCCTTGAGCGCCATCATGCGGACCGAAGAAAAGATAGGCATTGGAACTGTCATCGAGATTCTGCGCGGCATGCTCTCCCCCACCGTCATGCGTCATGAGTATCAAAAGCTAAAGACCTTTGGCGTCGGCAAGGATGTTACGACATCCCGCTGGCGTGACTATCTGTTGCAAATGCTGCAAATGGGATACATCAGCATTGCCTACGACGAAGACAATCATGCAAAAGTGACTGATATGGGCAAAGAGGTCCTGTATGGCAAGAGCAATGCCATGCTGGCAGAAGTCTCTGAAATCAGTTTGACTCCATACAAGAAGAAGGAGACTCGTGGTCGCCAGGAATCGACCGCACGCCAAACCGAGATACCCGAACTGAAGCTGTCCGCAGTCGAAGACAAGCAGCTCTTCGAGCAGTTACGCGTGTTGAGAAGAAAGATTGCTGACAAGCAGAACTTCGCCGCCTACCTCATCCTGTCCGACAAAGTGCTCCACTCGCTGGCGGCAGAGAAGCCCACCACTATCGAGGAATTTGGCCATATCAGTGGCATCGGTGAATTCAAAAAGGTACATTATGGAAAGGTATTTACAGACGCTATCCGCAACTATCTGGATGGCATAAAACAAGTATAATAAGAAATATGAGAAGAATCATTCTGAATATAATGCTGCTATGTTGGTCCATAGCAGTTGTTGCAACAAGCGAAACTTACACCGTAGTAATATCTCTTGACGGATGTCGATGGGACTACCCTCAATGGTACAACACTCCTTTCTTCGACCGCATGGCCAATGAGGGTACGGCAAGTTCGCTCATTCCCTGCTTTCCCTCCAAGACATTTCCCAACCACTATTCATTGGCTACAGGTCTCACGCCTGAGCATCATGGCCTCATTGCCAACGAGTTTATGGACTGCGAGACAGGATATGACTTCAACCTGTCAAACCGCATCATGAAGAAAGACCCCAAATACTTTGGTGGCGAACCCATCTGGCTGACCGCCCAACGCCAAGGTCTGCGTACTGCCATATTCTATTGGGCAGGCTCTGATGTAAAGATACACAATAGTTACCCCGACACCTATCTCGACTACGACCAGAAGCCACGCCTCACCCTCGAACAGCGCTGCAACAAGGTGATAGAGTGTCTGCAGCGGAGCAAGCACAAGCGCCCACAGCTCATCATGGTATATATGAACGAGCCCGACAAGAGCGGACACAACTATGGCCCTCATAGCCGCGAGACCAGACGGGCGGTAGAGCGCATGGACTCGCTGATGGGCAACCTATATAGCCGTATAACCCAACTGCCGATAGGAAAACAGGTCAACTTCATAGTGCTCTCCGACCATGGCATGGCGTGGGTCGACCAATCACACAAGATAGAACTACGCCCGTTATTGGGCAATCTGCCCTACAAAGCCTATGGTAGCGTTCCCGTAAATATCTATGCCTCATGGGACAACGTACAGCAACACGAAGCAACCGTCGACTCCATCTGCCAACGTCTGCAGGGAGTGCCACATCTGCGCGCATGGCGCAAAGAACAGGTCCCGGCCTATCTGCACTATACCGAACACGGATGTATCGGCGATGTGGTGGCAGTGCCCGATTTGGGGTGGGTGGTATATGACAAGCCGATTAACTCTGGCGGCATGCATGGCTACGACCCAGCCTATACTGATATGTGGGCTATGTTCAGAGCCATCGGTCCTAACATCCGTCATGCCCAGGTCAAGCCCTTCCGCAATGTGAGTGTCTATACACTCCTATGCAACCTACTGGGCATCACTCCGGCAGAAAATGACGGCTGCATCGACGATGTCAAGAGTATCATAAAAGACAACTAAATCGCCATCCAAACAACCTGCAAATCAATGCGGCTCCCTCTCTGAGCGTTATTCTGATTTCTCCTGACCGCCATGGGCAGTTCGTATCATTTGATACGTGGTCATGCGCCATTTGACACGTGAGCCCGCATCATACGACACGAAGGCGCGTGCCTAAAGGCACGAACCAGCGAACGCAATGGCAGTCGCGCCGGCAATCAAAGAATGATGGATATATGATAACCCAAATGTGCCATAGCCCGCAACAGGCTATGGCACATTTGGGTTATCATGATTGCATACTGGGTTTACTCCAGTACCTTGGTCATGTTGAACGAACTTATGAGATGGTTAGCGTCTACCTTTGCCTTGATAAGATATTTGGCATGCTTCTCCTTGCTCGCATCAGTACGGGTGATATCCTGAGATACCGAGAACTGCACACTGTACTCATACTCGTCATTGTCCAAAGGTTTCTTGTCTATCTGGAAGTCATTTCCCAAGCGCCAGTTCATATTAGTAATGTCGTCCTTATAAATCTTCTTCATAAAGGTAACCACATCTGATGGCGACGCATCGGTCTTGCCTAAGAAGGAATCCATAAAGACTGCAACGGTGCTCTTCAGGCCGTCTTCATTCTTCGAGTTGATGCTCTGAAAGAAATGGCGGAAAAGAGTAACTATGGCGTCCTTCTCTTGGGGCATAACGGTCTTTGACTGCGCATCCTTCATAGCCTCTGTCGCCTCGTCGATATGCTCGCCATTGGCATGCGCATCGGCATAAGCCTGATAAGCCTCCGCTGTATTGAGGCGCTGGGCTATAGCCCAGTCTATAGAGTCTATCCGATGCAATGCCTCCTGCTGATGCAGACTTCCTGGATGGGCTTTGAGATAAGCCTCCATTGCTTCTTTGGAGCCACTTACCACGGCATCGCGCCACTCTGCATCAGACAGCTGCAGACGCTCCAGTCTCACAGACACCGAGTCACGATGCTCTGCGGGCGCATTGGTATAGGTGGTAAGATAACTCTGCAGCACGGCAGGGTCTTCGCTTGTCATGGCATAGGTATAGGCTTCCTCTTCTTTACCTCCCTGTGCCTGATACCAGACAAAGATGCCTCCGAGAACCAAGACGATAGCAAAGAGGAATGAATAGATAATCACCTTGGTGTTCTTCTTGGCTGGCTTCTCGTCTGCAGAAGACGAAGTGACGGGCTCTGCCTGATATGAGGGTTGTGCCTGCGCTGTCTCTGGATGAGTCGGAGTGTGACAGGTCGGACAGCAGGACTGGTCATTGAAATAAACTGTGCCACATTTGGGGCAAGTGATGATATGTCCTGCTATTTCAACGCCGCAAGACGGGCACACGGGCGCTTTGTCGCTTACCTCACGACCGCACTCGGGACATTTGATAATTGCCATAATCGTATATGTTTATTAATCTATGTTATCGGTGTCGGTATCTTATCTCTCGCAATCGGTGATTACCCATAAATCGACTTTTGTCCACATGACCATTGACACCTCTTATTCGTCCTTTGGCCGTGTATTGCCAAAGGGTGATGTCGCGACCATCGGTCAAAATGGGCTCACGCTGAGTATATTGGGCAATCATAATCTTATAATCATTGAGTTTGCCGGCGAAATGATGGTCATAGAAGTTGGCTCCGGTATAGATTAACGGCTTCTGACGATAAGCCACCTCTACGAGTTGGAGAAACTTGAATACCGAGTCGGTAAACTCTTTCACGGACAACCCACTACGTGTCTCGATGTCTATCATGGGCAACAGGTCCTGGTCTTCAGGCCTGCATTGTGCCATAAAATTACGCAACTGTACCTCTTGGGGAATGCGGGCTCGATAGAAATGATAAGAACCAACCTTGAGGCCGTTCTGATGAGCCAGTTCTATGTTACGCTTATACTTGCTGTCAATATTGTCACCACCTTCGGTAGCCTTGAGATAGACATAGGCCATCTTAGCATTGTCTCCTATCTGCTCCCAAAACACATCTCCCTGATAGTGGCTCATATCTATGCCATGTATGTGCTGGCAGGTGTCTTCACATTCGGTCTGGGCATGTGTGGCAAGTGTACAAAATATTGATAATATGAATATATATATGCACTTCATAGGTGCAAAGTTACTTTAATATGTAGAAAATACAAAACAAACTTACTCTTTTTTCGTTACCACGTCGCATCATTGACCATATGCCAAGCCGTCAGAAACGAGGCGCGCGTAATGTCTGCGAGTTTGGGGTAATTGATGGTTGACGCTTCGTCGGAAGGCTGATTGTAATGCGGCTGTGCATCAGTATGATACCACACGATAGGAATAGCGTGACGCGCAAACGAACTCTGGTCGCTTCCTCCTACAGGATTGTCCCACGGTTTATAGTTGGGATGCAGGTCCAGCTGGCAGTGGGCTATGTCGTCCTTAAGCCATTCACCGATACGAGGATGGCTTTCGGTATAGAAGTACACAAAATATTGAGAATCGTCAGGGCGATTGTTGCCGCCGACCATATCAAAATTGAGATAACCCTTAATCTGGCTGATATCTTTGTGGCTGTTCACAAAATAACGCGAGCCAAGTAGCCCAAGTTCCTCTCCGTCCCAGAAGGCGAAGACTATGGTGCGGCGTGGACGGACACCGCTCTTGACAAAAGCCTGCATAATCTGCAGCACAGCACTTACACCCGAGGCATTGTCGTCGGCTCCGTTGTAAATCTGGTCTCCAACCAATGTGGGAGAAAGGCCCTCGTGGTCAAAATGCGCCCCTACCACTACGACTTCGTCGGTAGAAGTGCCGGGGATACACGCTATCACATTGGCCAAACTGAGAAGATGATGAGGGCCTTTGGCTATATTAACCAAGGAGTCTGACTCTACAAAATAACGTGGACTGCGACGTAGCGAAGGGCGTGCGGCGGCGTTGAACGGTTGCAGAAATGAGGCTGACTCGTAAGGCTGCAATCCCAATTGGCGCATGTGTGAGACTATGTACTGCTGGGCCAACTGTGACCCACGCATCCCCGCCTGACGACCTTCCATTAAATCGTGAGCCAAGAAACCAACATGGGCGCGAGCTGCATTTTCGGTGATGCTCTGAAGACCGATATTCTTCTGCTGGGCAAGATGGATGGCAGCAGCCGTATTTGGGTTGCGACGGATGGCGTCAGCAGGTTGCGCATAGAGCAATGCCACTGTAGCCCAAAGGATATATAATGTGTAATTAACGTAACGCATAATCATCATAATTCATTTAACCTTCGATTTCACTGAGCTCCAGCCACCGCATGCTCTTCTCGTCAATTTCTTCTTTGAGCTTGGGCAGCAAACGGCTTTTCTCCGTGAGTTCTTCGACGCTGAGTGTACCGCTACAGAGTGCTTCTTCTATCTCGTGCTGTTGTTGTTCGAGTGATGCGATATCCTTTTCGAGCTGCTCAAACTCCCGTTTCTCCTTATACGACATACGGCGACGGCTGTCGTTGCGATAAATCTTCTTCTCCTTGACAGAGGCATCTACCTTGGCTTCCTCTTTGCTCTGCAAGGCCGAATACTGCCGATACTGTGTATAGTTGCCAGGGAAATCATCTATCACACCCTCGCCCTTAAAGACAAGGATATGGTCAACGACCTTATCCATAAAATAACGGTCATGGCTTACGACGATGACGCAACCGGGGAAATCCTGCAGATACTCTTCCAGGACTTGGAGGGTCTGTATGTCCAGGTCATTGGTGGGCTCATCAAGAATAAGAAAATTGGGATTCTCCATCAGCACAGTACAGAGATACAGTTTGCGTCGCTGTCCTCCACTGAGTTTATACACATAGTCGTACTGCTCTTCGGGCGTGAAGAGGAAGCGCTGCAAAAACTGGGAAGCAGAGAGGTGGCGCCCGCCACCAAGGTCGATATACTCGGCACGCTTGGTGATAATGTCGATGACCCGCTCTTGCTCGTCAAACTGCAGGCCGTCCTGTGAATAATATCCGAACTTGACGGTCTCGCCGATATCAAACCTTCCCTCGTCCGGCCGCTGCAATCCTAACAGCAGCTTGATAAAGGTAGACTTTCCAGTACCATTGTTGCCCACAATGCCCATTTTCTCGAAACGGGCGAAATTGTAATAGAAATTGTCGAGTATAACTTTATCCTTGCCAAACCGTTTGGAAACATACTGACATTCGAAGATTTTAGAACCTATATATACATTGGATGCTTTGAGTCTTACCTGGCGCTCTTCAATACGCTGATGGGCGCGGACTTCGAGTTCATAGAATGCGTCCTCACGATACTTGGCTTTGTGGCCACGGGCCTGAGGCATACGGCGCATCCACTCCAATTCGGTACGATACAGATTGGCGGCGCGAGCCTGTTCGGCACGACGATTGTCAATGCGCTCCTGACGCTTCTCAAGATAATAGGCATAATTGCCACGATAGGTATAAATGGTATGGTCATCCAGTTCGAGGATTACATCACACACACGGTCAAGAAAATAACGGTCATGGGTAACCATTAGTATCGACTTGTTGCCTCGCTGGAGAAAACCCTCCAGCCATTCTATCATCTCGAGGTCCAAATGGTTGGTAGGCTCGTCCAATATCAGGAAATCGGGCTCGGTAATGAGCGCATTGGCAAGGGCCACCCTCTTGCGCTGTCCGCCACTGAGTTGCCCCATCGGCTGAGAGAGGTCTGCGATTTTAAGCCGGGTCAATATCTGCTTGGCCTTCACTATCTTCTCATCATCGCCCTGATGGTTGAAGCAGGCATCCAACACGGTGTCATCGGGATTAAACACAGGTTCCTGCTCCAGATACCCCGTGCGTATTCCATTGCGATAAACAATAGCTCCTTCATCCTGGCTCTCTCTGCCAGTAAGGATTGACAGCAGCGTAGACTTGCCAGTACCGTTGCGGGCAATGAGGCCTACCTTCTGCCCCTCGGCTATGCTGAACGAAAGATTGGCGAAAAGCTCACGAGCGCCGAAACGCTTGCTTACGTTCTGTACATCAAGAATAGTATTCTGACTTGCCATCGTATCGACGTATTAATCAGCAGCAGCCAACGAGTCGTTGATTTGTCCAATATAGTCTATCACCTCCTGACGTCCGGTCTTCTTCTCACTGCTCGTGATAAAATATGGAGGCAACGTTTCCCATGTATCTCTGAGGCTTTCCATCCAGCGCTCTGCATTCTGACGAGCCTTGACGGGGCCGAGTTTGTCGGCCTTGGTAAAAACGATACTGAAAGGAACGCTGCTCACGCCCAGCCAATCGATAAACTCACGGTCTATCTTCTGCGGGTCATGGCGAATATCTATGAGTACAAATACATTGACCAACTGCTGACGCTGGAGTATGTAACTCGAAATCATACGCTGCAGTTGGTCTTGCACGGATTTAGAACGCTTGGCATAACCATATCCTGGGAGATCGACAAGATACCATTCACGATTGACAAGAAACAGATTGATAAGAAGAGTCTTGCCGGGGGTGGCACTGGTCTTGGCCAGGCCCTTATGATTACAAAGCATATTGATGAGGCTTGATTTACCTACATTGCTTCGACCGATAAAAGCATACTCGGGCTTGTTGTCTTTTGGACATTTTTCGACTGTAGGCGCTGAAATAACAAACTGAGAATTCTTAATTTCCATATCGTTGCTTTAATTATATATGCAAAATTACGACTTTTTTTTTGTAATATCTCCGCTTTGCCGTAACTTTGTATCAAATGTTCTGAAAAAGCAAACAAGATGAAACAAATCAGTTGGGGATTTATTGGTTGCGGCGAGGTTACCGAGAAGAAGTCTGGTCCCGCCTTTGCCGAAGTGGAAGGTTCGCATGTGGAAGCGGTAATGAGCCGCAGCGAACAGAAAGCGCGCAACTATGCGGAGCGACACAATATACGCAAATGGTACACGGATGCCCAGGAATTGATAGACGACCCGGATATCAATGCCATATATATTGCCACCCCACCATCAAGTCATGCCACTTTTGCCATTATGGCGATGCGTGCAGGCAAGCCGGTATATGTGGAAAAGCCATTGGCTGCAAGCTATGACGACTGCGTACGCATCAACCGCATAAGCGAGCAGACAGGAGTGCCCTGTTATGTGGCCTACTATCGCCGCTACCTGCCTTACTTCCAGCGCGTCAAAGAAATCATACGCGAAGGGCGCATTGGCAATATTACCAACGTGCAGGTAAGGTTTTCCGCTCCTCCCCGAGAATTGGACTATAACTCCACCCGCGAACTGCCATGGCGCCTGCAGCCAGACATCTCTGGTGGTGGTTATTTCTACGACCTGGCCCCTCATCAACTTGATTTATTGCAAGACATCTTTGGCGTTATCGTCAAAGCCCACGGTTATTGCACCAACCGCGCCCACCTCTATACCGCAGAAGATACCATAAGCGCTTGCTTCCGCTTTGAGAGTGGACTGGTCGGCAGCGGGTCATGGTGCTTCGTGGGCCACCAAAGTGCCAGAGAAGACTGCATAGAGATAGTCGGCGAACAAGGTATGCTGTCTTTCTCTGTCTTCAACTACAAACCTATCCGTCTGGTAACCTCAGAAGGTTTGACAGAGATAGAGGTCAAGAACCCTCCTTACGTGCAACTACCGATTATACGCAAAGTGATAGAAGACCTGCAGGGTCTGAACATCTGCACATCGACCAGCGTGAGCGCAACTCCCACCAACTGGGTGATGGATCGCATATTGGGAAAAATGTAGGCTGTATGCTCCGACATCTCTATCTGATTATCATATTGCTCATCACATCTTCACCACTTATGGCAGATGACTCTATCCCACCTCAAAAGAAGGGTGTGATAGGAGTCCTGTATGACTTTGTCAAAGAATTCAGCCGTGTAGATACCAACTATGTGGAACCGCAGCGATATAATTTTGCTGCAATGATTCAGAACACCAACACCTATGAGGTATATCGCCTGAGCAGCAGTGACGGAATGAATGTAGTCTTTGCCCCCAAGCCGCGCATAAAGGTCGGCCCTTACTTCGGGTGGAGATGGATATTCCTGGGCTATACCCTCGACGTGGCCCACATCAAAGAGAGCGGACGCAACCAAGACTTCAACCTGAGTCTATATTCCAATCAGATAGGCGTTGACCTGTTCTATCGTCGCACGGGAGACAACTACAAAATCAAGGAAATTGATGTAGGACGACAATATGATACCGAGGGATTGAAGGATTTGCCATTTGATGGAATAGAAGCAAGCATCAAGGGCTTCAACCTATATTATATCTTCAACCACCGCAAATTCTCTTATCCCGCTGCTTACAGTCAAAGCACGGTACAGCGACGTTCGGCCGGTTCGTTTATGGCGGGTATCGGTTATACGCGACATGGCTTGAATATGGACTGGATGAAACTGTCTGCCATTATCAAGCAACATACGGGCTATACTGCGCCCAACGGACTTGATGCCAATCGCAACCTGCCTCCCCACATCGATTATACCGACTACTCCATCTCTGGAGGATACGCATACAATTGGGTGCCCGTGCGCAACCTGCTAATTGACGCCTCCCTGTCTATTGGGCTTTCATACAAGACCACGCGTGGCGACAACCATGAAGACAAACCTTGGTTCAAACAGCTTTCACTGCACAATACCAACATTGATGCAATTGGCCGTATGGGTATAGTATGGAACAACACCAAATGGTTTGTGGGAGCCAATGCTGTATTCCATTCGTATAATTATCACAAAAGCCAGATAACGACCAATAATACTTTTGGCAATGTCAACATTTATATAGGATTTAACTTCGACCGACGATGAAACATACAATATTCCTCGCTGTCGTCATATGGGGCTTATGCCTCAATGCCATTGGACAGAAGAAGGTGGATTATAAGCCATCTGACAGCCTACGCGTGACTTCGCTGCTGAAGCAGGCGAGACACCTGGGCAAGGATAAAAATCTCATGATATACTTTGCCCGTCAACTACGTGGCATTCCCTATGTTGCCAAGACCTTGGAGGTGAACCCATCCGAACAGCTCGTTGTCAACCTGCGCCAACTCGACTGCACCACATATGTCGAGACGGTAATGGCGCTCACGCTGTGTGCCCGTGAACAAAGCATCAGGTTTGAAAATTACTGCCGCTGGCTGAGAACAATACGTTACGAACAAGGGAAAATAGGCTACACGCGACGACTGCATTATTTCACTTCATGGATTGACGACAACACCGAGATGGGGCTGATTAAGGAGATTTCGCATAAAGGACGACCATTCACCGGCCGCCAGCAACTCAACATTGATTTCATGTCTACCCACAGCCACCTCTACCCTATGCTGCATGGCAAACCAAAGGCCATAAAAGAAATCAGAGATACGGAGCAAAAACTGACCGGACGCACTGTGGCCTATATTCCGAAGAAATCAATAAACAACTCAACGCTCATGCGCCAGACCATAAAGGATGGCGACATACTGGCCATTACCACATCCAAACAAGGACTCGACACATCCCACATAGGCATAGCTGTTTGGCACGCCGACGGCCTACATCTCCTCAACGCCTCACAAATAAGACACAAAGTAGTGGAAGAACCTATGACGCTCGCAGTATATATGAGCAAGCATCCCAAACAGACCGGAATAAGAGTGATAAGGATAAAAGTTGATTGATTTGCTGCTTAAAGAAAAGCTAAAACCTCTGCGAGTAATCGTTGCAATGCTGCACAAAAAAACTGAAGTATCATTAATATAAAGCTACATGGAAGAAGTAAAACGAGATAGAGCGAGGAGAAAACTCTTAAGAGTAACCTTCCCCAATGGAAAAGTCCTTTGTTATAAAAGTACAACCGATACAATGATAGCAACCATGCAAGAGTTGGGCGATGATGTTATAGCCAATATAAAACTACAGTCATGCCACCTGCCATTGTTATCAAAAGAAATATATCCCAAATACAAGGAATGGATGAAGCCTGTTTGCAATGGTTGGCATCTCAACACACAATCAAACTCGGACACAAAGTTCCTGCAATTAAATGCTATAAATGAGCAATTGTCTTTAGGATTAAAAATAGAGTTGGGAGAAGACTTTGTAGCACAAGACAACCCTAACAAAGAAAAGCGCACTAGAACAAAAGGCGAAATACTCGTAAAATTACCAGATGGGCAATGTTTTGCCAATAATTCAATAACAAATACGTTCCTTGAAGTAATCAGGGAAATTGGTATAGATAAAATCAAGCAAAAAGAACTAACTTGGTGTGGCAAACCACTTATAACAACATCAAAGATGTTTAACGGACAAGTACAGATAGACAATGAGCGATGGATTGTCATGCCTAACACAACCAAAGATAAGGTTAAACTCCTCAGAGTTATCGGTGCTATGTTGCGTATAAATATGGAAATTACCTCAATTTGGTAGTGTAAACAGAACTGTGTCACGGCTCTGATTTTTTATTCTTTCCCTCTTATTTGTGTGCAGATTTCATATCTGCATACAAATAAGAGGAGCCTTTCACAGGCAAAGTTACATAATCTTGAACC
>NZ_NPJM01000035.1:0-86963 GCF_002251455.1 Prevotella sp. P4-51
AAGACAATACTCAACTTTCAATAGGGTTAAGAGAATAAATTCAACCTTGACTAGGGTTAAGTAAAAAAACAATCAACTTATAGTCGGGTTAATGTAAAATCCATTCAACTTTTTTCAGGAAGGTACACGCCTACGGCTAAACGCAACACTTACAGCGTTGCTATGTTAGCGGGTGTCTTACCCAGGGTAGCGGGCCATGCCCGCAATCCTGGGCTGTGGAATCGCAACTCTTACAGAGTTGCAGTTGGGTGCGTACCATCCACGATGGATTTCCCACATATTGCCATTGGGTGCGTACCGTCAACGATGTACTTTGGGTTAAAGCTTCATACGGAGAACCTTATAATAATACCTCATGGCATGCCATGGGGTATTATCGTTCTTATCCTCATGACACCAGCCTTGCCGTGTTTGTTGTTTCCTCTCATATAATTCACAAACCACGGAATTAAAATCCATATTTTACGGAATTTTAATCCACATTTTACGGAAAAATGCTTGTTTTATGTTCTTTTAGAGTTGCCGTTGTGGGCGTGCCATCCACGATGGATTTGCTGTATGTTACCGTCGAGTGCGTGCCGGCATCGGTGGATTTCCCAGCTCGTTTGTCCTTGGCAACTCTGTAGGAGTTGCGATTTCCCAGCCCAGGGTTGAGGTGCGCAGCGCCTCTACCCTGGGTAAGGACAAAAAAAGAGAAAGCAATGCTGTAAGTATTGCGATTAGCCGAAGGCGTTACCCGCAGCAGGTTAATGGGCAGAAATGGGTTGGCGGAAATAAGAAGATTGAGTATAACGCCTACGGCTAAACGCAACTCTTACAGAGTAGCAATATTAGTGGGGCAGCTACCCAGGGTAGCGGGCCATGCCCGCAACCCTGGGCTGTGTAATCGCAACTCCTACAGAGCTGCCGCTGCAGATGGGTGGCCCCTCCCCGGCCCTCCCTTGGGGAGAGTTGGAGAGGGGCTTCGGCGTTCTATCTCCTGTCCCACTACACAAAGCGAGGGGCCACCCGCCGCTTTCCTCCTACTTGGTGTGGACTGCTGGCGAGGCCCCCTCGGTGTTCATTGTATTAGATTATGGGCATCCTGTCTGACTGGGATGCCATTATGGATTGGGAGAGATAAAGATAATTGCTACGTATAGGGTTATCCCGCTTCTATTGTGACAAGATGAGAATGGCGGGATAGCCCTACGAGGTATATCATAGATTAGTTGGTAAGTATGTTGCGACATTTCTTGACGGCATGCCATAGCCATGCGGCGCAGAGGGCACGAAGGACGAGCGGGCCGTCGACGGGAAAAACGGCGAAGACAAAGGCTGTCTGCGCATTGAGAAGCATGAGGGTCTGGCGGATGTTGATTTCGCGCTCCAGAACCATCGAATAATAGCGACTCAGTGCCACCAGCGGCATGCGTACCGCTGCGGCTATTCTACTGCTGATGCTCTTGAACTCAACTGCTGGCTGTGCCGAGGAGATAACCATTTCTCTTTTCATATTGTAATGCTTTAGGTGTTGTTTCTACACGCAAAAGTATTGCAATAGTTTGCACAAAAGGTTCAAAAGCACAACTTTGTTAGTTAAATGTTATCTCGCTATAACAATTGTTAACTAAAACGCGCCTATAATCCACATTTACGCAGCAGTTTGGCTGCGCGGTCGTCGTGCTGGCGATAGGCTCTGCGCATCATTTCGACGCCGTCGTCGTAGGAGTATCTCCCGTTGTCGCATCGGCCCTGGACTATCATGTAGCCATAGAGAGCGTCGGCGTCGGCGTGTGGATAGCCGTGGTAGTCGCGCACTATCTCGAGCAGCTGTTGCGCCTTGCGGTCGTAGGCATACGTGTTTAGCCCGATGTAGATGTCTGCCAGATTGACACAGGCCATGGACGTCCTGACCGTGAGGGCGCCGTTTCCCTCTATATCGAGTTCTTCGACCATGTCTTCATAGTATTCGCGTGCCTGTTGATAGTCTTGGCGGCCGTATTTTGGGTCAAAATGCATCAGACCCAATAAGGCGAGCGCCCTGGGCTGATACTCCTGACACCGGCAGAGCAGCTCGTAGGCCTTGTCGTAATCCTCCGCCACCGGCAAGCCATAGATGAGCGCCACCGCCTGGCGGAACATGGCATAGTAATACCCATGCTCTGCCGCTATGGCAAAATAGTGGTATGCCCGTCGGTTGTACCAATCTTGGCTGAAGTGCTCTTCCAGCTGTCCGATCTCATAGTCCTCGTAGTTGGCGAAGCACTCGTCGAAGATATTAGCAAGCCTGAACTCAGCCTTGCCCCTGTCGCTGCCCCTGTAGTCATTGCCGATGAGTATCGCGATGTCGTGGGCTGCGCGGGTGTTGTAATAAGGCGCGTTGTAGTTGTCGTCGCCTTTACCGTCCATGAAGTAAACCCACGCCAGCTGCACGAGCACGTCTTCGTAGAGGTCGCTGCCGCCCACGTTGTTGGCTATGGTCGAGACGCAGCGCCTGAGCAGCGTGCGCGCAGTGTCATACTCCTCGTGGTCTATCAGCTCGTCGGCCAGTTTCCTGACATTGACATCGTCGAAGCGGAAGTCCAGGTCGATACACATCTTCATGTTGTCTATCATGTACTGCGCCATCCTCTTGCGAGCCGCTACGGGACAGAGTTTGGTCATCATCTTGCCCGCTCTGGGGTGAAATCTGTGGTACGCCTTATCCCACCAGTCCATGGCACGCCCCTTGTCCTGCTCGCATCCCAGACCTTTGGCGTAGCATCGTCCAAGGATGCCCATGCAGTCGATATTGCCCTGGTCGGCACCTTCACGATAGGCGGCGAAAGCCTGGTCGTGGAGCCCCTGCAGAGCAAGTGCCCGGCCTCGGTAGACCCATGCGTCGTCGTAGCCATTGCGGGCGGCGCGGTCGAACCACAGCGCAGCCACCCTGAGGTTGCGCGCCTCACCGTCGCGGCCCTCCATGAGCGTCCATCCCCGTCTTACCATCTGGTAGGGAGTCATGCCCTCGGCCTGTCGATCCACCTCGTCTTCGGGGAAGTAGCCAGCCATTATCTCGTCGAAGCCCTCGTAGCCATGGCTCTTTGCCATGAGCAGAAACTGTCGGGCTCCGTCTTCGTCCTTTGCCCATCCTCTGCCGTAGAAGAGGTTGTTGGCGAGGTTTACCATAGCTATCTTGTTGCCCAGGTTGGCAGCCTTGAGGTACGCCTCATTGGCCTCGCTCATCCGGTCTTGCTCTGCCAGTATCCAACCGATGTTGCACCAGGCGCCATCGTAGTCGCGGCTGGCGGCGGCATAGTAGCAACGCAGCGCCAGTACGTAGTTCTGGTTGTAGCCGTTGGTGCCGTTGGTCCAGTTGCAGCCTCTGTTGAACATATCTATGGTCGTCATGCCCTGCCACTCTTCTTCGGTCATCGGTCCGAACCATTCGGCCATCAGCCGTTGCGCCTTCTCGTGGTCGTTGTCGGCTGCTGCCTTGAGGTTGCGGTAGCAGAAATGGAGCAGCGGGGGATTGGCTTGCGCCTCGGCGTGCTGCTTGACGGCGAGGGTGTAGCGGGCAGGGATGTAGCCCTTGTTGGCAGCCTGCTCCAGCCAGTAGCGGGCATTCTTCGGGTTGGCTTCACATCCGAAGCCCGAGCTGTAGAACGAAGCCAGGTTGTACATGGACTGCGCATCGTTCATCCGCGCGGCGTGGAACGTTAGGTCGTGACACCGCATAGCGTTCTTCGCCGTGCCCCAACCGTGGTAGTAGCAGAGTGCAAGATTGTGGAAAGTGCCCACATAGGGGGCTTTCTGCCACGCCTGCTCATAGAGTCTTACGGCCTCGGCATAGTCCTTGAGGTCGTACTTCTGGGTAGCACTGGTGTAGAGTCGCTTGGCGGCGTCGGCATTGGTCTCGTTGTAGGGGTTGGTAAAGTCGGAAGTGCCCATATATATAATAAGGTAGGAAATAGTTATTTTGACAAAGATAGATATAAATCTCCAACCCGTGGGGATGATGTATGTTAAATATCAATAAAAGGCCCACGCCGATGCTCCTCATTGCGGGGCTGTCGGCGTGGGCCTCTATGCGTGGTGGGGGATTGGACCTATCGGCGATAGGTGTTCAGACCCTGCTGCAGATAGTCGATATAGGCGGCCACATCCTCCTTGAAACCATAGGCATGGTTGAGCGGACGGCCGTCGTTGTCGATGGCGATGTAGTAGGGTTGGGCGTTGGCGCCAAACTTGCTTGCCTGCAGATAGCTCCACTTGTCGCCGACGGTGCGCAGGGTTCGCTGCTGTCCGTTGAGGCTCACCTCGACGGGTTCTGCCAGCGGCGTCTTGTCATCTACATAGAGCGAGATGAGCACGTACTGGTTGTTGAGCATATCTGCCACGGTGGGGTCGGTCCATACGGCAGCCTCCATCTTGCGGCAGTTGACGCAGCCGAAGCCGGTAAAGTCGATGAGCACCGGCTTGCCCTGTGCCTTGGCAGCCGCCATTCCCTCTTCATAGGAGTGGTAATGGGCTTCTACGGTCTTGGTGTTGAGGTTGAAGTCCTGGGTGTTGATGGGTGGCGCAAAGGCGCTGATGGCCTTGCAGGGCGCTCCCCAGAGTCCGGGCACCATATAGATGGCGAAGGCTATGGCGCAGAGTCCCGCCATGATGCAGGGCACGGGCATGGGCTTGTCTATCTCGCCGCCCACAGCGTCTTCCTGGAACTTCAGCTTGCCGATGAGGTAGAGGCCCATGGCTCCGAAGATGACAATCCACAGCGAGAGAAACACCTCGCGGTCGAGCAGATGCCAGCCGTAGGCCAGGTCGGCGACGGAGAGGAACTTCAGCGAGAAGGCGAGTTCGACAAATCCCAACACGACCTTGATGGTGGTCATCCACGAGCCCGACCTCGGTGCCGACTTGAGCCACGAGGGGAACAGGGCAAAGAGTGTGAAGGGCAGAGCCAATGCCAAGGCGAAGCCCAGCATGCCTATGGTGGGCGCCAGCCAGTCGCCGGTGGTGACAGTCTGCACCAGCAGCAGACCTATGATGGGCGCGGTGCAGGAGAATGATACCAGCACGAGCGTGAATGCCATGAGGAATATCGAGATAAGACCTGTGGTGCTGCTGGCCTTGCTGTCTACGGCGTTGGCCCAACGGTCGGGCAGCTTGATTTCAAACCAGCCGAAGAAGGAGAAAGCGAAGACGAGCAGCAGCAGGAACAGGATGACGTTGAACACGGCGCTGGTGCTGAGCTCGTTGAGCTTGCTCGGGCCGAAGATGGCGGTGATGAGCAGGCCCAGACCCAGATAGATGACGACGATAGACAGACCGTAGGTCATGGCGTCCTTGATGCCCTTGCGGCGGTCGTCCTTGGCACGCTTGAGGAAGAAGCTGATGGTCATCGGGATGATGGGCCAGATGCAGGGCATGACGAGGGCGAGGAGTCCACCGATAAATCCTACGATGAAGATGTACCACAGCGAGTGGTTGGCTATGTTGGCCTCGCTGTCTAACGCCTCGAGCTGCTCGGTCACGGGTTGCCACCAGAGGGTCTCGGTGCTGGCGGTGACGGGAGCCACGGCGCTGTCGGCAGGAGCCACAGTGCTGTCGGCCACGACTGGGGCTGCAGTCTCGGCCACTTCGGCAGCTGCGGGCTCGGTGGCAGCAGCCACGGCGGGCGACTTGCCACTCTTCTTGAGCGCTACCTCACCCGGCGGCAGACAGTTCTCGTCGCTGCACACGCCATACTCCAGGTAGGCGTCGATGGTGTAGGTCGGCTTGGTAAACCGTATCTTCTGGACAAACTGTGCGGTGCCTTCAAAGTAGCGCACGTTCATGCCAAACATCTGGTCGAAGTGGCTCTTTTCCTTGCCGCGGGGCATGAGCTTGCCTACGAGTTCTATACCGTCGGCCTTGTTGACATGGAACGAAGCCTCGGTGGGTCCGCTGCTGCCCAGGTCGGTCGAGTAGATATGCCAGCCGGCCTCGATGCGCCCGCTGAACACTATCTCTGCCTCTGCGGTCTTGCCGGTCTTGATTTCGGCGGTAAACTTTACGGGGTCTTCCATTTGGGCCATGGCTGTGAGTACCATCAGGAGCATGGCGCCCATTGCTATTATTCTCTTCATTTCTTGTAAGTGGTTGTTGCTTATTGGTGTTGGATATCTATGAATACGGGAACGGCGGTAGCGGTGCTCTCAGCCTTGAACCCTATCTGCCCGGGGGTGTAGGTGATGGCCGAGGCTGCTACGGCGCGCGAGCCCAGAGCCTGTCGCACGCGCTGGCTGAAGGAGCCTGCCGACCTCTCTGCCTGTGCCATCAGCGCCTTGATGTCTATGGGCTTGGCCGAGTAGATGACGCACACGTGGTCGGTGCCTCGGGTGTCGTCCATCTCGATATACCACTTCTCGTCGGGTATGGCTATGTTGCTCGAGCTGTAGAGCAGGGCAGGGCTGATATTGTCGGTCGGCGGGAACACACGCGTCACCTTGTTGGTGATGTCCGAGCCGATGATGTAGACATAGGCGGGGGCGCTGTTGGTGACATACAGACGGTAGCGGGTACCGGAGATGTATGCCGACTTCATGCGGTAGATGCCAGCGTTGAGCGTGGCTGCCATAGTCTCGCCCGTGGAGAGCTGGAAGCGCAGTGAGCCTGCCAGTCTGTAGGTGGGCACGACCGGCTGGGGGCGTGGCTGCGGTTTGGGCTGTGGCTGCGGCTTGGGCTGGGGTTGAGGCTGCGGTTTGGGTTGTGGCTGCGGCTTGGGCCTCTTGGCCACATACATCTCAAAGGCATAACGGGTGTTGTCGGCAAAGTCACGATACTTCACCCAGGTATAACCGTTGTTGCCCCATGCGGTGCCCCAGCTGTTGAGGATGAGGAAGGCGCCGCCGTACTTGTAGTCGTCGTAAGCCACCACACACATGGCGTGGCCGCCGCCGTCATTGTTGGTCTCGGTCTTGACCCACACGTCCTTGCACTTGAAGAACGAGTTGGGCACCGACATACCGATGATGACCGGCATGTCTTGCGACAGCGCCTTCTTGACCGTCCTCACCTTCTCATCGTAGGTGTCGAAGGGGTAGAAGAGGGTGTTGTAGTCGTCTATAGTGTGGTTCCGCGCCTTGTCGAAGAGCGCTGCGGGGATGTAGTCGGCACAGAGCACGTTGAAGTCTCTGAACTTGGGCGCGCCCTTCTCGGTGAGCAGGTCCAGGGCGTCCTGTATGGATGTGCCGTCGCTGCATCCGGGCTTGTTGCTGCCCTTGATTTGCTTGTAGACGAATATGGGCGAGAACGCCTCGCGGTCTATCACTATCTGCGATGTCCACCCGTTGCGTATGGCGTCGGCTATTGTGCGTGCAGCGTATGATGTGGCCCAGCTGGTGCAGGTTCCAAACTGTCCCTGGTTGCGGGCGACGGGGCAGAAGCGCCTCAGAGAGTAGGCCTTGGGCAGCACGGTGTAGTCGCGGGTAAGCAGGGTGGCTTGGCGCGGTATGCGGGCGTAGGCGTCGTCGTCGAAGACCAGTCCGGTGCCATATTCGCTCTGCGCCATCATGCCGGTGGCACAGAGCAGGGTTATGAGGAGTGATGTAATTCTCATGTCTGTCTACTTGTTGTTGAAGATAAAGTCTCCCTGGAACAGCGAGCTGGAGTACCAGGGCGTCTGCTGACGGTTGGTGGCGGTGAACACGCTGGCGGCGACACGCTTGAACACCGTCTCGATAGACAGTCCGGGCGTGTCGAGCGTCTGCAGCAGTGCTGTAGTGTATGGACTGTTGCGGTTCTGGCCGTCGGCAGCCACGCTACCCGGGCTTGTGGCGTAGGAGATGAATGTTCCCACGGGCGCATTGACAGCCGAGAGACCCCTGTCGGCGCTTCCGCGATACCAGCTGCGCTCAAAGGGGTTGTTGCGGCAGGCGTCGAGAGCGATAATCTTCATCTTGCAGCCCGACTCGTCGAGCTTGTCGAGCACGCGGCCCAAGTCGGTACACTCATACTCCACATCGCTCGCCGAGTGCATATTGGCGTTGATGGGGATAAGGTAGTTGGCGCCCTTGTACTGTATGCCGTGACCGGCGTAGTAGAACATGGCGGCGTCGTAGCCCTGTGCGCGCTGTCCCAGCTGGTTGATGGCGTCGTCCATCTGCCGTTTGGTGCCGTTCTGGAGCAGGATAACCTCGAAGCCCAGCGTCTTGAGCTTGGCAGCCATATCTGCGGCGTCGTTCTGCGGGTTGGCGAGCCGCTGGGCAGGGTATGCCGAGTTGCCTATGACGAGGGCGATGCGCTTGCCCTGGGTCGCCGTCACCGGCTTGGTGGTCTGGCGCACTACGGTGCGCTCGGAGGTGGCGGTGCCGTCGGCATTGGTGGCGCTCACCTTGATGATGTTGCTACCCTCGACGAGGGGCACGGTTTGCTCGATGCGCATATCCGAGCCATCGTTGGTCACCGCCTTGATCCCACGATACATCTGACCGTTGACATAGACATGTGTGGCGGTAATCTGGCTCTTTGAGCGTATGCCCACCGATATCTTCACGCTGGTCAGCGTGGTGGTGGCGGGGAGGGTGGTCCAGGTGAATGTGGGCACAGCCTTGACGGTCACCACGGGAGCGGGCTTGGGTTGGGGTTGTGGCTTGGGTGCGGGCTGGGGAGCCGGCTGCGGGGCGGGGGTGCGGTCGTCGTAGACGGGGCGTACAAGGATGCCGCGCGCGGGGAAGTCGCATGTGTCGATGCGGGGCTCTATCTTGCCTTTGGGGTTGTTGTTACACCAGAAGGAGATAATCTCGGCGGGGCCATAGCCATAGTTCATGACCTCGCTCGACCAATAGTAGCTCACCTTGCCTATATAGTATTTCTTCAGCTTGTTGTTGTCGCTATCCAGCCATCCGCCGTTGGTGAGGAAGATGTGGTTGCCGTTGGGGCCGGTCACCTTGATACACTTCCTGCCATTGACTCTGTCCCACTCAAACTTGCACTTCTCTATCAGTTCGGTCCAGTCTGCCTTGTTGGGCATGCGCCAGTGGCTGCGCAGAATGACTCTGGCGGCATCGTATTGGGGCAGAAGGATGTTGTCTTTGCCCACTCGCTCGGCCAGTTGGCTACTTATCTGGCTTCTGTATATGGTCTTGTTGGGGTCCAGCTTGGCTTGGATGGCAGGGGGATAGGCAGAGGCCTTGTAATCCTGCATCCATACTCCCTTGGGCTCACCCCATTGGAAGTAGTACTTGCTCTCCCCGTCGGCGCTGCCAAGGTCGGCATCGGCCCACTTGACCGACAGACCCAGGTCTACGGCCTTGATGTTCTGCGCCTGCAGCGCGATGGCTACCAGGGCAAGAAGTGTGGTGATGATGTATCTCTTCATCGTTGTGCGGATAGTGGATAGTTACTTTTGGGTTGGTATACAGTCTCTCCGGAGCAGCAACTGGAGCACCGGGGCGGCGGCTGACGGCTGGCGGGGTGAACACACTGGCGGCTGGCAGGGCTGACAGGGCGGGGCTGATCGGCGCTGGGGCTCTGCTCATGACCCGTATGCTCGCGCCAAGGTAAGCGAAAAGCCTCATGAGCCTTAGACTTCCCGAGGGAATGAAAGGCACATGAGGCTCTACAGTCTATATTTATCCTACCTGGCTTCCAGGCTTGACATCCTTGGATGTGGTGGTCACAGAGAGTGTGCCGTCGTAGTTGACAGCCGAGAGTATCATGCCCTGGCTTTCCTCGCCCATCATCTTGCGTGGCGCGAAGTTGGCTACAAACAACACCTGCTTGCCCACGAGCTCCTGTGGGTCTTCATAGTAGGCAGCGATGCCGCTGAGGATGGTGCGGCCGTCCTTGGTGCCGTCGTCGATGTGGAACTTGAGCAGCTTCTTCGACTTCTTCACCTTCTCGCACGAGGTGACGAGACCCACGCGGATGTCCAGCTTCTCAAAGGTGTCGAAGTCCACGGTGTCCTTGATAGGCTCGGGCTCATAGTTGGCAGCCTCGTTGGCCTTCTTGGTGTTCTCGAGCTTGAGCAGCTGAGCGTCGATGACGCTGTCTTCCAGCTTCTCGAAGAGCAGCGAAGCCTCTCCCAGCTGTGTGCCGGCGGCGAGGATGTCCATGCTGCCCAGCTGTTCCCACTCGAAGCTGTCCATATTGAGCATGGCGCGCAGCTTCTTGGAAGAGAACGGCAGGAAAGGCTCGAAGGCGATGGCGAGGTTGGCGCAGAGCTGCAAGCACACGTAGAGGATGGTCTCCACACGCTTGGAGTCGGTCTTCCACACCTTCCAGGGCTCACACTCGGTGATATAGCGGTTGCCGATACGCGCCAGGTTCATGGCCTCTTTCTGCGCGTCGCGGAACTTGAAGCCGTCGAGCAGCTCCTCGACCTTGGCCTTGACGTCCTTGAACTCGGCGATAGTCTGTCGGTCAACCTCGGTCAGCTCGCCACAGGCGGGAACCACGCCGCCCCAGTATTTCTTGGTGAGCTGCAGCGCGCGGTTGACAAAGTTGCCATAGATGGCCACCAGCTCAGAGTTGTTGCGCTCCTGGAAGTCCTTCCAGGTGAAGTTGTTGTCCTTGGTCTCGGGAGCATTGGCTGTGAGGACATAGCGGAGCACGTCCTGCTTGCCGGGGAAATCGACGAGATACTCGTGGAGCCACACCGCCCAGTTGCGCGAGGTGGAAATCTTGTCGTTCTCCAGGTTGAGGAACTCATTGGCAGGCACGTTGTCGGGCAGGATATATCCGCCGTGGGCCTTGAGCATGGTGGGGAAGATGAGGCAGTGGAACACGATGTTGTCCTTGCCGATGAAGTGGATGAGGCGGGTATCGTCGTCCTTCCACCACTTCTCCCAGTTGCCCCAGCGGGCCGGGTCGCTGTCGCAGAGCTCCTTGGTGTTGGAGATATAGCCGATGGGCGCGTCGAACCACACGTAGAGCACCTTGCCATCGGCACCCTCTACGGGCACGGGGATACCCCAGTCCAGGTCGCGGGTCATCGCGCGTGGCTGCAAGTCCATGTCGAGCCACGACTTGCACTGTCCATACACATTGGGACGCCACTCCTTGTGTCCCTCCAGTATCCAGTCCTTGAGCCACTGCTGATAGTCGCCCAGCGGGAGATACCAGTTCTTGGTGGGACGCTTCACGAGGCCGTGGCCAGGGTTGTTCTTGTTGGTGGGATTGATAAGCTCCTCGGGCGAGAGCGTGGCTCCGCACTTCTCGCACTGGTCACCGTAGGCACCCTCGGCACCACAGCGCGGACAGGTGCCCACGATATTGCGGTCGGTGAGGAACTCGCCGGTCACCTCGTCACAGTACTGCTCCTCGGTGATCTCTTCGAGCTTGCCGTCGTCATAGAGCTTGCGGAAGAAGTCGGATGCAAACTTGTGGTGTATCTTGCTGGTGGTGCGGCTGTAGATGTCGAACGAGATGCCGAACTCTGCAAACGAGTCCTTGATGAGCTTGTGATAGCGGTCTACCACCTCCTGCACGCTGATGCCCTCCTTGCGGGCACGTATGGTCACGGGTACGCCGTGCTCGTCGCTTCCGCCGATGAATATCACATCCTTTTTCTTCAGTCTGAGATATCTTACATAGATGTCGGCAGGCACATATACGCCGGCGAGATGGCCGATATGCACACCGCCGTTGGCGTAAGGAAGCGCCGCAGTCACGGTAGTACGCTTGAAATTCTTCTCCATATTTGTTGTGATTGTATTTATTTTGGTGCAAAGTTACAAAATTATTATTAAGTAATGTGTTTGTTTACAAACAATTGCACCCCGCCGCTGCAATTATTTGCGCTGTCGCCACCCTCACGATTGCCCCCGACGCCGCCCCCATCCCCATTCCATCGCCCATGACTCCGACCAAGATAGCCCCCGCTGGCAATATGCCCGAGTCCGTTGCCGCCATGCCAGAGGCCACAGCCATCTTGTCAGCGACCATCCCCATCTCACCCGAGCCCAAGCCCATCTCGCCCGAGCCCACAGTAAAGTTGGGTTCGTGGCACGAAATAGTGATTGCCAAGCCCGCAATAATGACTGCAAACCCCGCAATCACTATTTCCCACCCCGCAATCAGAATAAACACCATCTCCACCCATACAGCAAGGGTCTCAGCCTTTGCTGCATGGGTGGAGAAGGTGATGAAGGTAATGGCTGTGGCACCGCTATCGGCTTATGTATATCCTTTGTCTTAACAAATTCGAGCTATCTTTACAATATCGTTGCATAGAAATCGTTAGTTAAAGAAAGGAGTATTGAATAACTGTGACAGATGTGGCAGCTATGCTTTGTAGACGCCGTAATATAGAATGATGAACAAATAACGATACATATATGACCAAAGAAGAGTTGATGGATTGGGGCAAGGCGACCATTAAAGTTTATAATGGCATTGCTGACGAGTTGGGCAGAAATAATGTCCCTGCTTTCTATTCACAATCGGACCTAAACAATATTGTTGGCACCGACTCCGTTGATGTCTTGATAGCCGGCATCAATCCTGGCTCTGGTGGTAATTATGAAGACATGATAGCCAATCCCAACTGGGGCATTGACCCTCATCGGGGAATGACAGCCGAGCAATTGGTATCGGGTAATTTCTGTAAGAACCCTAAACATGGAAATTGCACAAGCTGGAGTCTGCATCACACATGGAATTATTTCAGAAATCTTAAAATCTATTTCAGTGGTTTAGGTCATCCCAATGTTCTGGATGATGAAAGCAGATTTGTTATGGCTAATGCTACATTCTTCAATACAGCAACAGCTGCAGAATTAAACCGATCTTTATTGACCCAGACCTTTCCTCAGACATTGGAACTGATAAGACTATGCAATCCCAAGATGATTGTATTTCTAAGTGGAAAAGATGCCTTTAGCCGATTGGCTTCTATAAATGTTGCCGGCTTTTCGTTTAGATACGACAAGGCCAATAATCCCGTTTTGGGTCGCATCCTTATGGGTGAGTTTAATGACATCCCCTGTTATGGCGTCCCTCATCCTGCCGCTTACTTGACCAAGGAAGAAAAGGCACTAATAGCCAGGTTCTTTGCGTATGTATATAAAAAAGACATAGACCATATCAATATCGGCGAATTAAGAGACTTTTGTGCTAAAGAAAATCAGGCATATCACAATAAGCATGAGGTTAAACGTGAAAGAAAGGACAAATTGGATTACTGCCAGATAGAGCAAGCTGTCCTTGGCAAACTATCCTCTTATATCTATGCGCATGGAACGAGAATCAGAAAGAACGAAAATGCGCAATACGGTATAACTATAGCCAAAAGCCATTTGTACATACGCCAGGCTTATGAAGACAAATATAAGACGCCTCAATATAATCCCAATGATGACAAGGTTGCAGGTATGTTGGGAGAGAGAGGTTACGCAAAAGACCATGTCTGGCTTGGAAAGAAGCACCTTTCTGAATTTGGCAAATCAGAAGAGGAGATAATACATAATGTAATCGTCGAGATAGTAACTCTTTTCGATTTACTTGACCACTCTGCATCATTTTAATACCCTATTAAAACGATGCAAAACGCATTAAAACGAACTGACATTGAATGAGATTTTTTGAATAATATGCAAAGATAGTACGTTGACAAGGATCATGCCGGCGGCGACAATGGCGAGACCGTTTGCGGCGGCTAACGGTGGCGCAGCCTACTCCTTGCCAGTCGCAGCCTTACTAAAATGTATCGTTTCATCATCATGCCGCAAAATTACCACTTCCGCGCAAGCACAGGAAACAATCACAATTAGAACCCTATCATCCAGCATTAAAGATTTCTAATCGACGGCAGGCAACGAGATGCCAGACAGCCAACTCTTCACCATCTCCATGCCTCCTGGACGGGTGGGGGACGACCGTAAGACAGCCATGTGACAGCCCTTATATATAATTATAGGTGTAAGGGTGAATGAGGTGAAGATAGCGGGGGTGATGTAGGATATGTCTTAGTGCCGCAGTGGCAATGAGGAAAAGAGAAAGGGCTGGAGTCCTCTTGCGAGAATTCCAGCCCTAATCATGGTTATGTCCGCGACGGTTAGGCGGACAATGTCAATCTGCTATTTTTCTTTATTTCCACATAATCTTGCGACTTGTGCCGTCGGAATAGCGCACGATGTAAATCTGGTGGCTTTCGGGAGTAGTCACCTGTTGGCCGCAGAGGTTATAGATGGCCCTTATCTCATGCTTGGTGTTGCCGGGGGCTACAGTATTGTCTATGCCGTTGGCTACAGATGTGTAGTTGACCACTGGGCCCATCGCCATAGAGCAATAGCCTGAGACGTTGGCTATCCATCGGTCCGAATACTGTGCCAGATCCCATGTGGCGCAGAGTCCTCCCTGGTTGCGGGTCACGCAGTAGAGGGCTATCTGGTCCTCATAGCTGCTGACACCCTGATAGGGGAATGGGCCAATGGCCACGAAGAAAGGTTTGCCTTTTGCGATGGCTACAGGTTCGGCAAACTCGAAGGTGGTCTGTACGTATTCGGAGGCATTGCTCTTGAGCTCGCTTGCTTTGAGCGATGTCTTGGCGAGCACCTTGCCAGGTCCGCCATCGGCAGCCATATCGTATATCGCCAGCTCGATGGCGGCGTCGGGTTCACGAGTCTTGGTTGAGGCGAAGTAGGCGTCGACGGTCTTCACGGTAGCATCGGCCAATGGTGCAGGATATTTCTCGGCAAAGCGGTCGAGGCCGAACATATTGCTGCCAGCATAGAAGCCAAAGCTGTCGTAGCTGATGGGTTTGAGATTGTCTATCTCCTGCTCGGTGATGTTCCATATCATCATTTCGCCGCCAACCTGCAGGCACTCCGCCTTGTATGCCTGATTGGAGCCGATGGCATTGGCAGTGGTGAGAGTCACATCATAGCGACCTTCCTTGGTAAAGGTAACGGTGGGGTTCTGCTCGGTGCTGGTCAAGGTCTCGCTGTCGCTGGTGAACTTCCATTCCCAAGAGGTGGGCGCCCCCTCCCTCTTGTCGGTGAACTGTACGGGTACTCCGGCGGGAACAAATGCCATGTCGGCTGCAGTGGTGTAGGTGTCGGAGGTGATGGCAAAGGCTGAGGTGGGTGCCTTACCGATGATTTCGACAAACTGCTTGATTTCCTTCACATCCTTCTCGCTCTTGCGACTGATGGTAAGGGTGACGTCGTAGATGCCCTTTGTGTCAAGCATAGGCGGCGAGGTCTATGTCTATCTTCTTCCACTGCATGATGTCGTCGGAGACAAAGTTGTTTTCCAACGTCCAGCGATAGATGTTAAACAGGGTGGTTGTCTGTCCTGTGGTAAAATCGGTAACGTCAATCGTCCATGGCGCCCAGTTCAAATTTTTGGTCTTGAAGTAAGCGTAGAATTCCAGACGTTGCCCCTCTTTGATGTCGAAAACGGGCGAGGTGAGCGGTGCGGCGCCGTCTCCGGCTGCGTAGGTAATGGCGATTGATTTCTTGTCGCCGTCTCTGACCTCGCCGAACTTCATATCGTCTATGTGCCACTCGCTGGGTACCGTCCAGTCGGCGAGGTCCTTGCTGGACTCGAAATACTGGGCGTAGTCTGCCATCACCGACTTGTCGGTAGTGAAGTCGGCCTTGAGCGGCATGCTGATGGTGAAGTCGGCTTCTATCACGGGGCTCTTGGTGCCTCTGCCGCGCGTCATCACATAGAGCTTGCAGGAGCGGTCGATACGGATGGTTCCGGTCTGTCCAGTTATCATGTAACTGGTGTTGGTGTCGCTGTTCTTGAACTCTTCGGCGCTCTTGGCCACGGTGGAGTACCATATCTCCGTGGCGGCAGCGTCATCGGTGGTGACCTGTACCTCTACGGCGTGGTCAAAGGTGCCGCCCATAGGAGTCATCTCGGGAATCTTGAGCGGAGAGCGGGGAATGATGCCTACCTCGAGGGTGGCTGTGCCGGGGCGGTATTCGTCGTTGCCGGCAAACGAGGCGGTCACCGTCACTACGGTAGTGGCTTCGACCAGCGCCGTGCTTATCTTACCACTCTCATCCACCTGGCAGATGGACTTGTCTGATGAGGTGTAGACTATGGGCATGAGTCCGTGGGGGTTACGCAATGGGGCTTCGAGAGCCGTGCCGGCGAGGATGCCGACAGAAGAACTGTAGAACGAGAGCTCGGGGTCTTTGCGTGTGTCTTCATCGGCAAATGCAGAAAGACCGGTGAAGATAAAGGCCATGAGGAGTAAGAGGGTCTGTTTTATAATTGTTGTTGAGTTAAAGTGAAAAAGGATGCGCCACAACTTGAGTGACGCATCCTTTGATGTATTGTTGGTTGGTTTATCTCTTGACAAACTTCATGCTTACACCGTTCTTTCTTACGATGTAGATGCCAGGAGCCAGATTGCTTTCAGACACCTTGACACCGTTCAGGGTGTAGATGCCGTCGGCAACCTTGGATGTATGTCCTGCTTCGATATTGCCGATGCCATCAACGGTGCCTTCTACGATATTGGTGAAATCCTCCCAGTAGGACGCGCCCCTGTAGTTGTCGACTGAGCCAGCAGGAACATGCACTGTACATGTGGGATAGATGCCGTCTTCGAAAGTACCATAGTTGGCTGTTGGTGCCTTTTCTCTCTTGGCGAAGATGTGGGCCAGCTTCTTGCAGCCTTTGAATACGTCGCCGTCGATGTAGGTCACTGTTGTGGGGAGGGTCACCTTGGTAAGTTCGAAGCAGTCTCTGAAGGCGTTGGTTCTGATACGGGTCACACCTTCGGGGATGACGATGTCCTTCAGGGCATGGCAGCCAGAGAATACATTGGATCCGAGTTCTGGCTTGGAGAAGCTCTCATACTTCAGAGCGGCAGGCAGCACGACGTGCTCAAGAGACACGCAAGCCTCGAAAGCATAGTTACCGATGCGGGTGATGTTGTCGGGGATAGTCAGAGTGCCCTTGAGGTTGTAGCAAGAACCGAATGCTCCACCCTCGATGGCTGTAGCTGTAGCGGGGAATACGAAAGACTCCAGCTTGCAGTGGTCAAACATATACTCGCTGATGATATTGGCGGTAGTAGTGAACTCGAGATTGGTGGTAGAGTTTTTGTAGTAGCTGTCTCCACCTGCCACAATGTTGGCACCAGAGAGGTCGAGGCTGACGAGCTTGCCCGATGTCTCAACATTCATCTTGTCACGTCCAGCCATCTCGCGGAGGCAGAGAATGTCGGAACTGTTGATGTCGCCAGTAACCTTGATTTCGGTCAGGTTGAACTTGTCTGCGCCTACGAGAGTAGACAGGGTACCGGCGGTCTTGACATCGATGGTCTTGACACCAGTCTCGGGAGTGGTGGTGCCACCCTCTTCCTTGATTTCCTTGAAGAGACTCCAGTCGGTATCGGCCTTATACATATCTGCACAGCCTGCGGGCACATAGAGAGTGATGTTTCGCTGGTCGATGCCGTTGAATGGCTGATAGCCCTTGTTGGGCAGAGTGGTAGCAGCGATATGTATCTCGGTAACTGATGAACAGCCGCTGAACATGCCGAAGCTCAGTTCGGTAACAGTAGCGGGGATGGTTATCTTGGTCAGTGCAGTACAGTTGGCGAGTACTGAGCCGGCAATCTTTGTTACTTTGGGGAAGTCGAAAGTGACGAGTGACGAGCAGCCTTCGAATGCGTTGTCGCCCACCTCGGTAACCTCTTCGGGTATGGTGATGGCGGTCAGCTTGTTGGACTGCTTGAACGACTCGCTCTTGATGGCGCGCAGCGACTTGGGCAGCTTGATTTCCTTCAGTGTGGTCATTTCAAAGCAGTGGCTCTGCACGGTGTTCTCTGCAGCGGCAGCTTTGTTCCACTTGTCTTTCTCATAGAAGTTGCCACCTCCGGCTACGAAGTTGGCGTCGGTCAGGTCGAGTATTTCGAGCTTGCCGCTGGTGGGGTCGCTCTTGATGTCGCGGCCAGCCATCTCGCGGATGTAGAGCAGGTCGTCGCCGTTGATGTCGCCCTTGATGGTAAGCGAAGTGATGGTGAGTTTCTCAGCTGCATCGATGGTCGTAGAGAGTGTGCCAGCTGCGGTGAGTTCTACAGAGCGTACTACCTCGGTAGTACCGGGCTCTCCAGGATTGACGGTGGGATCATACTCTGACTCCTTCTTTACTTCCTTGAACAATTTGCAGGTATAGTCGTCCTGATACTTCTTCAGACTCTCGTCGGGTACATACAGGGTGATGTCACTCTGGGTGATGCCGCTGAAGGTAGAATAACCTATCGAGGGAACGTTGGCAGCAGCGATGTGAATCTCGGTGAGAGCAGAGCAGTTCTTGAAGATGTAGCCCTTGAGGTCGGTCACGGTCTCGGGGATGACAACCTTGGTCAGAGCGGTACAGCCAGAAAGAACGTAGGCAGAAACTATCTTGACCTTGGGGAACTCGAATGATTTGAGTGAGGTGCATCCGCTGAAAGCGCTGGCGCCAACCTCTGTCACATCCTTGGAGAAGGTAACACTGGTAAGAGCGGCGCACTTCTCGAAGGCACTGTCCTTAATCTTGGTAACAGAGTTGGGCAGTTTTACCTCTTTTAATATGGTACCGGCAAAGCAGTAGGAGCCTACAGTGGCATCGGCGGGTGAGCCCTTCTCGGTGAAGCTCTTGTCGTAGTAGTCTCCGCCGCCAGCCACAAAGTTGGCTTCGGTCAGGTCGAGCACTTCGAGTTTGCCTTCGGTGGCTACGCCCTTCTTGTCACTGCCAGCCATCTCGCGGAGAAACAGTATGTCGGCTCCGTTGAGGTCGCCCTTGACGACAAGTGAGGTTGTGGTAAACTTCTGGTCAGAGGTGACCAGTGTGTTGAGGGTTCCAGCAGTAGTCACATTGACGGTTACTGGAGTCTGTTCGCCTGCTTTGGCCTGGGCAAACGCATCGGTAGGTGCAACAGCGAGAATGCTGGCTGCCACCATACCCAAAAGGTGAAAATTGTGTTGCATAAGCATGTATTATGTAAGTTAATTATCTCTCTCCGTGGTTAACATACCTCTTAGTCAGGGTGCATAGCATAGATACAGGATGGCTCAGAAGGCGTGTTGTAACATTAATTTGCCACAAAGGTAATGGATATATTTATAATATGTATCGTTTTTTCCTTATTTTTTTTGAGTGGCGCAATATTTTTCATGATTTTTCCAACGTTTACGCATTATTTGTGTATCTTTACGCTGAAAAATGCCCGTTTTTGGGCACTTGCCTGCAACAAAGATGCAAGATTATTCATTAAAACTCATCTATATGAAAAAACATCTACTTACGTTGGTATTAATCACATTGGTATCATTGACAGCCAATGCGCAGACCGTCTACGAGTCGCTCAAGGGGCAACCCGTGCATGTCGTTTCGGGCAACGGGACGATTGACCATTCTCTATCTGCAGCTCAGATTTCCGTGGCGGCACCTATGTGCAAGGCTGAGGGCGAGGGCGGTACAAAGGTTCCGTTGGAGTATCTCTTCGTCAATGGCGCCGATGTTCCCTTTGGCGCCGACGGCTTCCCCGAAGCTCCTGGCTCTAATGCGGTCTTTGGTCGTATCACCGCCGATAAACTCAAACCCTATGCCGATTATAGCATTGTGGGTATCGCATTTATAGTGGCTTCAGACTTGGGCTCCGTTCCCAGTATCATAGCGATGGAGCGCCGTACTGATGGATAACATACTGTAGCTGGTGGAAACATCGAGAGTTATGATGTGACCAATGCCACCAATGGCATCGTGCTCAATGAGGTGGGATGTACACAGACTTATGTCATTCCCAAGGAGCCCAAGGACATTCTCTTCGGATATGGTTATACCCAGTCGGCCACTGGTACTAATGCCGACAAACCTATCTTCCTGGGCAAGACCACTGATACGGCCAACGGATATCTGGTACTGGGTACCCTCAATGCAGCCTATGGTCGTGGCATCTATACGGTGAGTAGCGCCAAGTTCCCTTATGCCGCTTGCGTGCAACTCATTCTCTCCAATGGCAGCACGACAGAAATCGTTGGCGTTGACGGCAAGCGCGACGTCAAAGTCGTAGAGCGCTATACTCCCGACGTGCAGCGTGTTTCTGCCCCTGTGAACGGAATCAATATAGAAAAACTAAGCGACGGCACTACGCGTAAGGTGTTTGTGCAGAAGTAAAGCCATACGGATAAAGGCCCCGAAGAACGCGACACTGATGGTCGTATCTTCGGGGTTTATTGTGTCTATCCTTGTGCTTCCCGTCTTTAGGTTGGTGTCATCGGATGATGGTCTCCTGTCAGCCCCTATATATAATAATAGGTGTAATGGTGGCCCAGATGGGGGTGAAAGCGGTCGTGACGGCGGTGGAGATGGCGACGGGCTCGGAAGGGGTGTACTACAGGGCGTTAGAGATGACTGTGGCGATGGCGTTAACTAAAGTTGGCAGGAATGGCGGTGGCTGTTAACAGAATTTTGCAGGTTATGGCGTGCGCAGATTTGGTATCGACGAAGTGCGTGACTACCTTTGCATTGTCAAAAGTACCGGAACGGATGACAACAAGCGAACACACAAACACAATGTCAAACTAACAAAAATCAATCATTATGTTGAAGTACAAATTGTATCAAGACAATCGCAGCAATGCGCAGCACAAGGGCAACTGGTATGCCCACATGAATCTCGACGGCACTATGGACCTTGACGAATTGGCCGCTCACATGTCTGACCATGGCACCCCTTACTCCAAAGGTGTAATCTGCGGTGTGCTGAACGATATGGTGGGATGTATCAAGGAACTTGTGCTCGAGGGCAATGCCGTGAAGCTCGACAACCTTGCCATCTTCTCGGTAGGAATTGAGAGCAAGCCTGCCAACACCAAGGAGGAATTTAATGCCCGCACCCATATCACCGGTTACAAGTTGCGGGCGCGAGCCACTGGTGGCAGTATCAATGCCCGATTGAGCCAACTTGCATCCATCAATCAGATGGGCGAGTACAGCCATGACGAGGCAGAGACGGCAGAGAACAGCCAGGACGCCAATAACGGCGAATGATGACACAGGAGGCGACGCTGCCGGTCAGGCATCATGGATGACATAGGAAGAGAGGCAGACTAACCTCACTGAGACCCAAGAGTCCCCGAGGAAGGCGAAGGATGAGAATCCTACCCTGACTCGGGGATTTTTGTTGTCCTCCCTTACCGTCGCCGCGACAAGCCGGCTGATGGCGATGAGAGTCTGGGAAGGAATGGCGACCAGAGATGGGCGCAGCAGGATGATGGCTGCCGTTGGCGCGACTTTTTGCAGCCGGACAGCAAATTATAACACAATTTTTTTGAGACTTCGGATAAATATCACTACTTTTGCGGTCATGATGAAGATGTATCGTATCATAGGTATGGTGTGCCTGATGGTGGCGGCGATAACTGCTGACGCTCAGACCGCTAAGCGGGCGGGCATAAATCCTGAAGACCGACAGGTGGACATGGACAACCCCACCTTTGTGCCTATGGTCAAGGTGGGCAAGGTGCTGCTGGGCCGCGACTCGGTGCAGTATGTCGAGCTCAATAACATCTATGTATATCCCAAGCCCGTCTTCAAGAACGAGCGGCAGATGATGGCGTACAACAGACTGGTCTATAACGTGAAAAAGGTGCTGCCTATAGCCAAGGAATGTCGTGGTATCATCCTCGAGACCTATGACTATCTGCAGACATTGCCCAACAAGGAAGCGCGCGACCGCCACCTGAAACTCGTGGAGAAGGGCATCAAGGCCGAGTATACTCCCCGCATGAAGCGGCTTACCTACCAGCAGGGCAAACTGCTCATCAAACTGATTTACCGTGAGTGCAACTCGTCGTCCTACAATCTTATCCAGTCGTTCTTTGGTCCCACCCGCGCTGGCGTCTATCAGGCCTTTGCCTGGGTCTTCGGAGCCAGTCTGCGCAAGGGCTACGAGCCTGAGGGAGTAGACCGTTTCACCGAGCGCATCGTGCGCCAGGTAGAGAGCGGGCAAATCTGACGCCGCCACGCATTGCTTCAGAAAATCTTATGCTATCAATAATGCCATGGGCACCATCTTGACGGATGGTGCCCATGGCGTTTTATCGCTTGATGTGGCCCTGCAGCGTGGTATAGAACTGGTCGACTATTTCGAGCATATCTGCGGGCAGGTATTCATAGGCTTTGGTAATCATCTCTTCGGGTATCTCGTAGTAGGCTTCGGCTATGCTGCCGCAGATGGCACCCTTGGTGTCGGTGTCGCCCTGGGCGAGGATGGCTGTGCGTATGGCGTCTTCGAAGTTGTTGCTGTCGAGAAAACAGCTGATGGCCGCCGGCACCGTCTCCTGGCAGGTGGCGTCGAAGTGGCCCTCGTTGCCGAGTCTGTAGACCTCCTTGAGGTCGGGGATGTCGTAGCCGAAAGTCTGCTTGACGGTGCCTATCACCTCATCTTTGGTGATGCGCACCGTGCGCAGCCAGTAGATGAGCGTAGCCACACACTGTGCTCCGCGTATGCCTTCCCTGTGGCAGTGGCTGGGCAGCGCCGTCTTCATCGCCTCGTCCTGCATCTGGTGGAAGTCGTCGTAGAGCCATCCTATCGGGCTCACCCGCATCGCCGAACCGTTGCCATACGAGGCCTGGGGCAGATGGTCGGCGCTCTGCAGCCACTTCAGGAACCTCCCTCCATAGCCTCCCATGGGGTCGGGATAGCGGCTGCACCAGTCTACCAGTGCGTCCTTGTACTCCCGATGGTTCATCGCCGCATCGGCTATGGCGATGGTGCAGATGGTGTCATCGGTGTAGCTGCAGTCGGGGCTGAAGAGCTTGAAGCCCGGTGTAGCCACATTTTCAAACTCGAATCGCGACCCTACGATGTCGCCAATGATAGCTCCTAACATAATGGATAGATTTAGGTGGATGATAGTTTACTCTTCGGTGTAGATGACCTGAATCATCGTCTGTCCCACGGCTTTGAGGGTGTTGCGGCTGATGTGCTCCATGTTGTCGTTCAGCGTGTGCCACGTGGGTCCGAAACTGCTCTGGGCGCAGTCGGGGTAGAAGGGGATGATGTCTATCGTGGGTATACGTGCCGTCTGGTTGAGTGGGATGTGGTCGTCGGTGACCATACCTCCCTCCTGACGGGGGAAGAAGTTGCCATAGCCGGCCTTGCGGGCTGCCCGCCATACCTTCTTGACTATCTCCGGCGCAAACTGCATTGACATTCCCTCCTTGTAGAAGCGTGCTCCCTCGCCGCCTACCATGTCGAGCAGGATGGCGTAGCGCACCTCGAAGCCGTCGGGGAGATGGCTGGCGAAGTGCTGGGCACCCAGCGCCCATGTACTCTCGCTGTCGCCGCTGTTGATCCACTGCGGGGTGCCCCAGTCTTCGGCGTCGAAGCACACGAAGTCTACTCCGATGTTGAGGGTGGTGTCGCGGTGGATGAGGCGAGCCACCTCGAGCATCACAGCCACACCGCTGGCGGCGTCGTTGGCAGCGAGGATGGGCTTGCGCCAATTGGTGGAGTCGGGATCATTGTCTGCCCAAGGGCGGCTGTCCCAGTGGGCGCAGAGCATGATGCGTGTGGAGCGCTCGGGATGCGACCGGGCTATGATGTTGCGGCATTTGAGCGTGGTGCCGTCATATCCCGTCACGTCGGCTTGCTGTATCTCCAGCTGGCAGCCATACTCTTCAAACTTCTTCTCTATCCACTGCGCGCAGCGGTCATGGCCCTCGGTGTTCATGGCTCTTGGGCCAAAGTCACACTGGGCCTGGGTGAAGGCGTAGGCACTGTCGGCGCTGAACGCGGGACCCACGGGGTCTATCTTGTCCATACTTTCTTCCATGTCTATGCTGTCGGCATGTCCCCATCCGGTGTTCATGCCGACGGCAGCGATGGCAACCACCACGGCGGCGGTCGCTCCTCCTATTATCATCTTCATTTTTCTGGTCATCATTGTCCTTTGTTGTATTGTTGTACTTGGTTCATCACGCGCAGCCAGTTGCCGCCCCATATCTTGGCGATGTCTTCGCGGCTGAAGTGCTTGGCGAGCAGCTGCTCGGTGAAGAGTATCGCCTCTGAGGCATCGGCTATGCCTCTCACTCCACCGTCGCCGTCGAAGTCGGTGCCTATGCCCACGTGGTCTATGCCCATCACGTCGATGGCGTGTTGCAGATGGGCTACGGCGTCGGTGATGGTGGCTTCGGCCTCGTTGCGCAGAAATCCGTGGTACAGCGTAATCTGTGCCACGCCACCCTTGCGGGCGAGGGCACGCAGCTGGTCGTCGGTCAGGTTGCGCGGCACGTCGCAGAGGGCCTTGCAGTTGCTGTGGCTGCACACGATGGGCGTGGCGCTGAGGTCGAGGGCGTCGTAGAAGCTGGTCTCGGCAGCGTGGGAGAGGTCGACCATAAGCCCCAGGCGGTTCATCTCGGCTATCACCTCTGCTCCCCAGGGGCTCACGCCGCCATGGGTGGCTGTGCCGCGGGCAGAGTCGCAGATATCGTTGTCGCCGTTGTGGCAGAGGGTGACATAGACGATGCCACGGTGGGCAAAGTGGCGCAGATGGCTGAGGTCGTGCTCGATGGCGAGACCGTTTTCGATACCCGTCATGATAGATTTCACCCCGTCTTGCTTGTTCTGCCACAGTTCTTGCGGGTTTCTGGCGCGGCGTACGGCGTCGGGATGGGCGCCGAGGATTTCGTCGATGCGGTCGAATATCATGTCGGCATACTCATGGGGCGAACCGGCAGGCAGCGGGGCTATCTCGGCAAAGTTCTGTCCGGGCTTGGGTTGGGGCAGATACGCCACCATGGTGGTGGCGTCGAGCCGTCCGTCTGTCATCTTGTGCAGGTCTACGAGGATGCGAGGGTCGCGGGTGCCGAAGTCCACCCCTTGCGGGAAGAACATGGGCGTGTCGCAGTGGGAGTCGAGGGTGAGGGTACGTCGGTGTACGTTCTTGGCTTCGGCGAAGAGGCTTGCCCGGCGGGTGAGCCATTGGAATAGCGGCAGTCCGTCGGCTCCGAGCCATTCGGGATGCCACTGCACGCCGATGATGCCTTTCTGCTCGCTGCTCTCTATGGCCTCTACCACTCCGTCGGCCGCTGTCGCCGTGACGGTCATGTGGGGTCCGCCGGCTGTCACCGCCTGGTGGTGGAACGAGTTGACATATATACGCTCTTCAGCGTAGATGGCGCTGAGCATCGAGCCCCTCCCGATGGTCACCGAGTGGGTGGGCTCCTGTCGGTCGGCGTCTTGCGAGTGCTTGAGCTGCATCTCGGCATGCTGCGCCACACTTCCGCCGAGGGCGATGGCGAGTGTCTGCATGCCGCGGCAGATGCCGAGCATGGGTAGCTGGCGGTTGAACGCCAGGCGGGTGATGAGCAGTTCGGGCAGGTCGCGCTCGGCGTTGATGTTGCCCAGCTGCGGCTGCGGCTCTTCGCCCGTCCAGAGCGGGTTGTAGTCTCCGCCACCCGTGAGCAGCAGTCCGTCGATGCGGTCCAGCGTTCCCGCGAGGATATGGCGGTCGGCGATGGGCGGGATGATGACGGGAATGCCGCCGGCAGCCTCTACCTGGCGGTAGTAGCGGTCGCGCAGCGTGGCGTCGCCCTGACTATAATTTGCAGTAATGCCTATCACCGGACGGCTTTCACCCTCGGGATAGGCAGTATATATCTTCTGGAGATGGGCCTCCAAATCGAAATGTTCCATTATTATCAGATAGGCATAAACAAATACTTACTGTGGCTGTGGCACCAGTGTCGGGACTGTCGGGTCAGACCTCGTCGGGTTGGATGGTTATCTCGCGCTTGATGCTCTGCTCGAGCGAGATGAGAGTCTCTGTCGACACCACGCCGGGGATGGTCTGCAGCTTGTTGTTGAGCAGGTCCATGAGTTGCTCGTTGTCGCGGGCGTAGAGTTTCAGCAACATGGTGTATGAGCCAGTGGTGAAGTGACACTCCACAATCTCGGGTATGCAGAGCAGGCGCGACACTACCTCCTTGTACATGCTTCCGCGCTCGAGGTTGATGCCCACGTAGGTGCAGGTGGTATAGCCCAGACTCTTGGGGTTGACATAGAAACCGCTGCCGGTAATCACTCCGTTGTCTATCAGATGCTGTACGCGCTGGTGAACGGCTGCACGCGACACGCCGCACTCGGCTGCCACATCCTTGAAAGGCATACGGGCGTTGGTGGATAAGATACCCAGTATCTTTTTATCCAGTTTATCTACTTTCTCCATATCTTGTAAAAGTGTTGGTTACGATTAACTCAACAAAATTACGCTTTTCTATTGATACTGGCAAACAAAATGCACGATATTTTACCCAATATCGTGCATTTTGTCAGTAATTGGCCTCTCCGAGGGGCTAATCATCGAATGGTAGGGGCAGTTCCTGTCCGGTGAGGTTGTAACTGCGACGGTGATAGGGGGTGATGCCGTGCTGGCGTATGGCCTCGCGGTGCTCGCGGGTGGGGTAGCCCTTGTTGCGTCGCCAGCCATACTGCGGGCACTCGTCGTCGAGGGCGTCCATATAGTCGTCGCGGAAGGTCTTGGCCAGGATGCTTGCTGCGGCGATGGCCTGGTATTTGCCGTCGCCCTTGACGATGGTGGTGTAGGGCAGATCGCCGTAGGGCTTGAAGCGGTTGCCGTCGACGATGACGGCTTCGGGTCTCACGCCGAGCTGGTCCAGGGCGCGGTGCATAGCCAGGATGCTGGCGTTGAGGATGTTGATTTGGTCTATTTCCTCCGGGGTGACCACGCCCACAGCCCAGGCCACGGCGTCGTCCATAATCTGCTGGCGCAGTGCATACCTACGGCTGTGGCTCATCTGCTTCGAATCGTTGAGGTCGGGGTTGTCATAGTCGGCTGGCAGTATCACCGCAGCGGCATAGACACTGCCGGCAAGGCAGCCACGGCCAGCCTCGTCGCAGCCCGCTTCGATGCAGTCTTTATAATAATGTGGAAGGAGTGGATGGCGTTTGGTCATAGGATAATCTGTTCTTGCTACAGGCTGCAAAATTACAAAAAAAAAGTGATTATCGTTTTGATACTCATTATTTTTTAGTAGCTTTGTGGTGATTAAAGATTAAGGAGGACTTGATTATGTACAATCGCAGATTTACCCCACATTTCATTACCCGACTTGCAGATAATGAGATTTTTGTTTTTGGCAGCAATCTTTCTGGTTTTCATGGTGGAGGCGCAGCCCGCACCGCCCTCGACGCCTTCGGAGCCGTATGGGGCCAGGGCGTAGGCCTGCAGGGACAGAGCTATGCCATACCCACCATGCAGGGAGGTGCCGAGACCATCAAGCCTTATGTAGACCAGTTTATTGCCTTTGCCGCCGAGCACAGCGAGCTCACCTTCCTGGTCACCCGCATAGCCTGTGGCATAGCCGGACTCCCCGTCAGCGAGATAGCGCCCCTCTTTGCCGCAGCCATAGACATGGAGAACGTGATACTGCCCAAGGACTTTGTAGACGTCATCCACGCCACCTGCACTCCCGACCACGGATGGCAGGCCGAGACCGACTTCCTCCAGTCTTACCGCCACCTCAAGGGGTGTATGAAGAACGGCGACCGTGAGGCATACTACCAGATTAAGGGTCTGCGCACCAAGGTCTATCGCAACACCATCGACCTGGTGACCCAGGGCTACTACACCACCGAGGACGGCAAGCGCGTGGAGCTTGGCGACGGAGCGGAGATGATGAATGCCACGGTCTACTATGACCACGAGATAGAGACCGATGCGCCCACTGCTGACGAGACCTGCATCGAGGTGGTCAACGACGACTGCCTCGCCGTGGCCATGCGCCTCAAGGCCGACGGCTATACCCCCGCCGTGCTCAATATGGCCAACCGCCACCATCCCGGCGGTGGGGTAGACAATGGTGCCGCTGCCCAGGAGGAGACGCTCTTCCGCCGTACCGACATCTATCGTTCGCTCTACCGTTTCTCGCCGCTTGCCAAGGTCTATGGCCTGCCGCCTTCGTCCCATCACTATCCCCTCGACAGTCACTTTGGCGGCATCTATACTCCCGGTGCCACCATCTTCCGTGAGAGCGAAGACCAGGGCTACCGCCTCATGGCAGAGCCTGTGAGCATGGACTTCATCTCTGTGGCAGGCAAGAACCGCCCCGACCTCACCCCCGACGGACTGATAGCGCCCCACCATGTGTCTGCCATCTGCGACAAGATACGTACCATCCTGCGCATAGGACTTGCGCATCATCACGATGCCCTTGTGCTGGGCGCTTTGGGCTGCGGAGCCTTCTGCAATCCGCCTGCCCATGTGGCGCGACTCTTCCACGAGGTGCTCTCAGAACCAGAGTTCTACCAGAAGTTCCGCTACATCACCTTTGCCATCATCGACGACCACAACGCCCACCGTCCCCACAATCCCGAGGGCAACTACCGTCCCTTCTTCGCTGAGTTCAAGGACGGAGCAAGTGCCTTGCCTCTTTGACAGTCCAGCTGCGGCTGCCGGCGAGCCCTCGCGGCATAAGCCTCGGCTGTCGGCACCGATACGCATAGCCAACGGCAACACCAGAGCCTCCAGAGCTACTGGTGTTGCCGTTGATGCTTTATCCCTGTTGACCCAGCAAAAAAATACGGCATCTGCCATGGAGACAGATGCCGTAAACCTTGAAGATTATAAGTGTCTTGTATTACAAGATGCTCTTGTAGAGGGCCACAATGTCGTCGCGTGTCACCTCGCGGGGGTTGCCCGGAGTACATACGTCGGCGATAGCCTGGTCGGCGAGTGCGTCGATGTCGGCCTCGGTGATACCCAGGTCAGACAGATGGGCGGGGATGCCCACGCGGCGGCTCAGGTTCTCAATCTCGGTGCATGCAGCGTCGGCAGCCTCTTCCTTGGTCATACCCGGAGTGTATACATCGAGCGCCTTGGCGATGTCTACATACTTGTCGAGAGCGGCAGGAGCGTTGAAACGCATTACTGTAGGCAACAGGATGGCACAAGCCACACCGTGGGGCACATCGTGCAGAGCCGACATGGGGTGAGCCATGCCGTGGTCTACACCCAGACCTACGTTAGAGAAAGCCATACCAGCCACATACTGGGCTACGGCCATACCGTTGCGGCCCTCGGGGTTGGTGGGGTCTTCTACGGCTACGGGCAGGTAGCGGTGAATCATATTGATGGCTTTGATTTCAAACATATCGCTCAGTTCCCAGGCACCCTTGGTGATTAGACCTTCGATGGCGTGGGTCATAGCGTCCATACCGGTAGCGGCGGTGAGGCTCTTGGGGAGCGAGTACATCAGCTCGGCATCAACGATAGCCACACAGGGAATGTCGTTGGGGTCTACGCAGACCATCTTCTTCTGCTTGGTTTCGTCGATGATTACGTAGTTGATGGTCGTCTCGGCAGCAGTACCTGCTGTGGTGGGCAGGGCGATGATAGGCACGGTCTTCTTCTTGGTGTCGGCCACGCCTTCGAGCGATACCACGTCGGCAAATTCGGGGTTGTTGCTTACAATACCGATACCCTTAGCGGTGTCCATGGCACTACCGCCACCGATAGCCACGATGAAATCGGCCTGGGCAGCCTTGAGGGCTTCTACACCCATCTTCACGTTGGTCACAGTGGGGTTGGGTTTTACGTCGTCATACACAGCGTAAGGAATGTTAGCCTCGTCGAGCACGTCGAGCACCATCTTGGCAACGCCAAACTTCATCAGACCCTTGTCTGTTACTACCAATGCTTTGGTGAAACCCAGTCGGGCAACTACTCCAGGCAGCTCCTTGCGAGCACCGGGACCGAAGTAAGACACTTCGTTAAGGATAAATCTATTTACCATAAGTGTTTTTGTTGATAAATTGGTTAATGTTATATATATAATAATGTGTACTGGTACAGGTATTGGTAGAGACACGAGGCGGAGGGCAAAGCAACAAACTTGTTTTTTGATTTATGCTTCCTGCCCGTAGCCTATCTTTTGCAAAGATAGTGCAAACCCGAGTGCCATAAGCTCGCTTAATGGCCGAGGTGCCGCCTATCTTATGGAAAGATAGTGCAAGTCGAAGACAATGCCAAGAAAAAACCGAAGTTTTTTTCAATTGGCATTGTTGAGGCGCCGCCTATCTTATGGAAAGATAGTGCAAGTCGAAGACAATGCCAAAAAAAACACGAAGTGATAAATAAGAGGTCAAAAGAAACATAGATTATGGCTATACGCACGTTAAATAACTCAAAAACACATGATATACACCCTGTTTCTGTTAAATGTTACAAACAGGAAGTGGAGGGTATTGATTTTTTAGATACATTTACAGCACCTAATATAAGGAAGGATACTACTATGGTAAGTCTAACACTCAGAAACACAGTCTATGCACTACGCTGTATGGCGCTCACCCTAATGGTGACCATGCTGGCTACGATGCAGACAATGGCGCAGGACACCAAGTCGCCCACGTGCCAGGTGACCGGAACCATACGCGACAAGGCTACCCACGAGCCCGAGCTGGCAGCCACCATCATCGTGGCAAAGCAGTCGCAGCCTAAAGTGGCGTTCAAGAAAGGCGTGACCGACACGGGCGGAGTCTTCTCGCTGACGCTCCCTGCCACCGACGCCCGATACATCCTCACCGCCTCGGTACTGGGCAAGAAGGCGGCACAGGTGAAACTGACCATGACGCCTGCCGACACGCTTATCGACCTGGGCGATATTCTGCTCGCAGACGACGCCCGGCTGCTCGACGAGGTACAGGTGCTCGCCCAGAAACCCCTCGTGACCATGGATGTGGACAAGCTGACATACGATGTGGCTTCCGACCCTGACGCCAAATACATGATGACCTCGGAGATACTCAACAAGGTGCCTCTGCTCGATGTCGACGGCATGGGCAATATCAAGATGAATGGCACCACCAACTTCCTCATCCTGCAAAACGGGCGCCGCACCGCCGTGACACGCCACCCCAAGGAAATCCTGCGCTCGCTGCCCGCCGAACTCATCAAGAGCATAGAGGTCATCACCTCGCCGGGAGCCAAATACGACGCCGAGGGAATAGGCGGCATCATCAACATCGTGATGCAGCGCCGCTACGAAGGCCACCTTACCAACCTCAACGGGGCAGTCAACAACATGGGCTTCGTCACCGGACTCTCGACCACTACCAAGATAGGCCGTTTCTCGATAGACGGATATATGAACTATAACCGCATACTCACACCCACCGGAAGCAACACCAGCCATACCTACAACTACGCCTCGGACTCCCGCGCTTACCAGCAGACCGCCAGCAGTCATAAGAGCAGAGGCAGCACGGAGTTTGCCAACATCAATGCCAGTTACGAGATAGATACTCTCCAACTGCTCACCCTCTCGCTGTCGGGGATGGGAAGCCAGCAGCGGCTGCCCGTATGGGGCAGCACCGAGATGTGGAACCGCGACCGCTCGCAGCTCGCCTACTCATATCTGCGCAGCAGCTTGGCGAAGGAGTCGTTTCTCAATGGAACGGCGGGCATAGACTATCAGCGTACAGGGCGATACAACAAGCAGCGACTTACCACGCTGTCATACCAGATAAGCACCAATCCACAGTGGATTAAGAACAACACCCAGTACGATGAGATAGTCTACAATACGCCTTCTAACATAATAGAGGAACTGCAGCTCTATGCCAACCGCACCGACGCCGACAACAAGAGCGTAGAGCACACCCTCCAGGCCGACTATACCACGCCCATAGACAAACACAACACCATAGAGACCGGACTCAAATACATCGTGCGCAACAACGAGAGCACCAATGACATCTACGATGCCCGCATTGTTGTCGGCGACTTTGCCTACAACGACCAGCGCAGCAACCACTACAAGAACCGCAACGACATTCTGGCTGCCTATCTCAGTTATACTTACCACAGCGCGGCTGTCTCCCTCATGCCCGGTCTGCGCTACGAATACACCTACCAGGACATACGCTACCTCTCGGGAGCTATGGGTGCCGACGCCGATTATAGCGGACACTATGCCTATCTGGTGCCCTCGATGAAGGTCAACTTCAAGGTAGGACCCCACCAGTCGCTGCGCCTCGAATATGGCATGCGCCTGTCGCGCCCCAGCATCTATTATCTGAACCCCTACTTCAATGACCTCAACCCGCAGCGCATCACCCAGGGCAACGGAAAGCTCGATGCCGAGCGCAGCCACAACTTCGGCATCACCTATGGCAACTTCACCCGCCGGCTGAACCTCAACATGTCGCTCGGATACCGTCGTCTCGACAACGGCATCGAGCAGGTGAGCCGTATCATAGGCGACGGGGGCGAATACTTTGACGAAGGCAAGCACTATGCAGCCCCGGGCGCGCTCTACAGCACCTATATGAATATAGGCCGCACCCAGCGCACGGCTCTCGATGTGTATCTTAGATGGAATATGAACAGCCGCATCAGCTGGACCATCAATTCCAACCTGTCTTATCTGGACCTCTCTGATCCCGCGCGCCAACTGCGCAACCACGGATGGCAGACCTCGCTCAGCGGCAGCACCTTGGTGAGACTGCCTGGTGACCTGAGACTCATGGGCAGAGTGGCATACAGCAGCCGCAGTGTGATGTTGCAGGGCAACAACAATTCAATGTTGACCTATAACATCGGACTTACCCGCTCTTTCCTCAAAGACAAGAGGCTCACCTTGTCGCTCATGGCAACCGAGTTTGCCCGCAGTTGGATGACACGTAGCACCACCACCTACGGCACCAACTTCTATACGCAAAGGGATAACCAGGTGAAGCGCCAGTATTTCGGTCTGACAGTTATGTACCGCTTCGGCACGCTCCGCCAGTCGGCTACCAAGCGCGCAAGCCACGGTATACACAACGATGACCTCAAGGCGGGAGACCGCTGAAGGGATATTGGAATCTTTGTGTTAATTATTATCTGGGTCACATACCGCATAAAAGTAAATCCTAATCGGGTTGGATTCCTCTCTTGGTATCCAACCCGATTAGGATTTGCTCAATATGGATTCAGCTGATAGTAAATGATGATTATCAGGTCGTAATTAGAGCCTATGTATATGTTCTGGAGATTGCTGCTATTTATGACATTCCTTTTCTGATGGCAAAATCACGTTTCCTGTTTTATCATCCAGTTGATAGAGTGTGCATCGTCAAGTTGAAGTATAGACTAATAGTTATGATTACTCTCCGACAGAATTCTTTTTGTATGTTTTGTCTTTTATAGACGATAATTTTATGCCAATAATGTCTTTTATAAAAGATAAAATAGGCATCTATAGGTTTGATCTTGGTCAGCACCCATATGTGCAAATTTTGCACATGTGATATTTTCATCCAATTCACATTCCTTGAAAATGTTTCTTATATGGCGCATTATTACCGTACGATCTCTTCCGAATAATTCAGCCATTTGGTTTTGTGTAAGCCACACGGTATCCTTTTCCAACTTTACTTCAAGTTGGGTATTGCCATCATCAGTCGTATATAGGACGATGGACGAACCATTATTTGCAACAATTTTATTCTCTGTCATATTCATCCTTGTTCCTTATATTGATTCCACATCCTCTGTATCTTACCAGCAATCTATTACGTCTTTACGTACATAATTACGTTGATAAAAGATAGAAGCTTAATACAGAATAATTCAGTAACTTATTTTTGGCTTAGAAAAATACTTTCTATCGCTTCTCTTTCACGGGGCGCTTGCGCCAGTCGTCCTTGACATAGCTGTCGGGATAGACGGTGACGTTCTGGCGGTCGCCCTTGAGGGTGCGTATCCAGGTGTCAAAGCGGCGCTGGCCCTCGTAGAGCACGATGACGCGTGCGCCCACGGGCAGATGGTTGTACTCGGTGTTGCCGCCCGAGAAGCGGCCGTAGCCCAACAGAATGTCGTGGTAGAGGGTGGTGTAGTCGTTGTCGTGGTCGTGACCGCAGAAGATGCCCATCACGTCGCCTCCCTCGCGCATGGCGCAGAACATGCCGCTATTGAGCAGCGGCGGGCACGATTTCTCCATACGGGTGCCTATCAGCACGTTGGCCTCGGTGGCGGCGGCTTGGGCAAACTCGGGCAGAGGGATGTGGAAGAAGGAGATGGCTGGGAGCGGGCGCCCGCCGTTGGCAGCGGTGTAGGCACGGCTGCGCTCGCGATACCACTGCACCTGGTCGAGTGTGAGCCAGGCGTAGGTGCCGAGGCGCTTGGTGGCGGGGTAGCTGTGAGAGTCGAGGCAGTAGAGTAGGGCTGCGGGGGCGGCGCTCTTGCTGTCGGCAATCTCGAGCACATAATCGGGCGACTCTACGCTGCCACGGTCGGGCTGTAGACAGTGGCGTCCGTGCCGGATGATGTCGTAGAGCTGGGCGCGGGTCATGCCCTGCTCGTGGTCGTGGTTGCCGAAGAGGATGACGTATGGCACGCCGTGGCGCTCGATGCGGTCTACGATGTGCGTCATGGCGGTGTCGGCAGGACGCGCGTAGATGTTGTCGCCGGTGAAGACCACCAGGTCGGGACGCTCGGCGCCGACCACGGCGTCGATGCACTCCAAGGCGGTGGCAGAGCGTGGGTTGCGGCTCTGGTAGTGGAGGTCGGTAAACTGGACTATCTTGAACTCGCCACGGGCGTCAAACTTCAGGGTCTGGGCGGTGGCATCGGTGCCGGCGGCGAGGGTAAGGAGCGCGGCGGCAGTAAGCTGCATGATACGTTTTAGCATGATCGGGTATGGTTTTGGGGGTTACAGTTGTCGTTGGAGTTGGTTGAGCAGACGGCGGCAGCCCTGCTCGATGAGGTCGAGTGCCAGTTCGAAGTCGCGGTCGCCGCCATAGTAGGGGTCGGGCACGGAGTCGTAGCCGCAGTCGGCGTCGAGGTAGTCGCTCATGCGTAGGATGCGGTCGGCCTGGGCCTGGGTGCGCGCCTTGGCGCTGATGGCGCGGTAGTTGCCCTCGTCCATCACGATGATATAGTCGAAGCGGTCGAAGTCGGCTGCCGAGAACTGGCGGGCATGATGGTCTACACGGTAGCCGCGGCGGGCTCCGTGGCGGCGCATACGGCTGTCGGGCAGCTGCCCCACATGCCAGTCGCCGACGCCACACGAGTCGACCTCAATCTGGTCGTCCAGACCGGCTTCGGCTACCATCGCTTCCATCACGGCATGGGCGGCGGGCGATCGGCAGATGTTGCCGAGACATACAAAGAGGAGCCTCTTGGGCTTTGGGGCGTCAACAGTTGTTGGTGTCATAGTCTATATATATAGTAATGTATATAGATATAACGCCCGCGGTGTGGTTTTATTGCCATAGGGTGGTCATAAATCGCATGGCAGCCGCTGTTGCAACCCGCGTCGCTCCGTTGGCGCATCGTCGCTGCGCTCTTACGCCGTGTTAGATGTTGTTTGATAAGGTCGAGTTGTAATACGCATAGTATCAATGAGTTCAGCGGAGCTGTTGTGGCGTCGTTGGCGGGAGGTCTCTTTGCTGATCATGAGGAAAGCAACTAAATAGAATATGAAAAAAATGATATTCGTACGCATTTTTATTATATTTCCAGCCTTTGTGGGCGCCAAGAGAAAAAACGAGATAGGCGCGCGTGAAAAAGTCTTGGCAGTGGGCGCGACAGTCTGTAATTTTGCAATCGCTGAGGTCGAAAGCCCAGCAAGAAAAGTATCAGACATAAAGAGAAAAATCAAGCAAAACAGGGTAGGAACCCACTTTAAGGAAATGTATTCTAAATTTGATAATCTGGACATTACAGTCGACTCGTCGATTAAGAAGATTACACGTAAGGCGTGCATGTACCTTTCTGAGGCCATCGAGAATGGCATCATGCTGTCGGAGAATCCAACTGCCAACATCGTAATCTACGACGACCGCATTGATTTTGGTATGTGCCTCAATCCCACCATGGATATGATGAACGCCGCTTACTTCCCCAACTTCTATGAGGAGAACGGCAATATCGTATACCGCTTCGCTGGCAATGCCTGTTGCGAGGTCGAAGACCAAACCATCAACTATGTAGGTCACACAGACCCCATCACTGCAGATGATAACAAGGTTTTTAATATGATTTATTCGAAATACGCATAAGCAGATAGATATTCTTTACACATTCTCAACAAAAATCATACACATTAATACAATAACTTAGTAATTTTTTTGAAGCAAGAGCACGAACCCGAGGAATCTGGATGAAGACCCCCTCACGGTTCGTGTTTTTATTATCCTCACATTGGGCGTCATAATCCTCGGTTTGTGCTTTGCTTTTCTCGTGTCGTTCTTTGCCACATTCGGTTCATGCTTTGCCATCCTCGAATTGTGCTTCGCCATCAAGTTAACCCACTCCCCAAGTTTTTTCCATATCCCCACAACCTCGGCAGGCACGTGCGCCAGCGTTGGGCAGACGGCGGTTTATCTCGTCATAGCAAACGCCAGTCCCGCTAATATTAATAATGTAGTGGTGATTGTGGTGGCTGGCTCGTACCTTCTGATACGTGGGCTCGTATCATAAGTCACGCGGCCACGTATCATAAGTCACGAGCCCTCGTATCAAATGACACGAACCAGTAGGGTTGGTCACGACATGGCGGAACATGCTGAATTACATAGTTATAGTTGATTCCCCCTTCGTTGACAATACTTTCCTGCGGTGGATATGCAATGAAAGCAGATTGAGCATAACGCCTTCGGCTAATCGCAACTCTTACAGAGTAGCTAAGCAGGGTGATGTTCTTACCCAGGGTAGAGGTGCTTCGCCCCTCAACCCTGGGCTGTGTAATCGCAACTCCTTCAGAGTTGCTGCTGCTTGTGGGCCATAATTCATCGTTGATGATGCGCCCCCAAGGGTTATACATAATTGGTTTGTTGTCGATGATGTGCGCCCCTACAACCATGTATGGCTATCCCATCGTGGACGGTGCGCACCCCTGGCAATTCCTCCAGAGTTGCTGCTGCTTACGGGCCATAATTCATCGTTGATGATGCGCCCTCAAGGGTTATGCATAATTAAGTCCGCTGTCGATGGTGTGCGCCCCTACAACCATGTATGCCTATACCATCGTTGATGATGCGCCCCCAAGGGTTATACATAATTGGTTTGTTGTCGATGATGTGAGCCCCTACAACCATGTATGGTTATCCCATCGTGAACGGTGCGCACCCCTGGCAACTCTGAAGGAGTTGCGTTTTCCCAGCCCAGGGTTGCGGGCGAAGCTCGCTACCCTGGGTAAGCGACCTACTAATCTTGCAACTCTGACGGAGTTGCGCTTAGCCGTAGGCGTTACTTGTAATGTATATGTCAATATTCCTTGAATATACTATCGCAAGAATACACAAAAAGATTTGTGGCTTTTCCGGGCTATGCCCTATGCGTCCGTGTGTGTCGGTAAATATCTCGAGAGCATGCTCTCGGATATTCCCCGCCACCCCCATCCGCGCCTGCCTAATGGCAGGCTGAAAAGCCGCAAATACAAAAAGTCCGCCGTTGGCGGTAAAAAAAAGTCCGGCTACGCCGGTACAAAAAATGATTACCTTATTTTCTAACGGCAGTCGTCATATAGATGAAATACACAAGCTGCTGTTTTTTTACCGCCAACGGCGGCCTTTTTTTACGGCCGCCAGCCGCTTTTTGAACCATGGTGGCTGTTGTCGTCATGCCGTGCATGGCGTTGGGGGTGGCGGCGACGAGAAGGAGGAAAACTTGTTTTCCGACTGGCGTCACCGCCAACCCCCAAAAGGCGAAGCCGACAACAGTTGCCATGGCTTTTTGTGTTTATATCAACCTCTAATTGAGGCAGTTATTAATTGATTAACCCCGCAATTGAAACCTTGTTTCCTACCGTGGTAACGCCTTCGGCTAATCGCAACTCTTACAGAGTAGCTAAGTAGGGTGGGTTTCTTACCCAGGGTAGAGGTGCTTCGCCCCTCAACCCTGGGCTATGTAATCGCAACTCCTTCAGAGTTGCTGCTGCTTGTGGGCCATAATTCATCGTTGATGATGCGCCTCCCATGGCTATGCATGATTAGTCCGTTGGCGATGATGTGCGCCTTTACCGCCATGTATGTTTATCCCATCGTGGATGAAGTGCTCCCCAAAAGTTATGCATAATTAGTCCGCTGTCGATGATGTGCGCCCCTACAACCATGTATGGCTATCCCATCGTGGACGGTGCGCACCCCTGGCAACTCTGAAGGAGTTGCGTTTCCCCAGCCCAGGGTTGCGGGCGAAGCTCGCTACCCTGGGTAGCGACACACTAACCTTGCAACTCTGTCGGAGTTGCGCTTAGCCGTAGGCGTTAATCCTTTGTCGAGGTATATACGACCCACAACTTTCCATGCGCTGCTGTCCAGGCTACGGATAACCTAATGCAACGCCCTCTCCAAACAAAAAATGGCGACTCCGGATGGAGCCACCATTAATGATAAAAATCTTTTACAATATTATTACTTCACAGCGTTAGCAAGCTCTGCGCCAGCCTTGAATTTTACCACCTTCTTGGCAGCAATAGCGAGCTTCTCGCCTGTTCTGGGGTTGACACCTTCGCGAGCGGGACGCTCGGTAACGGAGTATGTGCCAAAGCCAACGAGCTGTACGTTTTCACCTGCTACGAGAGCTTCCTTAACAGCCTCTACAGTAGCGTCGAGAGCCTTCTTTGCATCTGCCTTGCTCAGACCGGCAACTTCTGCGATCTTTGCAACCAATTCAGTCTTGTTCATAATGTGGATATTAAATGGTTAAAAATTATAAGAAATAATCGTTTTTACGTGACAAATATAGAGTAAAGTTTTCAATCAACAAACAAAAAAAGCAGAAAAGTGAACTTTTTCCATAAAAAAACACGTTTAAGGCCCATTTTTGAAGCCATAACAGATATTTTTCGTAATTTTGTGACGCTAAAGAGCACTATATTCACAATTATATATAATAGAAAACGAAACAGTATGATACGCAATATTCCGCTGATTACAAAGAACTTGTTAATCATCAACCTCATAGCCTTCCTGGCTATGCTCGGGCTTAGGGGTTGGGGCATTGACCTCAACGATGTGCTGGGCCTTCACTTCTTCCTTGCAGGCAATTTCCACGTGTACCAGCTCTTTACCTATATGTTTATGCACGGAGGTTGGGAGCACATCCTCTTTAATATGTTCGCCCTATGGATGTTCGGCTCAGCTGTCGAATACCGATGGGGAGCCAAACGTTTCTTGTTTTTTTACATTTTCTGTGGCGTCGGAGCTGGTCTGCTGCAGGAAATGGCGCAGCTCGGGCGCTTCTATATGATGGCTTATGACCAGATACCCCAGTTCTCGCTGAGCGACACGATGGCCTTGGCTTACAACATCCGCGACTATCTGGACAAGCTGACCACGGTGGGCGCCTCGGGAGCCATCTATGCTGTGATGCTCGCCTTTGGCATGACGTTCCCCAACGAGCGCATTTTCATCTTCCCCATTCCTTTCCCCATCAAGAGCAAGTGGTTTGTAGTAATCTGCGTCGCCATCGAGCTGATTTCATCCATCGCTTCGTCTAACGACGGCGTGGCGCATCTCGCCCACCTCGGCGGTATGCTTTTCGGCTATATCCTCATACGCTACTGGCGTCGCCGCCCCTATGTCAACCCGCGCGGATTTACCGGGCATGAGATGTTTGACAATATGCGCCGCAAGTGGAGCCGCGACAGGAGCCACTACCAGCGTCGGCCCAAGAACCAGGCGAGCCGAGAGACCGACTGGGAGTACAACGCGCGGCAGAAAGCCAACCAGGCAGAGATAGACCGCATCCTTGACAAAATCAGGAAGAGCGGCTATGAGAGTCTCACCGCCGAAGAGAAGCACCGCCTCTTCGACTTAGGCAAATAACTATGGCGAAGACGATAACCAAGATAATGCTGCAGATGATTGCCGGCGCCAATGTGGCAACCATCGTAGCGATGCTGGCCACGGGATATTCGGGGTATATCAACCCCGCGGTGTCGCCGTGGCTTGCCAATGCAGCGCTGGTCTTCCCCGTCTTCCTCTTTCTCAATTTCGCTTTCCTCATATTCTGGCTGTTCTTCAAGCCCCTCTACGCCATCATCCCCTTTGTGGGAATGGTGATAGGCTTCACGCCCATACGCACCTACTGCCCCTTCAACATCCCCAGCGCGGCACCCGAGGGCGCCATCAAGGTGATGTCGTACAACGTGTGGGGCTACGGCACCGACAAGAATGTGGACGGCACCAATATCGTGGTGCAGTATATCGCCGACAGCGATGCCGACATCGTGTGCCTGCAAGAGGCCAACGCCTCGGCTGAAGTGCAGGCGCAGATAGACTCGCTGCTCTACACCAAGTATGCCTATCACGACACCCTGCAGCGCAAGGACAAGGGTGGGCTGGCCATACTCAGCCGCTTCCCGATACGCCACAAGGAGGTCATCGACTATCCCTCGGTGGGCAATCTCTCGGGTGCCTTCCTACTTGACATCGACGGCGACGACGTGGTGGTTATCTGCAACCACCTGGAAACGACGGGGCTCACGCTGGAAGAGCGCGAGAACTTCAAGGACATGCTCAAGGGCAATCTGGAAAGCCACACCGTCAAGACCGAATCCAAACGACTGATAGACCAGCTGGGCGAGTCGGCACGTACGCGCGCTCCGCAGGCACAGGCTGTGGCGCGCTATATCCGCAAGCACGCCTATCAGAGCATCATCTGCATGGGCGACTTCAACGACAGTCCGCTCTCCTATGCCCACCACACGATAGACAAGGAGCTCACCGACTGCTATGTAGCGTCGGGCAACGGTCCCGGCATCAGCTACCACCTCTCGGGATTTTACGTGAGGATAGACAACATCTTCTGCTCTGACGACTGGGAGCCATACGGTTGCACCGTAGACCGCAGCATCAAGGCCAGCGACCATTATCCCATCATGGGATGGCTGAAGAAAAAGGGCGGAAATAACCCCGAAAACCACTGAAAAACCAACAGCGTCAACGGGAACAAGCCTTTATCCCACCTTTTTATATAAAAAGTCGTTTATTCTCTTTAATAATGTAAAAAAAATAACTATCTTTGCAAGGTGATAGGCTGCGCTTAGGTGCAGCAAGGATGAGTGGGGCTATCGGCTAACGCCGTGGAGACCAGAAGAACAAGATTACAATTTAAAAATCAAATAAAAATGCAAAACAAAGGAATCGTAATTTTTACGGCCGTCATGCTGACACTTGCCAGCATTTTCTACCTGTCATTCTCAGGAGCTACACGCTACTATGACGCACAGGCAGCAAAGCTCGACGACCCAATTGCCCAGCAAGATTACAAGGACTCTGTCAAGTACCTCGGCATCTACTCTTACCAGAAGTGCCTCGAGACTCAGATTGGCCTTGGTCTTGACTTGAAGGGAGGTATGAACGTAATCCTCGAGATTTCAGTACCTGACGTGGTAGACAACCTGGCTGACCACAAGACAGACGCAGCCTACACCAAGTCAATGAAGGAAGCTCGGACAGAGGAAGAGACCAGTCAGTCAGACTTCATCACTCTCTTCATCAAGGCTTATCACAAGAACGCCCCCGGTCATCATCTGGCCGAAATATTCGCTACACAGCAGCTCCAGGGCAAAGTAAGTCCGCAGAGCAGCGACTCAGAGGTAGAGAAGGTACTGCGCAGCGAGGTGCAGTTGGCTATCGACAACTCATTCAACGTAGTGCGCAACCGTATCGATAAGTTCGGCGTAGTACAGCCCAACATCCAGAAGCTGGAAGGTCAGGCTGGCCGCATCATGGTGGAAATGCCTGGTGTGAAGGAGCCCGAGCGTATGCGCAAGCTGTTGCAGGGTAGCGCCAACCTGGAGTTCTGGGAGACTTACAACTCTGACGAGATTGTGCCCTACCTCATCCAGATAGACCAGCACCTGGCCAACAATGGCGCCGATACCACCGCTGTGAAGGAAAAGAAGGCCGCTGCCGACAACGCTGCTGCCAAGGCTGCTGCCGACAAACCCAAGTTCCAGCTCAAGGACAACGACGCCAAGAAGCCTGCCAAGCTCAACGACGAGGCACAGGTTGAGGCTCTCAAGAAGCAGCACCCCCTCACCGCCATGCTTCAGACTACCGGCAACGGCCAGCTGAGCCTTGTTGGTTTTGCCAGCGTGCGCGATACCGCAGCCATCGACAAGATTATCTACTCTGCTGCAGCCAAGCAGATACTTCCCTCAGACGTGAAACTGCTGTGGAGTGCTACTCCTACAGACATGTACGGCGAGCAGGTGAAGAACGTATTTGAGCTCCACGCCATCAAGGTGACATCTACCAGTGGTCGCGCTCCTCTCGAGGGTGATGTGGTAACCGACGCCAGCGACGAGTTCAACCACATGACCGGTGCTCCCGAGGTGAGCATGAAGATGAACCCCGAAGGCGCACGCCGTTGGGCAGCGCTCACCAAGGCCAACGTAGGCAAGGCCATTGCCATCGTGCTTGACAACGCCGTCTATTCAGCTCCCCGCGTAAACTCTGAAATCGACGGTGGCCAGTCTTCAATCTCAGGTAACTTCACCGTAGAGATGACCAAGGACTTGGCCAATACACTGAAGTCTGGTCGTATGCCCGCTCCCGCCCGCATCGTGCAGGAAGAGGTGGTAGGTCCTACACTGGGTGCCCAGTCTATCCAGCAGGGTATCATCTCATTCGTAATCGCCTTCGTGCTGCTGATTGTCTACATGGTGATGATGTATAACCTCATCCCCGGTATGATTGCCAACTGCGCGCTGGTCATCAACGTATTCTTCACCCTCGGTATCCTTACCTCGTTCCAGGCTGCGCTCACCATGAGTGGTATCGCCGGTATGGTATTGTCACTGGGTACTGCCGTCGACGCCAACGTGCTCATCTATGAGCGTATCAAGGAAGAGCTGCGCGCCGGCAAGATGATGAAGGAAGCCATCAAGGCAGGTTACAGCAACGCCTTCAGCGCTATCTTCGACTCTAACTTGACATCATTGATTACTGGTGTCATCCTGCTGGCCTTCGGTACAGGTCCTATCCAGGGCTTCGCCACCACATGGATCATCGGTATCTTCTGCTCGTTCTTCACCGCTGTCTTCCTGACACGTCTGGTTTACGAGCGTCAGCTCAACCATGACAAGTGGACAAGCCTCAAGTTCTGGACTCCTATCTCCAAGAACCTCGTGCAGGGCACCAACTTCAAGTTCATGTCTATGTACAAGCTCACCTTCATCATCGCTGGTGCAGCAGTGGTAATCTTTGGTGCCAGCCTTGGTGTACGCGGTCTCGACAAGAGCATCGACTTCACTGGTGGTCGCAACTACGTGGTACAGTTTGAGAAGTCTATCGAGCCCGAGCAGGTTCGCGAAATCCTCGACCAGGCCTTCCCTGGCTGCACCAACAGCGCCCTCTCTCTGGGTACCGACAACAAGACTATCCGTATCTCTACCAACTATAAGATAGAGTCTAACAGCCCCACCGTGGACGACGAGGCTGAGACCATGCTCTACAAGACTCTGAAGGCTAACGGTCTGGTAAGCCAGACTTCTGTCAAGGACTTCAAGAACCCCGACATCCGTCAGGGTGGTTCTATCATCAGTTCTTCTAAGGTAGGTCCTTCGGTAGCCAAGGATGTTACCAATGGCGCTTTTATCAGCGTGGGTATTGCCCTTGTCGCTATCTTCCTCTACATCCTGCTCCGCTTCCGCAACCTCGCCTTCTCTGTAGGTTCTACCGTTGCGCTGGCGTTCGACGCCCTCACCGTTATCGGCCTGTTCTCTGTGCTCAAGGGGATGCTGCCCTTCTCGCTCGAGGTCGACCAGACCTTCATCGGTGCTGTGCTTACGGTTATCGGTTACTCTATCAACGATAAGGTGGTAGTATTCGACCGTATCCGTGAGAACCTGAAGCTGCACCCCAAGCAGGACTACCAGATACTGTTCAACAACTCTATCAACCAGACTCTGGCCCGTACCATCAACACCTCTGTTTCTACACTGATTGTGTTGCTGTGTATTCTGTTCCTCGGCGGTAAGAGCATCCAGCCCTTCGCCTTCGCCATGACTCTGGGTGTTGTATTCGGAACTCTGTCGTCTATCTTCATCGCATCACCTATCGCTTACCTCACACTGGGACGCAAGATTCGTGACCGCCGCATTGAAGCAGACCCTGAATAAAGCATAATCACCAATCTCTATACGAGCCGCAACACTTGCCAACAGGTGTTGCGGCTTTTTCTTTGTCCGCCGCCATGCCCCGCCCGCCTCCCGCAGGTCGCAGATGCGGCTCAGCCACCTCCCTCCACCCCCTCGCGCACGCACGCGTATATATATAAAGGTGGAGTAGGGGACTTTTGCTGATGCCTTTAGCCCCCTCCCATGTCCTTGGCGACGCTCTGCGCTGCCTCCGTGTGCAGTCACATCGGTGGCGCGACAGCCCCTGTGGGTCCAAAAGTATGGAGAAAGATTATTTTTGCGGCAAAAACGCATTTTTTAGACCATTCATAGCCATTACATCGTTTTTTTTGACTAATTTTGAATAGGTTTAGCCGTTTCCTATGGATATCATTACCTCCACGGTGACAGCGACGGTCAAGCCATAAAGCCCAAATACGACAACAACCATACGACAATATGAAATACTACCACTATCTGATTGCGTTGATAGGCATGATGTGCCTCGTCACGGGATGCAAGAAGACGCCCCAGCAAATCTTCAGCGAGCAGAAGTCGGGCGTAGTGCTCATCTGCAATAAGTTCTACTACGAGATTACGCTCAACGACACCCATTTCTACTTCTCTGGCCTCGACGAGGATGGCGATTTCAGCAACCTCACCGCCGACCTCAGCGAGATAAGGCAGAACGCCGGCGTGCTCAACGGCACCGGGTTCTTCATCGACAACAAGGGCAGCATCCTGACCAACCGCCACGTGGTGGCGCCCGAGGTCGACAAGGCCACCGTGCGCAAGAACATGAACGCCATCATCATGGGCTATGCCCAGTATATCGAGGTGCTGCAAGACTCGATGAACCAGCGTTACCAGGCGCTCCAGGCCTACGCCCAGGACCAGGTCTACACCGACTACGACGGCAACAGCTACACCAGCATGAGCCAGGAAGAGTATTTCACCATCAACTCCGAGCTCGAGAGCCTCAAGGAGCAGTACCGGCAGGCCCAGCAGATCAAGCAGCAGCTCCAGGAGAATATCCTGAACTACAACTTCGACGTCAAGCTCCACTCCCAGTTCGGCATTGCCTATGACGGCAGCAGCGTAGCTTCGTGGGACGACTTCATGAAGACGCCTTGCACCCTGAAGCGCGTCTCCCAAGACGCCAACTCCGACCTCGCTCTGCTCCAGCTCGACCGCGGCGTCACCCCCGATGGCAAGTACATCTTCACCATCGACGAGACCAACATCAAGGTGGGCGACAAGCTCGAAATCAACCAACCCCTCTACATGATAGGTTACAACCATGGTGTGACCCTTGCCCAGACCACCAGCGGCATCAGTGCCCAGTTTACCAGCGGCACCGTCACCCAGCAGCCCGATGGCAACCGCGTGATGTACAGCATCCCCGCCATGCAGGGTTCCAGCGGCTCGCCCGTTGTCGATGACCACGGCCGCGTGGTAGCCGTCAATTTCGCCGGCACCAATGGCAGCGACAACTTCAACTTCGGCATCCCCGTGCTGCGCGTGGCCACATTCCTGAAATAACAATAACCCAATACAAGTTTTTTAATACAACTATGGCAACAGTTGACGACAAGAAGATTATTTTCTCTATGGTGGGAGTATCCAAGATTATCCCACAAAACCGAAAGCAAATCCTCAAGGACATTTACCTTTCATTCTTCTATGGTGCCAAGATAGGTATCATCGGTCTGAATGGCGCCGGTAAATCTACCCTGATGAAGATTATCGCCGGACTGGAACAGCCCACACAGGGCGAGGTGGTATGGAGCCCCGGCTACAGCGTGGGCTATCTGCCACAGGACCCACCACTCAACGAGAGCAAGACCGTCAAGCAAAACGTGATGGAAGGCGTGCAGCAGGTCTATGACGCGCTCGCCGAATACGAAGAAATCAACCGCAAGTTTGGCGAAGAGGAGTACTACAGCGACGCCGACAAGATGGACAAACTCATGCAGCGCCAGGCCGAGGTCCAGGACATCATCGACGCCACCGACGCGTGGAATATGGACTCCAAGCTCGACCGCGCCATGGCTGCCCTGCGCTGTCCGGCTGGCGACCTGCCCGTCACCAACCTCTCTGGTGGTGAGCGCCGCCGCGTGGCTCTCTGCCGCCTGCTCCTTCAGAAACCCGATGTGCTGCTCCTCGACGAGCCCACCAACCACCTCGACGCCGAGAGCATCGACTGGCTCGAGCAGCATCTGCAGCAGTATGAGGGCACAGTCATCGCCGTGACCCACGACCGCTACTTCCTCGACGACGTGAGCGAGTGGATACTCGAGCTCGACCGTGGCGAGGGCATCCCATGGCACGGCAACTACTCTTCATGGCTCGACCAGAAGACCAAGCGTATGATGCAGGAAGAGAAGCAGGCCTCCAAGCGACGCAAGGCTCTCGAGCGCGAGCTCGAATGGGCACACATGGCTCCCAAGGCGCGTCAAGCCAAGGGTAAGGCCCGTCTCAACGCCTACGAGCAGATGCTGGGCGAAGAGCAGAAGGAGCGCGAGGAGAAACTCGAAATCTTCATCCCCAACGGACCCCGCCTCGGCAACAAGGTCATCGAGGCACAGCATGTCAGCAAGGCCTTTGGCGACAAGGTGCTCTTCTCCGACCTCAACTTCATGCTGCCTCCTAACGGCATCGTGGGCGTCATCGGCCCCAACGGCGCCGGCAAGACCACCCTCTTCCGTCTCATCATGGGACTGGAGCAGGTCGACGGCGGTACCTTTGAGGTGGGCGAGACCGTCAAGCTCGCCTACGTAGACCAGCAGCACAAGGACATCGACCCCAACAAGAGCGTATACGACACCATAGCCCAGGGCAACGAGACCATCCGCATGGGAGGCCGTGATGTCAACGCCCGCGCCTATATCTCGCGCTTCAACTTCTCCGGAACCGACCAGAGCAAGCTCTGCGGAACCCTCTCCGGCGGTGAGCGCAACCGTCTGCAGCTCGCTATGGCGCTCAAGCAGGAGGGCAACGTGCTGCTCCTCGACGAGCCTACCAATGACATCGATGTCAACACCCTGCGTGCCCTCGAGGAAGGTCTCGAGAGTTTCGCCGGTTGCGCCGTAGTCATCAGCCACGACCGCTGGTTCCTCGACCGTATCTGTACCCACATCCTCGCTTTCGAGGGCAATGGCGAAGTGTTCTACTTCGAGGGCAGCTACTCCGATTACGAGATCAACAAGGCACGCCGTCTCGGCAACGAGGAAATCAAGAAGGGCCGCTATCGCAAACTGATGGAGGACTAATCCTCCCTCCTTGCGCCGTCGCGACCCCTACGGCGAGAGCCGCGCCATCCCCGTCGCCCCTCGCCGTATAGTCCACCATAGATTACGCCCTGAATGGGAAGAGAGCAGTCTCTGTCACTGCCTTTCCCCATTCAGGGCATAGCTTTTGTTTGTTTGCCAGTGCTGTTTGTGGTCTATCCCGAAGAGCAGACTGGCTGCGCCTCCTTATAGTCCGCTGTTTGTAAATCGCCAGCCATCGGCTGGCGATTTTTCATTCCCCGCAGTTGCTCTTTTCGGCCTACTGACCAGCTGCTGTTTATGGCTGCGGGCCACAAGAGCCGCCCTGCGGTATCGGCCATTGCGACCGATGCCGCTGTCGGCCTATTTCTTCTTGTAGACCACGATGCCGTAGACGCGGCTTTTCACGTTGTCTTGCGGGTTTACGCGGCGCAGCGTGATGGTGTGGTCGCCGTCCTCGAGGTCAAAGTTGCAGTAGATTTCGTTGGCACGACTGTGCTTCGAGGCAGGCATCTTGACGGTCTTCACCACCTTGCCGTCGAGCGTCACTTCGACCAGACCCACATAGTCCTGGTCGTCGGCGGTGAGTTCGCCACGCACCACCACGCCGTTGCCGTTGAAGCGTATGGTGCCCACACGGTCGATGGGCTTGTTGCCCAGTCCGCGCTTGCCCACGGCCTGCATGCCCTCAAACGATTGCTCCAGACGCACGGGTTTCACCCCTTGGGTCTTTATCTTCACCGTCTTGGCGGTTGTTTTGCCCCCGTTGAGGGCTATCACCTTTAGCGCATGGCGGGTCGAGAGTTCGGTGGCGCGGCGCAGCGAGATGTCGGTATACTCGAACGGACGGTCTTCGACGAGGTCTATGCAGCGTTTCCAGTTGTCGGGGATATTGCTGTAGCCCAGCATGGTACCCAGGATGCCGCCGGCGGTCGATGGGTTGCAGTCAGAGTCCTGTCCGCAGCGGGTAGATATGTCGATAGTGCGCCCGAAGTCGCCCTTGCCGTAGAGCAGACCCATGATGACGTATGCGCTGTTTACGGTGGCGTCTATGCTGGCCTTACCCCTGAAGTTGTCGGGGCAAGCCTTGTGGCGGCCATACGTGTTTTCTATCTCGCGCCATGTGTCGCGCCAGTCGGCGTTGGTCCTGCAGAGTTTTATCACGTCGCTCATGAACTTGTGGTAGTACGATTGTTCGGGGATGGCCTTGAGCGCCTCGGTCACGATGTAGTCTACATCGTTGGAGATGAATGCCAGCGAGAACATCGTTGCCACATACACGCCGCCATACCATCCGTCGCCGTAGCTCATGATGTGCCCTATGCTGTCGGTGTAGTAGGCGGCAGCCTGGGGCATGCCCGGCGCCATCAGTCCGGCATAGTCGGCCTCGATCTGGAAGTCTATGTCATCGGCATGGGGATTGTTCTTCCAGTAGCCCGTAGCCGGAGGCTCCATACCCTGCAGGATGTTGTAGCGTGCGCCCTGGTTGGCAGCCCAGAGGGGATAGCCCGCATGGGCGAAGGCATGGGCAAACGCCGAGGTGGGTGCGTTGAGCCCCAGCCGTTCATAGACCTCCACAAAGGTCAGGTCCATGTAGATGTCGTCATACAGTCCGGGGAAGGTGTCGAAGTAGTGGCGCACCAGGGTGTCGTTCCAGGCTATGGCCACCGAGTCGGGAATCATGCGGCCGGGATATTTGAACTCTGTGGGTCCGCCATAGGCTACGCCGATGGTCTTGCCAGCCCATCCGCCCCTGATTTTGTCTGTCAGGGCCGAGCGGCTCAGCGTCACGGTCTTGGCTCCTGCCCCCACGGCCACAGCCGTCATCAGGGCGATGAGCGCTATTCTCATTTTGTTTGTCATAATTGGTGCTATTAAGGATGTCGTCTGAAATGAAAAGACGGAATGTAACGCCCCTCTCATCAGGATAGAGCATCACACCCCGTCTTTGGGAAATATTAAGATAAAAACTACTTAGCCTTCTTCTTGAAAGTGAGATAGCTGTATACATTGCTCTCCACGTTGTCTTCGGGGTTGAGACGCTTCATGGTGAGCACGTGGTCGCCGTCCTCAAGGTCAAAGTTCCAGTAGAGGTCGTTAGAGCGTGCGTGGTTGTTGCCAGGCAGCTTGACGATAGGCATCTTCTTGCCGTCGATGGTTATCTCCACCTCGCCCACGTAGTTGGGGTCCTTGGTGCGCAGATGACCGCGGATGACGATGCCACAGCCGTTGAACTTGATGGCTCCTACCTTGTCGATGCCCTTGTTGCCGAGTCCTATCTTGCGTACAAACTCCATGCCCTCAAACGACTGCTCCAAGCGTACGGTCTTGATGGGCTGTGCCTTGATCTTCACAGCTTTGGCTGTCACCTTGCCGCCATTCTTGGCTATCACCTGGAGCGCGTGCTTCATGCCCAGCTCATACACCTTGTTCAGTGAGATGTCGGTGTAGATGAAGGGGATGTCCTCTACAGACTTGAGAGAGTTTTTCCAGTAGTCGGGGATGTTGCTGTAGCCCAGCATGGTGCCCAGGATGCCGCCTGCGGTCGAGGGGTTGCAGTCTGAGTCCTGTCCGCAGCGTGTCGACACTTCCATAGTCTTGGTATAGTCACCGCCGCCATAGAGCAGACCCATGATGACATAGGCGCAGTTGATCTTGGCGTCGATGTTGAAGGCGGCCTTGACACCGTCGGGGCAGAGATCGGTGGTTCCCCACTTCTTCTGCATCTCGTGCCAGAGGGTCTTCCAGTCCTTGCCAGCCTTGAAACCGGCGATGACGTCGGCCTGGCACTGGTAGAAGGTAGACTGCTCGGGGATAGACTTGAGGGCTTCGGTCACGATGTAGTTGACATCGTTGGAGAGAAACGCCAGCGAGTACATGGTAGCTACATAGACACCGCCGTACCAGCCGTCACCATAGCACATCATGTGGCCGATGGCGTCGCTGTAGTGTGCGGCTGCCTGGGGCATACCGGGAGCCATCAGACCGGCATAGTCGGCCTCAATCTGGAAGTCGATGTCGTCGGCATGAGGATTGTTCTTCCAGTGGCCCGAGGCGGGAGACTCCATACCCTGCAGGATATTGTAGCGGGCGCTCTGGTTGGCGTGCCACAAGGGGTATTTGGCATTGGCGAAGGCGTGGGCAAACTCGCTGATGGGAGCGTCCAGCCCTTTCTTCTCAAATACCTCTACGAAGGTGAGGTCCATGTAGATGTCGTCATACAGACCGGGGAACGTGTCGTAGTAGTGTTTCACCCGGGTGTCGTCCCATACTATCTTGGTCTCGTCGGGGATTATCTTTCCGTTGTACTTGAACTCAGTCGGACCACCAAAGGCGCAGCCTATGGTCTGTCCTGCCCAGCCACCCTTGATTTTGTCCTGCAGGGTGGCACGGGTCATGGTTACGGTCTTTGCCGAGGCTGCGACAGCGAGAAGCGACGCAAATGCGAGGGTGCAGACTTTCATTGTTTTCATGCGTTATATATTAATGTGTTTAGTTTATGACTTGGCTACGGCTATCATGCCCAGACCCACGATGAAGAGCACGAACATGAGAGAGAGCAGGATGTTGACGATGCTCTTGCTGCCCTTGAACTCCTTCCAGATAAATACGCCCCAGAGAGCGGCAATCATAGGAGCGCCCTGGCCGAGAGCGTAAGAGATAGAGGCACCTATCTTGCCACTGGCGATATAGCTGAGCACAGTACCCAGGCCCCAAACGCAACCGCCGAGCACACCTACCATGTGGGTCGACAGCTTGCCCTTGAAGTAGGTGTCATAACCTACAGGCTCGCCCTCGAAAGGCTTCTTCATCACGATGGTGTTGAAGAGGAAGTTGCTCACAAAGATACCCACTGCGAAGAGGAAGAAGGCGGTATAGGGAGTAGCCAGACCCTCGGCGGGGTTCTCAAAGTTGGTCACGTCCATAGCGCGGGCCACGAGTGCATAGAAGGTAGACATCAGCACACCGGCGATGATGGCGAGCACCACACCCTTCTTGGCTGTCGAAGCCGCATTGCCAGTCTCCTTGGATGCTTCGCCGTTGCCCTTCTTGGCAGCAGCTACGCCGTTGAGTATCAGGGCTACCATAACGAGAGCCACACCCGAGAAGATGAGCACGGGGTCGCCCTGGTCACCACCTACGAAGAGGTAGTTGTTGACTACACCCAGCACCAGAGCCAGACCGCAACCCACGGGGAAGGCGATAGACAGGCCGGCAAGCGAGGTAGAAGCCGAGAGAAGGATATTGGACAGGTTGAAGATGATACCACCGGCAACGGCAGAGAGCACGCTGGCCGAAGATACCTGCTTCAGGTCGTCGACAAAGCTGCGGCCACCCTCACCAAAGCTACCCAGAGTGAAGCCGATAAGGAGAGAGAAGAGCAGAATACCGATGACATAGTCCCAGTAGAAGAGTTCGTAACGCCAGGTCTTGCCGGCAAGTTTCTGGGTGTTACCCCACGAGCCCCAACAGAGCATCGTAACGACGCAGAGCACCAGGGCTACTGCATAACTGCTTACTATAAACATATTTGTATAAGATTTAGATTGTTAATAATTGCGCGATTGACTGATTAGAGTTCCACTTCGTCGAGATGGGGCATAGACATCTGGGCGCCACGACGGGTCACAGAGATGGATGCGGCCTTGTTGCCGAAGAGGATGGCATCGGGCAGCGACTTACCCTGCGACAGAGCCACACAGAGCGCACCACAGAAGGTGTCGCCGGCAGCGGTGGTGTCGACAGCCTTCACCTTGAAGGCAGGCACACGGATGAGCTCGCCGTCGAGACGGGCACACACGCCCTTGCTGCCCACGGTGATGATGACGTCCTTGACGCCCAGCTTCTGTATCTCGTCCATAGCGGCGGGGATGTCATCTTCGCCCTTGACCTCGATGCCCGCGATGTAAGAGGCTTCGGTCTCGTTGGGGATGAGCAGGTCCACATTCTTCAGCAGAGCCTCGGGCAGCGGTTCCTTGGGAGCCGGAGCCGGATTGAGCACCACATAGGCTCCCGCCTTCTTGCCCAGCGCGGCAGCCTCGACGAGCGCCTCGACAGGGGTCTCCAGCTGCATCAGCACGATGCTGGCATCGGCAAACAGCGCCTCGGCCTCGCGCACATCAGCAGCGGTCAGACAGGCATTGGCGCCCGAGTCGAGCACAATGTTGTTTTCACCTGAGTCGATGGTGGTGATGATGGCCACTCCCGAGGGTGCCTCGGCAGTCACCTTGAGTGCCGATACGTCGATGCCCTCGCCTCGCAGCATGTCAATGGTGGAGTTGCCAAACTGGTCGTCGCCCACCTTACCTATAAATGCGGTGTCTCCACCCAAGCGGGCTGCGGCTACAGCCTGGTTGGCACCTTTACCGCCATGATTGGTCATAAATCCATGGCCAAACATAGTCTCGCCAGGTAGTGGGAAGTGGTCGGCTGAAATCACTAAGTCCGTGTTGGCACTGCCCACGACGAGAATTTTTTTGTTTTCTTTCATTATCATGGTAAACCTGGTTATAATTTGCAAATTGACAGTGCTAAAGTAAAAAAAAATTAACCAAGCGCAAAATAATTATGGCTATTTTTTCGCAAGAGGCAAAAAAAGCGTATCTTTGGGCAGTCAAAACCACAACGTCTATAAGGCTCATGAAAAAAGAAACATTGGAAGACCTGTCCCGGATAACCGGATACTCGAAAACCACTATTTCTCGGGTACTCAACGGAAAAGGCAAGGAATTCCGCATCAATGACGAGACGTGCCAGCAGATAATTCAGGCTGCCAAGGAGCTCAATTATCGGCCAAATCTCGTTGCGCAATTTTTGCGCAAGTCCGAGGGCCGAACGCTCGGAATTGCCGTGCCATATCTCAGCAATCTCTTCTTTGCCCAACTGGTGTCGACCATCACCATCGAGGCCAAGAAGAACAACTATAGCGTCATGCTCTTTGACACCCAGGAAGACGCCAACATCGAGAAGAAGTGCATCTCGGCGATGGTAGAGTACGAGGTCAACGGCATCATCATCGCCCCATGCTCCGAGACGCCCGACCTGCTCGAAATCATCAGCAAGAACATACCCGTAATCCTCATCGACCGATATTTCAGAGACTCCTTCCTGCCCTATGTCTCGACCAACAACTACAAGGGTGCCTACGACGCCATGATGACGCTCCTCAACGCCGGCCACCGTGACATCCTCTGCATACGCGGTCCAGAGACAGCCGTGACTACCCAGGAGAGAGTCAAGGGATGTCGCAAGGCGGTGATAGACTTCGGACAGCCCGTGCGCCTGCAGATGCTGGGCAACGAGTTTTCCATCCAGAACGGATATACCGAGACCAAGGTGGCGCTCATAGGTCCCCGCGTGCCCACAGCCATCTTTGCCATGAGCACCAACATCCTGCTGGGCACCATCAAGGCGCTCCGCGAGCAGAACATGGACATCCCCAACGACATCTCGGTAATCTCCTTCGACGACAGCGTCTTCCTCGACTACATGAACCCGCCCATCACGCGCGTGGCACAGCCCACTGAGCACATGGCGCTGGCTGCCGTCAAGATGATGATCAACTGCATCAACGAGGGGAAGCAGTTGCAGTCGCGCATATTCATGGCGCCCACCGTCATCGCCAAGGAGTCGGTCAAAATCATCAACCCCCTTGTCGTCCCCACCGACAACAGAGAGAAATAACCCCAAGACTGGCCGGAAATGGTTCCGGTCAGAACCCTTAAAACTATAATGAATATGGACAAGTATGTATGTGATGTCTGCGGATACATCTACGACCCCGCCGTAGGCGATCCCGACAATGGCATCGAACCAGGTACAGCATTTGAAGACCTGCCCGAAGACTGGCTCTGCCCTCTCTGCGGTGTAGGCAAAGACGAATTCAGCAAGGTGGATTGACTCCGCCTCTCTATCGGATCAAGACCGACGGCCGGCGACCCTATATACAGGGCTGCCGACCGTCGGTCTTTCTGTTGCGGTATGCGTATTGTTCAATATGGATTACTCCAGCACTCTGCTGATGACCTCCGGCAATTTTCTGACCATCTCCAGCACTCTGCTGATGACCTCCAGCAATTTTCTGACCATCTCCAGCACTCTGCTGATTATCATCGTCGGCTCGTGCCTATTGATACGAGCCCTCGTGCCTATTGTTACGTGGCTTCGTGCCTATTGATACGTGGTCTCGTGACTTCCGTTACGAGCCGCCGACGATGCCTCCGGTGTCGCCAAATGTGGTGACGGCGAGCGCTGTGGCCCACACTGGCCTTGGCTTCGTGCCCGCGTCAGAAACGGATGCCCATTCCTATCGACACGGGATAGCACTTGGGGGCGTTGGCGGTCTTGAGCAGCGGGGTGAGCGCCGTGCGGGTGTAGACGACTATGGCTCCGTAGCCGGCGCGCAGGTCGAGGCTCAGTCCCACGGGATTGAGATTGATGTCTGAAGCCGATGTGCGCTTGTCGCCATTGACCACATAGCGCGACCGCTCGTGCCAGCGCAGTTCGAGCGATGGTCCCACGGCCACGAAGGCATTAAGACCGAGCCGCTTCTGCCATTCCAGCATCACGGGCAACCGCACAAAGTCGTACATGAGATAACTCTTCTCCACGTTTTCGTCATCGGGGCGGGTGGCAAACGAGGTCTTGCCGTCGCTGGTGGCAAGCACGGTGTTGCCCTTGAGGTGGTTGAAGACTTGTCCCACTGACAGCGACGAGGTCAAAGCCAGGTTCTGGTGCACGCGGAAGCCTACGCTGGTGAGCGTGATGCCCCATTCCCACGACTTGGCGTCGCGTGTGGGCAGATTGTCGCCACTGCTCAGCGACATGGCGCTGCTGCCCAGGAGATTGTAGCCGAAGTAGAGCCACGGGTAGTTGTTGACGATGCGCCCCTTCTTCTTGCCCAGCGACGAGGGGATAAACGGCGAGGTCACGTAGACCTGCTCGATGTCCTGGCCGTCGACAAAGCGGGTCTCCGACACCTTCTTCATCTCCTTCTGGTCTTTGCCGTAGACGGTGACGGTGGTGTTGGCGTCGGTGCCGCTTACTACGATTTGTCTGTTGCCCACCACGATGGTGGTGTCTTTCTGTTGTGCTGCGGCATAGTGAGGCATAGCCATGAGCGCCACTGCCGCGATGATGTGCTTGATATTCATTGTCGTGTGTATTTATGTCTTATTTTCTTCTGGAGTAGCACAGCGTCATGATATCGTCGGGCGAGAGGCGCCCCTCGATGTAGATGACCGTGCCGCGCTGCCCTGCGCCGTTGCTGAAGAGTATGTAGCGGTTCAGACCTTCGGCTGTGGGCTGCATCATGTAGTATCCGCCGGTGACGAGTCCGTCTTCGACCACCTCGCGTATCTTCCTGGCGCGCTTGCGGTCGGCCTGCAGATAGGGCGCCACGTCGTCGGCAAGGTGCTTGTACACCAGACTCTTGTATATGTTGAGCTTGTAGCCCTTCAGGGTGGCGTTGCGCATGGATACCATCTTGCATCCCTTGGCGTGGCCGTACCTCGTAAAGACCTCGTTGACGCTCAGCCCCGTCTGGGCGATGGCTGCGAGGTGCATCATCAGCGCAAGCGCCACCGCCATGAGGGTGCGCCGGGCTGTAGTCGTTATGTGATATTGTGCCATAGTCGTATTGTTTGTTCTCTATTGTCTTTCCATCATGCCGAGAGCCGCAAAGGCATCGTCGTCGTCCTCGAGCTGTATGGTCTGCAGGGCGCTGAGCGCCTCGGCTCTCACCTCGCTGCGGTCGGTGCATACCTTGCCGTCGATGACGGCATAGTTAGAGGCGCTGGGGCGTGGCCATACCATCACTGCCACCGCCACTACGGCTGCCGCCGCTGCTGCCCCTATCCACAGGCGGCGCACCATCGGCGCCGGGCGCCGGGCGGTGTGTCGGGGCGCGGTGGGGGCAGTCGAGAGAGTGTGGGCAGCCTCCATCCGTTGGCCATCGACGTAGCCGAAGAGCGCCTTGTATATCGCCCATTCGGCGGGGATGTCGCCGGCTGTGGCGAAGTAGGCGCGCAGACGGGCTTCCTCGTCGTTGGTGGTGGCGCCTGCCATGTAGCGGTCTATCAGCCGGGTTATGTCTTGATGATTGTTCATATATTGTTACCTCCTTGTCGTGTGATATGGATAAACTGGGTGCGGATGGCGATACGTGCCCGAGAGAGGTTCTTGCGCAGATTGGCTGCCGAGCATCCCGTGATGCGCATAATCTCGTCGGCGGTGTAGCCTTCAATCTCCTTCATACGGAAGAGTCGCTGCTGCAGAGGCGGCAGGTGGTCGATGATGTCGCTCACCAGACCTATCTGGTCGCGCGCCTCGACCCGCAGGTCTTCGTGCCCCATGTCGTCAGCGGTAGAGAGCCGTCGGCTGTGGCTGGCGTGGCGCTGCTGGTCGTAGAACCTGTTGCGCAGCATGGTCACGGCCATCGCCCTGAGGTTGTCGCCGGCATCGAGACGCTCGCGCATGTCCCAGAGCCGCAGCAGGGTCTCCTGGGCCAGGTCGTCGGCGTCGTCGCTGCTGGCCGTCAGACTGACGGCGTATCGCAACAGGTCGTCGCGCAGCGGTATGATCGTATGATAGAAGTCTTCTGTAGTCATATCCTTTCACACTAATAACGTATGAAAAGCCAAAATAGGACATAACAAGCGTGAAAAAAACTGAAAAAAGCGGGAAAATCGTCGCCGCCATGCAATCTTTCGTCACCTTATACATTATATATATAATAAAACGAACAAAGATGAACAAGACAATCAATGTAATAGCCGCCGCCGTCATGGTGATGACCGGCCTCGGCTCGTGTGTCACCAGCAAGCAACCCGCTGCCAAAGACGCAGACATGAACGCAAGTAAGATCGTGGAAATAGAAAAGCTCGACAGCGAGTATCTCGTACTCTCCGACGCCCAGCAGTCGGCTCTGCGGAGCATCAACGGCATGGCGTTCGACCTGATGCGTACCCAGGCGGGCATGGACTCCAAGGTGGTTTCGCCCATCAGCGTGTCGTATCTCATGGCGATGCTCGCCAACGGCGCCAACGGCGCTACCCGTGCCGAAATCATGAAGACCCTCGGTGTAGACGACAGTCAGATGGATGCACTCAACGAGGTCTGCAAGTCTCTCATTGACAAGGCGTCGCGTCTGGACAGCCAGACCCGCATCAATGTGGCCAACTGCATCGCCGTAGACCAGCAGGCGAGTCTCAACCCCGACTATGTGGCCAAGATGAAGAACTTCTACGATGCCGAGGTGACCAGCCGCGACTTTGGCAAGGCTTCGACGGTAGACTATCTCAACGGCTGGTGTCAGCGACAGACCCACGGCATGATACCGCGCATCATCGACCAGCTCAGCGCCGATGATGTGGCTGTGCTGATGAATGCCATCTACTTCAACGGTACCTGGGCCGACAAGTTTGATAAAGCCGACACCCGCGTAGAGCCTTTCCACGGTTATACCCGCGACATCAAGCGGGCGCCGATGATGCACCGAGAGGGCAGGATGTACTATGCACGCATGCAGGGATATGGTGCAGTGGTGCTGCCCTATGGCAACGGCAACTTCACGATGACCGTAATGCTGCCCTATGAGGGCAAGTCGGTGACCGAGGTGATGAACTCTCTCGACGCCAGCGTCATGGACAGCATCTGGCGCGCTGCCGAAGAGTGCAGGGTAGACCTGAAGCTGCCACGCTTCACCATAGCCACCGAGACCCGGCTCAACGAGCCTATGGCACAGCTCGGCGCTGCCACCATGTTTACCCCCGGCCAGGCAGACTTCAGCCAGATGACCGCCCAGCCCATCTACATCTCGGGCATGCTGCAGAAAGCCAAAATCGAGGTGAGCGAAGAGGGCACCAAGGCTGCCGCCGTGACCTCGGTGATGGTGCGCACCACCGCGCTGGAGGATCAGGAGCCCTGGTTCGTCAACTTCCACGCCGACCGCCCCTTCATCTACATGATTACCCATCGCCCCACGGGAGCCATCTTCTTCGTGGGCCAGTACACAGGCGACGACCTATAACCTTCGTCATACCCAATGTAGTCTCTGGGCTTGTCTCCGCTAAGGAGGCAAGCCTTTTTTCGTTCCCGTCGACCCGTGCAAAAACCGAGAGGTTGGCCCAAAAAACCATAAAAAATGCTCTGCGCCTTTTTTTTGTCCATTCCGATACGGCCTATCTTGATAATTATCAGTATCTTTGTGGCAGAAACAATCACAATGCTACAAATCATGAAAAAACTGTTTATCTTCCTGCTGTTGCTGACAGCCATCCCCATGATGGCGCAGAACACCACCGAGTACGAGGTAAAGCTGAAGAACAAGATGCACATGAACGTACAGGTATGTACGGACGGCATCTTCCGCGTACGCTTCTCGCCTCGTGACAAGTATGCCGAAAATCTCATGCTGCGCTACAATGTGCAGAAGAAAGACTGGCAGCGCGTCGACTGCAATACCACCGACAAGGGTGGAGTGATGACTATCACCACCGGACTCTACTCCCTGACCATCGACAAGAAGGACGGCTCTATCAGCGTAGCCGACAAGTCGGGCAAGAAGATAGTGGACCGCGTCAACTACCTCAAGGGCACCGACCCGCTGCTCGCCTCGCTGGGCAAAGACATCAATGTGAAGTTTGCCGACATGAAGGTGGCAAAGAACAATGGTATTATCGGCGACGTCAAGACCTCGGCTGCCGCCAAGGATACTGCCGAGACCGGCGAATACAAGAAGTGCAGCATCATCAACTTCACCCTGCGTGAGGGAGAGCGCTTCTACGGCGGTGGCAGCACCAGCCGCGAGCACATCCAGCACCGAGGAGAGTTGCTGCGTATGTGGACAACATACCAGCACACCGAGATACCACAGCCCATGCTCATCAGCAGCAACGGCTGGGGTGTCTTCAACAACACCACACTGAAGCACTTCTTCGACATCGGCCGTCACCAGAAGGACATCATGTCGGTCTACAACACCACCGACGAAGCCGACTTCTACCTGATGCTTGGCAAGGATATGCCCGCCATCATCGACGCCTACACCCTCATCACCGGCCGTCCTTACCTGCAGCCCAAGTGGGCCTACGGTCTCTGCTTCGGTCCCAACATGCTCGAAAACCAGTTTGACATCCTGCGCGACGCCGTCGAGTTCCGTCGTATGGAGGTGCCTTGCGACCTGCTCTGGCTCGAACCCCAGTGGATGGAGAAGCGATACGACTTCTCTACGAAGAAGAAGTGGAACTACAAGCTCTTCTCGGCAGAGGCTTACTGGGACTCATGCAAATACCCGAAGAAGGAAAACCATCGCCTGCTCGTCGGACGCCTCAAGAACATGGGCTTCAAGCTCGGCCTCTGGCTCTGTGAGGAATACGACCTGAGTATCGCCGAAGAGGACGCGCTGGCAAAGGCTGCCGGCAAGCCCGAAAGCGGCAAGGAGCACTGGATGGACCACCTGCGCAACTTTGTAGACAATGGTGTGCGCGGCTTCAAGATGGATCCCGCCCGTACTATCGATGAGCATCCCACACGCGACTACTACAACGGTTACACTGATAAGGTGATGCACAACCTCAACCAGATACTGCTGCCCAAGCAGATGGAGGTGATGATGCGCGACCATACCGGCCGACGCAACTGGCATCACTACACCGCCGGATGGGCTGGTACCCAGCACTGGGGAGCATCGACCAGCGGCGACAATGGTGGCGGCAAGACTGCGCTCTTCGACCAGCTCAACCTGGGTATGAGCGGCTTCCTCAACACATCGTGCGACGTGATGTCAGTGCCCAAGGAGCAGGAGATGCAGAGTCTGCACTTCGGTCTCTTCCTCCCCTGGGTACAGATTAACAGTTGGTACTCGCTCCTGCAGCCCTTCTACTTCTCTACCCATGACAAGGCTATCTACAAGTATTATGTGCAGCTGCGCTACCGTCTGCTGCCTTACATCTACACTGCCGCCATCGAGGGTGCGCAGACTGGTATGCCTATTGTAAGGTCGATGCCGCTCGAGTTCCCTGCCGACCGCAATGTCGACGATGCCTGCTATCAGTATATGTTTGGCAAGAACTTCCTCGTAGGAATATTCAGCAATGAGGTTTATCTGCCCAAGGGCGAATGGACCGACTTCTGGAATGGTGAACGCGTACAGGGTGGACGCACCGTGAAGCGCGACATCCCTGAAGGTCGTGCCGGTCTGCTCTTCGTGCGTGAGGGCTCTATCATCCCCATGCAGCGCGACATGAACTTCGTGGGCGAATATCCCATCGATACCCTCACCGTCAAGGTATTCCCCAAGGGCAAGTCTTCTTATACCCTCATGGAAGACGATGGCGAGAGCTATGACTACGAGAAGGGTGCCGTGGCTCGTACCACTTTCGACTGCGCCCAGAACGGTCAGCGCGTCGACTTCACCGTGCAGCCCGTCAAGGGTCAGTACAAGGGTATGTACACTAGCCGTACCTATAAGCTCGAGGTCTATACCCATCGCCGTCCTACCGCTGTCAAGGTCAACGGTGTGGCTACCAAGGACTTTACCTATAGCCCCGAGGGCATCGTCAGCGTTACCCTCCCTCAGAAGGACGTGCATGCCAAGGCTACTGTAAGCATCCAGTAAGTCTGCCGGCATAGCCCATATCTCCGTAGGGATACCCGCCTCTGGCGCAGAGTCAGAGGCGATGCCCTCCGGAACACCGATTATCCATATACACTACGCCCTGAAGGGACCGAAGCAGCCGTTTGGCTCTGCTCTCATCCCTTCAGGGCGTAGTGTGTATCATGGCGTGAGTCGCCTAATCCTCCAGATACCCCTTGGTGAAAAGGTCGTAGGAGATAGCTTCAAGTTCGGCTACGCTCCGCTGGCTCAGCGCGCGCTCTATCTTGTCTATGAGTTCGCGGCGCCGCATCTCGTCGTCGCCGTCCAGCCGTCGTGTATATCTATTGGTCATGGAGTTTCAGGAGTGAATGGTTATGGTAAATGCGATAGTCATTGTTGCTTGTCTATTGGTCGTGGAGTTTCAGGAGTGAATGGTTATGGTAAATGCGATAGTCATTGTTGCCATACATGCGGTTGATGTCGAGCCGTGCCGTGGCTGGCACCTGTGGTGCCTTGGTGCCTTCGCCTACTACCGCAGTACCCGTCTCTACTCGCAGTTCATCCCAGAGGTCGCGGTCTATGAATGACTTGAGCGTAGAGGCACCCCCTTCCACGATGAGGCTCTGCCGCTGCTCGGTGTAGAGACGCTCCAGAATAGCGTCGATAGTCGTGCTGTGGCTCAAGACAATCCGCTCGGGCGCCGGACCAACCCAGTGGCGCACATTGAGCTGTGGCTTGTCGCGCTCGGCAGTCACCCTGCCCACAAGGATGGCGTCGCTCTCTGCCCGCAGACGGTGCGAGACCATCTGGGTCATGGCGTTGGATATCATCGTGGGCTTGTAGTGGTCGTCGAGGAAGCCATCAGCAGTCTGCGCCCACTTCAGGATGATGTAGGGACGATGATGGGTGTGCATAGTGATAAAACGGCGGTTGAGCCAACGACATTCGCGCTCGAGCACACCCACTCTGACCTCGATACCGGCGTCGCGGAGACGCTGGATGCCACGTCCGCTCACACGGGCGAAAGGGTCGATGCAGCCCACCACAACGCGCTTGACGCCCTTGGTCACGATGAGGTCGGCGCAGGGAGGAGTACGGCCGTAGTGGGAGCATGGCTCCAGGCTGACATAGAGTGTGGCGCGGCCGAGGAGCCCTTCGTCTTCAGGCTTGACCGATGCAAAGCAGTTGACTTCGGCATGGCCCTCGCCGCAACGCACGTGGTAACCTTCGCCGATGATGCGGTCGTCGGCCACGAGCACCGCGCCCACCATGGGGTTAGGCTTGGCGTTCTGTTGTCCACACGCTGCCAGTTGCAGACAGCGTTTCATGTATCTTTCGTCTATATCCAGTGTTGTCATCATTGTCTTATTTATGCCAGTATTTCACTTCCACCTTCTTGCCATGCTTGTCCTTGACGGTGAGTCTCAAGTCGCCGCCGTTGTGGTCAAAGTAAGTGGCGCGTAGGGGGTGCAGACCAGCCTTCATGGCGTGTTGGCCAGTCACTTCCATAATGTCGTGCATGCCATCGCTGTCTACCACCATCTTGTCGTCGATGATGAGTTGGCTGCCGTCATCCGAGTAGAGCGCGAAGGAGTAGATGCCGTCGTGGGGCACCTCGATATACCCCGTGATGACCAGTCCGATATTCTCGCGGGCCTCGCGAGGAATGACCACGCCATCGGTGACATATTCGCCCTTAATCTGAGCCTTCTCGATGCCGGCACAGTTGTTGCCGCCATAGTCATACCACACGTTGCGCAGCCCAGGCAGCAGTTCGCCGTCCACGCCTACCGCCTCTGCCATAGTCGTCTTGACCAGCGAGGTGCTCACGGCGTCGCCCTTGCGTCCGTCGGCGCCAAAGGGCCTGAAGATGAAGTGCGTGGTCTGGCTCACCGCAATCGGACCGGTATACTTGGCCGACGATACCTGTGGCATGGTGCCGTCGGTGGTATAGTGTATGCTCACCGAGGGGTCTATGCAAGCCACGCTCACCGTGTCGCTGTCGGTGAAGACGGCGGTGCGGATGAGTCCGGTCACATCGGGCAACCTGTACTGTATGCCCATCGCCTCCAGACGGGGCAGATGCTTGAGCATACGACGGCTGAAGTCTTCGTAGTCCATACGTTCAGGACGGCTCCAGGCGCGCTCTGCCACCGCCATAAACCGTGGAAAGAGCTGGTACCACATGCGTTCGGCGCTCGCTATGCGCTCTCCCCACAGACAGGAGTGGATGCCACGCACGTGCTGACTCTCTTCGGCGTTGAGGGTGGCGTAGGGGTCAAAGCGGTAGATACCTTCCATCTTGCTGGGGTCATCGCGGCCACTGAGATAGAAGTAGGAGACGGGCACGTCGATAAGGTCGTTGCCGTGGCTGGTAGCCCGCTTGGGCCCCTTGGGCAGCCACGAGCGCCACCACATCACGGTGGTGTAGGGCGAGAGACCTCCGTCGATGACGTCGTCCCAAGCAATCATCTTGCGACCATGTGCGCGGAAGAAGTCTTCCATATAGTGGTTGAACCAGGTCTGCAGTTGAGGCTCCGAACTGAGTCCGTTGTCCTTCATGCGACGCTGGCAGTCGGCGCAGGCACGCCAGTTCTTCATATCCACCTCGTCGCCACCGATGTGTACGTATTCATAGGGGAAGAGACCAAAGACCTCGGTCCATACGTTCTTGCAGAACTCCAGCATGGTGTCCTTGCCGGGACACATGGGCGTCGAGAAGAGTCGTCCCCACCGCGTATCTTCCGAGCAGGAGAGGCCGCCCACACACTGGATGGCAGCCAGACTGTGGCCGGGCATGTCCAACTCGGGTATCACGTCGATGCCACGCTCGGCGGCATAAGCCACGACGCGTCTCACGTCGTCCTGGGTGTAGTAGCCGCCATACTCGCGCGAGCCGTCATCAGCGGTGCGCATCTTCTCTTCGGGCAGCAGCAGATTGGGCATATCCTCCTGCTCCGCGCGCTTGAGGCAGAGCGAGTCCTGACCATTGAGCCGGCGCCAGCCACCCTTGAGCGTGAGCGCGGGATAACGCTTGATTTCGATACGCCAGCCCTGGTCGTCGGTGAGATGCCAGTGGAAGCGGTTCATCTTGTAGTATGCCATCATGTCGAGCACCCGCTCTATCTCGCCCACCGTGTAGAAGTGGCGCGAGCAGTCTATCATGAAGCCTCTCCAGCCAAACTGCGGCGCGTCGCTTACCTTCACGCCAGCCACCGTCGCTCCTGTGTCCGGTGCAGCAGGCATCAGTTGGCGCAGAGTGGCTATGCCGTTGACCACTCCGGCATAGTCGCCGCCCTCGATGGTGGCTCCCTTGGCGCCGACGCTCAGCCTGTAGGCTCCGCTGCCGAGACTGCGGTCGAGCCCCAGCCTTATGTCACCCTTCTTGCTGCCAGTCCTTACCTTGCGACCCGTCTGCTGCGTCAGGGCATCAGCCAGATATGTCGCGGCGTGGCCGAGAGCCTTGTCGGTGGTGCCTACGGTGAGCGTGGCGGGCAGAGTCCACGTGGTGCCCACAGTCTCCATCTCTACGGGTTGCGGGATGATGGCCGTCTGCTGTGCCCGGGCGCTGCCGGCGAGCCACAATGCGGTTGCCGCGACCCACATTCGGCCCGCGATAGTGGCTATTCTGCCGCCTGCTGATTTTTTATAACCCTCTTTCCGTTTCATATCCATATTTTTTTATAACTTTGTGCGTATGACATACAATGAGTTGTGCCGAAGGCTTTCGCCTCTGTATGGCGAAGGCGAGGCTCGCGCCATCGTGCGCATGGTGGTCGAAGACGAGTTCGGCCTTTCGCCCACCGATATATATATGGGCAAAGTTAACCAATTATCCGCAGACGAGCGAGCAAATCTGGAGGAAATTGTGGCAAGGATAGCCAACTACGAGCCCGTCCAGTATGTGCTGGGCCATGCCGACTTCAGCGGACGCCGCTTTGCCGTGGCGCCGGGAGTGCTTATTCCCCGACCCGAGACGGCTCTGCTCATCCCCATGATAGGCAGCGCCGCCGCCCGCCCCTTCACCCTGCTCGACATCGGTACCGGTTCGGGCTGCATCGCCATCACCGCCGCGCTCGACTATCCCGACGCCACGGTCACGGCGTGGGACATCTCCGACGACGCGCTTCGCATAGCCCGCGTCAATGCCACCCGCCTGGGTGCCCAGGTGTGCTTTGAGCGACAGGATGCCCTGGCGCCGCCCGCCGACACCGCCCTTTGGGATGTCATCGTGAGCAATCCGCCCTATATCTGCATGAGCGAGCGAGCCGAGATGAGCCCCCATGTGCTCGACCACGAACCTGCCACGGCGCTCTTTGTGCCCGACAGTGACCCGCTGCTCTTCTATCGCGCCATAGCCCGCTATGCCACCCGCGCGCTCAAGCCCGGCGGCACCCTGCTTTTCGAGATCAACGCCCTCTACGCCTCCGAGACCAGCGCCATGCTCCACGCACTGGGCTTTGCCGCCTCCGTAGAGCGCGACCAGTACGACCGTCCACGTTTTATCATCGCCCGACTATGAAACCACTGTCCGAAGAACAGGCGCTCAACCGCCTCGCCGCCCTGTGTTCCCAAGCCGAATACTGCCAGGGCGACATGATGAAGAAGATGGAGCAGTGGGGACTCGCCGACGATGCCTGCAGCCGCATCATCGACTATCTCGTCGACAACCGCTATGTAGACGACAGCCGCTACTGCCGCTGTTTTGTCGAAGACAAGATAAGGTACAACGGCTGGGGACGACGCAAGATAGAACAGGCACTGTATGCCAAGCAGGTATCTGCCAGCATCTATCGCCCCATCCTCGATGAGGTGCCCGCCGAGACCTATGTCGACATCCTGCGGCCTATGCTCACCCAGAAGTGGCGCACCATTACCGGTCGCAATGACTACGAACGCAGTCAGAAACTCATCCGTTTTGCCCTTGGCCGTGGCTTCGACTACGACATCATCCGTCGTTGCATCGACGGCATCACCTCTCTGCCCGATGATTGACCTCTCCGCCCGACTCCACGACCTGCTCTGCACGCGCCACTGCGCCATGTGTGGCGAGCGCCTCTCTTCCGGCGAGCACGCACTCTGCTCGGTCTGCAACGCCTGCCTGCCCCGCACGGGCTACGACGCCTCTCCCGCCGACAATGATATGGCCCACATGTTCTGGGGCCGCATCCCCATCGAGCGCTGTGGCGCCCTGTTCTTCTACAAGGGCGGCAGCGGAGCCAGCCAGTTGGTCTACGACCTCAAGTACAACGACTCGCCCGACACCGCCGAAGCCCTTGGCGCCATGCTTGCCACCGAGTATGGTGCAGCGTCCTTCTTCGACGGCATCGATGTCATCGTGCCCGTTCCCCTGAGCCGCGACCGCATCCGCGAGCGTGGCTACAACCAGAGCGTCGAGATTGCCCGCGGCATAAGCCATGTCACGGGCATCGCCGTCGATGCCGGTGCCGTGGGGCGCATGCACTTTGAGTCGAGCCAGACCCACAAGCAGCGCTGGGACCGCAACGACAACGTAGCCCATGTCTTCCGCACCATTCACCCCGAGCGCCTCAGCCACCGCCATATACTCCTCGTCGACGACGTGGCCACCACCGGCGCCACCCTTTGCGCCTGCGCCCAGGAGATAGAGAAGGCGGGCGACGTTACCTTCTCCATCCTCACCTTGGGCTTTGTCAAGGTCTGACCAGCCACCGTCTCCGCTTCTGCGCCATCGGTCTGCAGAAGCGCCCCCATACCCTTACCTTATTATATAGTCATCTCTCTGCCGCCAAAATCATTATTTTTGGGTATTGTGCAGTCCTCTGAACCTCGCTAACTTTGTAGCGGTGATACAATCATCGACTACAGACTCATTATTATCAATTCAAAAACCAAGAAGATTATGAAGAAAACAGTGATTATCTACGGCTCAAGCACCGGCACCTGCGAGGAACTCGCCGGCAGAATAGGCGCCCGACTGGGGGTAGACGATGTCATCGGCGTCGGTGACCTCGACGACAGCGTCATAGCCTCCAACGACAACCTCATCCTGGGTACGTCTACGTGGGGTGCCGGCGAGATGCAGGACGACTGGTACGACGGCGTGCGCACCCTCCGCGGTGCCGACCTCTCGGGCAAGACCGTGGCCCTCTTTGGCTGCGGCGACTCCGAGTCTTATCCCGACACCTTTGCGGGTGGTATGGGCGAACTCTACCAGGCTGTCGTCGGTGCCGGAGCCCACGTGGTGGGAGCGGTGCCAGTCGACGGCTACACCTTTGATGCCTCCGACGCCGTGGTCGACGGCCACTTTGTGGGCCTTGCCCTCGACGAGGTCAACGAGTCCGACAAGACCGACGCACGCATCGACGCCTGGGCAGCCGCCATCACCCCCAGTCTCTGACCAGACCATCCCCGCTTCGCCATTCTCCACATTAAAAGTCACAATCATGCAGCAAACCACGCTATTACCCGTAGATATGAAGGTACTGATGAACCATATCTACGAATACAAGAAGGGAGTGCGCCGTATGGTGCTCTTCACGTTCAACAAGAAGTATGAGGAATTTGCCCGGCGCCGTCTGGAGAGCCAGCACATCCACTACATCATCCAGCCCGTGGGCAACGACCGCCTCAATCTTTACTTCGGGCGCGAGGAGTGTCTCAACGCCATACGCATGATGGTGACGCGCTCGCTCAATCTGCTCACCCCAGAAGAGGACTTCATGCTCGGCGCCATGCTGGGTTATGATATCTGCACCCAGTGTGAGCGCTACTGCGAGCGCAAGGGCCGCTGCGCGCAGGGCGATGCCCATTGCGCACAGGGCGATATCCTCTGCGCCCGTGGCGATGCCCTCCAGTCGTGTGGCTGATGCCTTGGCTGGCTCGTAACGTAAGTCACGAGGGCTCGTATCAATAGGCACGAGCCGCTGGAGGTCATCAGCAGATTGCTGGAGGTCATCAGCAGATTGCTGGAGGTCATCAGCAGATTGCTGGAGGTCATCAGCAGGTTGCTGGAGGTCATCATAATTCTGCTGGAGGTCATCATAATTCTGCTGGAGGTCATCAGCAGATTGGTGGAGATGGTTGCGGGATATACCACAAGAGAGAGCGTAATGCCCATGACGGGCTTTACGCTCTCTCTCGTTGTTGTATTATGCTCTCTTGCCGCAGCCTTGCGTCCTATAGCCGCATCCTTGTGCTCTCTTGCCGCTGCCTTGCGCTCTTTTGTCGTCGCGGGCGCAGCGGCGGGCGGCTACTTGATTATTATCTTCTTGTCGCGGGTGATGTAGACACCGGGCTTGAGTCCGCTGAGCGACTCGCCGGGCTGTCTCACCATCACGCCGTTGAGGTCGTAGACGGCGTTGCGGCTGTCGGTGATGCTCACGGGTGGGGTGATGCCGGTGGCGCTGCCTATACCCAGTGATATGGGCGACGCCGAGCCGTTGTCGGCATGGAAATAGCCACGGAAGCGGGCGGTATTGACACTCGCGGCGGCGTCGACATAGTAGAACTTGTCGCTGCTGATGTAGTAGTTGCCGTCGTCGGTGGTTATGGGATAGACGCTATAGACGCCTATGAAGCTGTAGCCGTCCTTGCTGTCGGCGGGCACGCCCCGCTCGGGTTTCTGGGTAGTGGTGACGCCCAGGTCGTAGAGCATGGTGGGGTTCTCGTCATGGGCATACGCCGGACTGTTGATCTTGGTGGGCTTGATGAGGTAGGGCGTGTTGGCCTCCATCGTGTTGACGGGGGCAAACATGAGCGTGGTGCCGCTTACGCCAGTCATCTGTGCCACCAGGGTGCCCTGTCCGAACACTGCCTCTGGGTTGTCTACCGCGCAGGGCAGACAGATGGTGTTCCATGTGCCCTTATGGAATGAGCGGTAGAGGCTCACCTTAGCTGCCTCGACATCTTCGGGGGTGTAGTCGGCACCCTCGTTGAGCAGCACGTTGACGGGCGTCATGTCGCGATATACCACCTCGACCTCGGTGGGACCCTCGACGGTGAGGGTGTAGGGCGTCATCTCCTTGAGGGTACCGTTGATGCGATAGCCCACCAACCGGAAGTTGTCCTTTGCCCTGGCGTCGAGCACCAGCTTGGTGTTGTAGTCGTAGTAGCCGGTCGAGGCGTCGATGTCGCCCTCTGCGCTGTTGCAGTTTACATCGACCTTGTACGACTCGGCCTGGAATACCGCTGCGAAGTCCTTGGTGCTGCGCGCCTCGGTGGTGAACACCTCGTCGGTCGATACTATCTGGTCGTCGGCATTGCTCTTCCAGTGTACAAACTTATATCCCGTGTTGGGCGTGGCGGTGAAGGTCATCGTGCGTCCATAGGGCGCCGTGCTGGCTATGGCAGCGGTGCCCGCCTTGAGCGGTGCTTTGCGCGTGGTGACCTTGCGGCCCTCCTCGCCCTCGATGACGCAGTCTACGTTGCCACACTCGGGCAGCGGCAGCACCTTGACATTGAAGTGCACCAGACCGTCCTTGAAGAGCATCCATCTCACCTGCTTGCCCTCGCCCCCCATGAAGCCTTCGGCGTCGCGTATGTTCTCGCTCTTGACCTGCAGCGCGTAGAAGCCGTTGTCGGTGAGGGCTGCGGTATTGATCTTGAACTCGCGCTTGTTGTCGGCGGTGGCTGGGGTGATGGGCAGCGCTGTGGTCTGGGGCTTGCCCTCGAGTCGCAGCACGATGTCGTCGCGGGTGAAGGTCTGGGTGTCTATGTCCTTGTTGAACTTGACCGTAAGCTCGGTGATGGGCTTTTCGGCTATCTGGTCGTCTTCGGGCACGGTCTCGATGCTTACCACGTCGAGGCGCAGCTCGGGCATCGGCTCAAACTCCACTATGTACTTCACTGCACCTGGGCCGCTGCTCAGGTCGGCTATGTGCAGACGGTAGTCGAGCAGTGGGTCTATGCCGTCCTGCAGCGTGTAGTCGGTGGTCCAGAAGTTGTCGGCATCGAGGGTCTCGCCCGTGGTCTCGTTCTTGATGCTCAGTATCTTGGCATACTTGCCCGCCGGATTGGCCACCGAGGTGTAGAACCACTGCCTCTGCGCCACATCGACGGTGATGCGGTACTTGCTGTCGCCGAGCGCCTCTATCCTGGTGGCATCGCGCAGCGCCACGAGGTCTTCGTCGGTGCCGTTGGCGAAGTAGATATGGTCTGGGTCGTCGAACGCGTCGGGATAGTCGTTGGTTATCCATGCGCGGTAGGTCTTCTCGCCTATTCTGGCATTGATGCTGTGTATCAGCTCGTGTATGGATACGCGGTCAAGGAGCGAGAGGTCGGGGTTGCCATAGTCTGTGACGTGGGTCACGCTCACATCGTACTGGGTGAAGTGGCCGAGCAGCGACGAGGTGAGCTCCCATGTGGCATACGACGCCTCGCCCGCCTTGATGGTGCCAAACTGTGTGGCGACATCGCTGGAGAGCGCCATGGTCTTCTCGCCTCCGTTGAGGCTCGAGCTGAGTATGGCAAAGTCTATCATAAGTCCCTTCTGGTTGTCCACGATTTGTGGCTGCTGGGTAATCATGCGCACGTTGTTGGCGTCGCCGTTGCCCTTGTTGTGTATGAGCACGGAGAACTCGGCTGGCACCACGGGCTCTATGACATCCTCGGTAAGCGGGTTGTCGCCATAGATGTCGCGCTGCATGAAATACGTGAGGTCGAGGTCGGGCGATGGCTTCACCTGCAGGCTCACGGGGAAGAGCGAGCGGGTCTGGTCGGTGGTGCCGTCGTTGAATGCGAGCGTTCCGCCAAAGCTGTAGGTGGTCACATTCTCGGGTGCGGCATACTTGGTGGGAATGAAGAGGAATGTGGCTACACCCTTCTTGCCTGCGGGCAGGGTCCACTCGCCGTCCTTTTCGCCTCCGAAGCCTTCTATCTTCTCTACCTGTATTTCCATCTCGTGGCGGGTGGCTATGGCTCCGGTCTCCATGTTGGTGGCGTTGACATTGACCATGATGTGGCTCATGTCAGAGGCTGAGCCGTTGTCGATGGTCAGCGTGCCCCGGAATGCCTGTCGGGTGAGCACCAGCTTCTGCTTGATTTCGAGCTTCACCTCGGCGCAGGTGTTCTGCGAGGCGGTCTCCTGGTAGAGCAGCCAGTCCTTGCGGGCGCTGTTCATCAGGTCGTCGAGGGTGGCAAAGCCCATGTCGACCATCTGTGCCACGATGTCGTCTCTCTCGCGTACTATGCGGGCGAGCTTGTCTTCGTCGGGATGGTTGTCGCTGTCGTAGTCCATGCCTTCGAGCTTGCGCCACTTGTTGCGGATGCGCTCCACATAACTGCGCAGCGAGAAGTCGGCCACGTTGGCGCGCTTGTTGGGCATGAGCGAGGTGAGGTAGGCGCCCAGTCCCTGCGACTTGTCGTCGACGGTGGTGGTGGCGGGTATCGTGGAGAGGTCGAAGTCCCAGAGGTCGCCATCGTTCTGCATCTTCTTCAGGGCGAAGTCGATGTCGGCGAGTGCGCTCACGAGTTCGTCGTAGAAGCCCTCGGTGGCGAGCGCCTCGCGGGCACCGGTGAGCTCGGCATTGTAGTTGAAGAACGACTCATAGTAACGCCAGTACATCACCTGCTTTCTGCCCGACGACTCGAGCAGGGCGGGCAGCACGGTGGGCTTGGAGTCGTCGTCGGCAGAAGCCTTTGCCATCGGCGCCTTGTCGGGGTCGAAGGGCTTGATCAGACACGACAGTTTGCCGGCAGGGCCGAGCGCCATGCTTACACCCCACTGCACGAGCTCATTGCCACAGCCCTTGGCACCCTGGACGCCGTCCCATGAACCTTGGGCTACCATGATGCCGCTGGTGGCACAGGGCAGCCATGCCACGGGGTCTACGCATACGCAGTTGCAGACCTCGCACATGAGCGTGATGACGGCTTTTGCCACAGCCTCGCCACCGGGATTGATGGTGACGGTGGCATTGTGGCCGGGGCCGCCCGGTCCGCCTGGGCGTCCCATCTGCGTGGGTGGAGTCCATTCTACGCCTTCGTTGGTGGTGTTCTTACAGTCGCTGTCGTTGCCGTAAGCCCACTGGATGGGCTTCTCCAGATACGAGTACTTGCTTCCGGCGCCGCAGGGCCACTTGTAGTCGGTGCCCATCTTGCCCTTGCAGTTCTTCTCCGACGACGAGGCGCGTCGTGGCATCAGTCGCTTCACGTGGGGCGCAAACTGTGGGTTGTCGAAGTCTTCGGTGTGCATCACCAGGACGGGTATCACGTAGCTCTGTTCGGGCGCCAGGGTCAGTCCGGTGTGCTCGACCATCGGCATGAAGGTAAACCCGTGGGCGGTGGGGGGATAGTAGTTTACATCCTGGGCGGCTATGAGTCCGCGGTTGCGCAGCACCACGTTCATGAGCGTGGTGGTGCCGGGCTGGATGTCCTTCAGGATGAGCATGTCGGGCGCGGTGATGTCTACCACGGGCACCGGCACGTAGGTCTCAAAGGTCACCTTGGTCACCACCTCGTACTCGTCTTCCACCTCGGTCTCCTCGACATCCCAGTTGACGGTGATGGCCTGATAGCTGATGGTGGCGAGATGGGTGGTCACATCGCCGGGGCTTACCAGCACGTTCTGGCTGTAGGAGTCGTGCTTCTCGGCGGTCACATTGAGATGATAATATCCCTCGTTGAGATGCTCGAAGAGCACATAGCCGTCGTCGCCCGTCACGTCGCTCATCACCAGCGCGCCGGTGTTGTAGTCGGTGAGTCTGACGGTGGCTCCGCTCACATAGGGCCGCTCTCCGTTCTTGTTGCCGTAGATGGTGTTTTCGTCCTGTACACGCACCTTGAGGCTGCCCTTGTCTTCGCTTACCACCTTGACATTGAAGAAGACCTGCTTGCCGTCTCCCTTCTCGCAGTTGATGGCTATGCTGCCCTTCTGGATGATGTTGACATCGAAGTCGGCGGCATTGAACCTCAGCATCACCGTGGCGCTGTCTCCGGTGGCCATCGACGGCATGGTGGCAGGCGTGGCGAGGCTGATGAACTTAGACAGAGCCTTGGGCAGGTCTACGGTAATCTTGCCCGTGGGCGCCAGTCCGGTGTTGGTGATGACGAGCGGGTAGAGTCGGGTCTTGTTCTTGGTCACCGTGGTGTTGATGCTGTTGGTCTCGACCACCAGCGTGGGCGTGTGCTCATTGGTGTAGTTGTAGGTGGTCACATCGAGGCGTGCGCCCTCATCGGTGGTGATGGCGAAGACCAGCTTGTCCCAGTCCTTGGTCTTGGACAGCGCCGTGGAGAGCAGGGTATAGGTAATCTCGGCTGTACCGTTGCCCGGCAATACAGCCACCGTGTTGAAGCTGACGGTGTAGGCACCGGCATCGGCACAGGCCACGCGGACATTGTGCAGGTCGAGGTCGGACATGTTCTTCAGCATGATTTTGCCCACAAAGGGCTCGCCCACGAAGAGCTTGTTGGTGATATAGTCGGTGGTGGTACGGCTGAAGCCATAGACCTTGAAGTTGCCCTTCTCGGTGGCGAGGTTCTCGCCTGGGGTGCATACGCCGAAGCCGAACTCTCCGCCCATGCCCGCGGGTATGGTATAGTCGATGGAGAAGTTGCCGGCGGCGTTGCTTACGGCTGCCAGTCGGGTGCGCGAACGTGCGTAGACGATGTAGGGCTCTACCTCTATGCCGGCAGCGGCTGTGCCGTCGGTGCGCTTGACACTACCGGTGAGCACCACCTTGTCGCCGAAGAGATACTTGTCCTTGGCTGCGGCGATGGTGAAGGTATAGGCAGCCACCACCTTGATGTCTATTGTGCTGCTGTTGTTCATCGTCTGCAGCTCGGTCACCTTGCCGTCGGGGTTGATGTGGGCTGTCACGCGGTAGGTTCCGGGCACTGCGGGTGCCTTGACCTCTGCCCACGTGTCATAAGTCTGTCCCGGGGCGATGGGCTTGTCGGTCTGCAGGGTCGTGGTGGCGTCGGCCAGAGTCACGGTGATGGGTGTGGACTGAGGCATGGCTATGGCGCCCACGTTCTTGATGTGGAGCATCACCTTGACCTGTGAGCCAGCCTCGACACCGGCTGCCACTTCGGGCTTCTGCATCTCGGCGTCGGGCAGCGTCTGGTCGGAGATGAGCAGCCACACGGTGCCGGGGCTATAGCCCTCGCTGCTCGCCATGACCGAGATGGTGCGGTTGCCCTCGGTGGTCGAGTTGCTCAGCGCCACAAACGGGGTGGTGACACTCTCCTTGCCGGCGGGTATGGTGACGGTCTGGGCAAAGTCGAGGTCGTTTCCCTTGGCAGAGAGCGCCACGGTGAGCGGCTGGGAGGTGTCGTTGTTGCGGCTTATGGTGAGCTGTGCGCCGGTGGCGTCGCCCTCGAGAATGGTGGTCTTGTCTGAGGTGATGTTCAGCGTGGGACCGTCATTGTCGGTGATGGTGATGGTCTCTGTCACGGTGGTCTGCTTGTTGCCTATAGCCGAGCAGCCACAGTCGGTGATGTAGACGGCAGCGGTAAACTTGACCGTGCGTGTGCCGTCGACCTTCTGGTTGTCCTTGACTCCGATGGGGAAGGTCACCTCTTCCACGCCCTCGTTCATGGTGATGGTCTGGGTGTAGTAGAGTTCGTTGTTGCTGTCGTCGCTCAGTTTCAGCGTAATCTTGCTGTTCACCGCGCTGTTGCGGGTTATGGTGGCATAGACGGCATTGTATCCCGCCGCCTCGCTTACCGTGGTGGGCTGCAGCGTCATGCTGATGGCTGGCACGTCGTCATCGTGGAGGATGAAGAGCGTGCTGGCCGTGAGATGGTGGTCGGCAGAGGCGATAATCTTGATGGTCTCGTCGTTGGCAGGCAGATTGTCCTGGACGATGGGAATGTCTATCACCGCCTCGGTGGCACCGGCGGGGAAGGTGAAGGTCTGTGGCAGTCGGAAGCGGCGTGGCTTCTCTATGCTCAGGCTCACGGTCAATTCCTCGCCCTCGATACGATAGGGCACGCTCACTCTGAGCTTGATGGACTCGCCCTCGTTGTACTCGCTCTTGTCGAGCTGCAGGCTGAGGGGAAGCAACTCGTTGTCCTCGATGTCGAAGCTGACAGCCACGTCGGCGGGATAGCCGTGGGCCTTGGTCACCGTCACGCTGGCAGCCTTGTAGGAGTTGACGTAGTCATTGTCGGGTACCGTCACATCGAAGGTGGCTGTAGACTGTCCGGCTTTTATCGTCACCTGGGTAGTCATGCTCACGTGGTCGGGCAGCGAGGTGGCCACGCTGTAGGTCTCGTCGGTAGCGCGGTTACCACTGCGCTTCAGCTGGAGACGCATGCTCTGGCCTTCCTTCAACCGGGTGGCTGGGGCGGTCAGGAAGAGCATTTTTTCGACCGTTGCCTTGACTCCGATGGCGGTGTTGTTGAGCCTGTCGGTGGCATACTCGCCCGTGTTGCTGTTGGGCTCGACCACCACCTTGGCAGCCACTTCACCGTCGACACCCACCGTCTGTGAGAGCACAAACTCGGCGCTGCGCGCGGTGTGTCCGCCCTGCAGCATGGTGTTGTTGAAGTACACATTGCCAATGTATACAGCCTCCTCGGTCTCGGTGTTGACGAGGTAAACCTTCTCGGTCCATCCGCTGCGCGTGTCGGCATTGCCCACGTTGCTCACCTTCCAGCTGACGCTGACCCTCTCGCCCGGCGTGAGCGTGGTCTGCCTGATGGCTACATCGCTCACTTCGAGGTCGGGGCTCGGCGCGCGCTGGATGGTATAACTACCGTTGGTAGAGCCGGTCTGGATATTGTCGCCGTTGCGGTTAGTTATCACCACGTCGCTCAGCGTGATGGCGTGGACGCTCTCGGGGTTGAGCCCCGTGGGCACCGTCATGGGGAAGTTGAGCAGCACGCCGCCGCTTCCGGCGATGGGCTTGTTGCTCATATTCACGATTACCACCCTGTAGCGGTTGCTGCCCAAGCCTCTCACCGATACGGTGTGGCCGTTGGTGTTGCGGTTGGTCAGCGTGGGCTGCTTGCCCGAGGTCTTGGCGAAGGGCAGCTGCAGGTCGAACTGCAGCGCCACCACGTCCTCGTTGTTGTCCATGCTTATGGGTATCATCACATCCTTGCCCTGTCCGCCCGTGAGGTGGGCCACAGAGATGGTGTTCTGTGCCTTGGCGCCTAAGGTCATGGCCACCAGTAGCAGCAGGATATATATTGCTTTTTCTTTCATCTTCATGGTCTTCAGTTTCACTTACAAATCATTTTCTTTCCGTTCACGATATAAATGCCGTGGCCTTGGGTCTGCTCGAGCTTGCGGCCCTGGATGTCGTAGAGTTTGCGGTCGTGGCTGTCGGCATCGATGGTGTCTATGCCGGTGGCGGTACCGTCGGTTATCTCGACTCCTATGGGTTGAGCCTCAGTGTCGGCAGCCGCTACGCGGGCGACACGTGCCGGGCGGGTGGTCCTGAGCAGACAGCGGTGTCCGCTCATGCTGTCGCCCGTGGGGCTGATGATGACTATGCGCACTCCGTCGCGGGTGTTGCGGGTCACCATCTGGTAGCGCATCGAGCTGAGTGCCAGTTTGACATCGGTGGCAGCGACGCCCTTGAGCGTGATGTCGATGGCGCCCACATTGTCGGCGGCATCTATCCACAGCTCGCCGTCGGCCATAGCCAGCCTGTTGGCGGTAGCCGCTCCGCGAGCCTTGATGCGTGACATGCGCACAGCCATAGCCTCGCTGCTCTCTTCGGTGCCTATAAACAGGTTGATGGTAGCCACCACGTCCTGCACATTGATAGAGTTGCTGGCGTAGGTGTCGGCAGCCATGAAGTTGAATGAGCCACTCTGCGTACCCATAATATAGTTGAGCGTGTGCTGGGCATCGAGTACATCGATGCCGCCGTCGGCATTGGCGTCGCCCTTGGCCCAAGCCAGCGTCGCCCTCATGCGGGTTCCGGCCGCCGGACAGTACTGCGGGCGTACGACAAACTCGGTGCCGTTCGGCTGGCGGTAGTCTCCGCCCAAGTCGTAGCGGTAAGCGCCGTCGCGATAGACCATCTCGCCCACATAGTTCTCGCCCTTCACGGTGTAGAAGCGCAGCGTGGGACGGCCGTTGAAGTGCTGCCCAGCGTGGCTGTATGCCAACAGCGAGTTGAGAGTCACCCCTGCGCCCTGGTCACCTACGGTCCACGCCTGTAGAGGTATGGTCTGCAGGCTCTTGCCTTCGTTCTGATAACTCAGGTCGACCGATGTGATGGTGGCGGGAAGCAGGTCGGTGATTTCCGTGATTTGGTTGTAGCTCAGGTCGAGCCTCTCCAGCTTGGGCAACTGTCGGCAGAAGGCAGATACGTTGCCCCTCAGACTGTTGCGACTCAGGTTGAGAGAGGTGAGATGGTCCATCTGGAAACCCTCTACGGGCAGTTCGCCCTGGAGATTGTTGTTGCTGAGACTGATGGAGGTGACGTGGCCGTCGGTATCGAAGGTTACGCCGGGCCAGCCCGTCGCGGTTATCGCACTGGAGTTTATCTTCCACGTCTTTATCCATACCTCGCCGTTGGTGGCTTGCCATAGTTTCTTCAACGCCAGATAGTCGGCGTCGGCGATATATCTGTCTACGATGGCCACGGGGTTGGCCACCATACAGTTGTTGCTGCGGTTGTTCTCTCTCTCGCCCGAGTGGACATTGGCGTAGACATTGTAGTAGGCGGTGCCCACCGATGCCTCGGGGCTTCTCACCGTGAATGTGACTTCGTATTCGCCTCCTGGCTCCACCGTGCCGTAGTGGGTCTGATAAGCCACATCCTTGATGCCCGAGAAGTCGGCATTGGGGCTGTAGTGTACTGCGTCGTTCCACGAACTGGTGGTGGCGCCGCGACCCACATTGCGTATCACGGCCTTGATGGTGAAGTCGGTATTGGCTTTGACCTCCTCGGGCACCGTGATTGATACCACTTCGAGGTCGGCGAGATACCTGATGTTGAGCGTGCGTCTCTCGCTGTCTACGGTTTCACCACATTCGCCGTGGGCGGTGACGTACCACTCATACGTGGCACCCTCTGCCACATCGAGCGAGATGGCGGTGCCGGTGGTACGTTTGACTACCTCGTCGTCGGTGATGTCGGTGCGAATCAGGTGGATGGTATAGCCCTCGACGCCTGCACCCATGTCGGTCCAGGTAAAGTAGACAGGCGCAAAGTTTCTCAGCGCGTTGTTGTCGGGCACGCCGAGAGAGAGCTTGCGACCCGTGATGACGGGCTTCACGTACACCTTATATATATATGTATATATGGGCGTGCCGTCGAGGGTCACCTCTACGTGGTAGGTCACGAGGTCTTTGGCGGTGCCCTTGTTGGTGAGCGTCATGGCGGGCAGATTGCCGGTGCCTATGGCCTGATAGCCCTCGACCTGGCAACCCTCTGCCACGCTGGCAGTCCACTTTACCTTTACCTTGTCGCTGGTGCTGATAGAGGTGAATGTCTCGGGCTGGGTCTGAGTGCCCGAACAGATGGTCTGACTGCTGTATCGGTCTATCTCCGAGGCCAGGATGACGGCACCGTTGATAGCCATGTCGGCATTGACACCCTCCAGATGAGGCAGCAGCGCCATGAGCTGTTGCAGACGGGCCTGGTTGGAACCCGCGCTGAAGTTGATGGTAATCTTGCGCTGGGCTTCGTTGCAGAAGGTCATCTTGACCTTGGCAGCCGCCAGCTTGTCGGCAAGCGTCTTGACGAGAGCCAGCGTGGCGGCATCGGTCGCGTCGAGCGTGTGGTCCTTGGCGCTAGCCACGCGGATGCTGATGGCGCCGTCGGGAGTACACTGTGACAGCAGGCTGAACGCCTCGTGGAGCGAGGTGAAGTTGCGCGCACCCACCGCCGTGGCGTCCAGTGTGTAGTCGCCATTGGCTGTCCACGTGTTGGCGGGGTTTATCACGATGGTCTGCTCTGCCTCGGCGGTCTTGATGACGCCTCGGGCGGTGAGCTTGACCGTGTAGCTGCCAGCCTCGGCATAGATGTGCATGGGGTTGCGCTCGGTGCTGGTGGTGCCGTCGCCGAAGTCCCACGCGAAGCTGCGTGCATTGTCGGTACTCAGGTTGGTAAACTGGGCGCGGTTCATGTAGCGGTCTACGGAGAACTGTGCCTGCAGGTCGCCCTCCTCGAGGGTGACGACGCTTATCTTGCCAGGACGAGAACTGAAGGTGACGGCATTGTCGTTGGCATTGATGGCGCTGATGTCGGCAAAGCTCACGTCGTAGACGCCGTCTTCGATGGCACTGAGGGTGGTCACGGGGATGCGCACCACGGCTCCGTTGCTCTCGCTTATCTGTGTGCCTCCGCTGATGTTGACCGTGAGCCGCTGGCCGTCCTGACTGGCTGTCACGCTATACGCCGAGGTGCGCAGCGTGGTCTCTATCCGTGAGGCGTCGGCCTGGATGTTGTCGGGCAATACCAGCGTGAAGGTGAGCTGCTTGATGCCGAAGGTGTTCTCCATATAGATAGGCATCAGGGTGGTCTCGCCACGGTAGATGGAGGTCGATGTGGCGTAGAGCGCGAAATGGTGGTTCTTGTCGGTCGATGGGTCTGCGGGTGACGGAGGCTGATAGACATAGTGGGCCACCAACCTGATGTCTTCGGTGCCCATCGTGGCGCCATAGCCGTTGGCCGTGCCGACCACCTTGCCGTCCTGGGTCCAGTTTTTCAGTACGTAGTTGTTGTTGTCATACGCCGAGATGCTGAACCAGCTGCCTTCCGACACCTGGAAACTCTTGCTCTGCGAGAACGAAGCAGCCGCTTCCGGCTCGGCAGAGAAGTGTACCCAGTGGCGGGGCTTGGTCTCCGAGGGCTCGCCGGGGCTGCCGGGGGTGAAGCGGTAGTGGGCGGTGAGGGTCTCGTCGGCCGCGGTCACCTTGTAGTCGAAGTTGCGCTCGCGGCTCATCTCGTCGCCGGCACTGTTGGTCCAGTTGACGAAGGTAAAGTTGGAGTAGGTGCCAGCTTCGAGATGCACGATAGTGCCCTCCTTATACTCGCTGGTGCTCTCCTTGTTTACCGTCGAGGGGTCGTAGGCTATGGTGAGGCGGCTGGTAGCCACGCGCTCATAGTGGGCGGTGAGGGTCTCGTGGGCATTGGTCGTGGTGTAGGTAAACCTTGACCAGTCGCTCACGGGTTGGTCTTTGCTGTCGGTCCAGCCTCTGAACTGCCAGCACTCGGCGGTGGCGGTGGCAGAGACCGTCACCCGGGAGTTGACCGTATAGTGTCCGCTGCCCGAGGTGGTAGCCGCCTCGGCAGGCACAGCCTTGACGCTGAGCCTGTAGCGCGACGAGGGCTCGGCGGGGCTGTCGGGGTTCCATCCCTGACCACGCGCCCACAGACACATCATGAGCGCTACGATGGTCAGTATATATCTTGTAGTCCTCATCTTACTTCACGATTTTCTTGTGGTTCTGGATATAGATGCCCTTGGGGGCGGTAGTGCTCACGCGGATGCCGTCGAGCGTATAGATGGCACCGTCGGTCTGGGCGCCGGGCTTGATGGCGTCGATGCCGGTGGTGGTAGTGTCGAAACCTATGGTGAAGCGGTTGTCTTCCACGCCTTCATCGGCGGCGAAGGTGTAGGGCAGTTCGACCTCTACGCCGTAGTCGTAGAGGCGGGCGCGCACGTCGTTGCGGGGCATGGTGATGGTGTAGGTGCCGCTATGGGCAATCTGCACACCCACCTTGACGCTGCCGCTCTGGTGGGCTCCCTCGTTGATGGCATAGATGTCGCCGGCGGCGTGGGTGTAGATTTGCGGCGTGGTGCCGTCGGCCATCATCTTGGTGGCGTCGTTGTCAGCACAGAAGTCATCTGAGGCTGCATGATTGACCACCACGCGGGTGAGGTCGGTGGTGCTGCCGTCGGTGATGGCCAGTTCTACGAAGTGGCGGCTTGCCACTACGGGCATCATGCGTGGTGCGGAGGCAGAGCGGTCTATCGTCTTGGTAGCCTGGCGGCCGTCGGTGCGGAAGGTGAGTTCGCTGATGAGCGTGGGCTTCTGCACGAAGAATGCCTGGAAGGGGCGCAGCGCCACCTGGTCGTCGGCCACACTCTTGGCGGTGAAGGTGCGGTTGTCGGTGTCCCACAGGGTGATGGGGGCGGTATAGTCCATGTAGTAGATGTCAAAGAATGAGGGGTAGGGATTGCCCACGAGGTTCCAGTTGGCGTCGTTGCTCACCGACGAAGCATGCTCCTGCAGCGTCAGCGTCACGTCGTGGCTCTTGAAGATGTGGTTGCGGGTGTCGTCGCTGGCGGTAAACTGGCACCAGCTGTCGTCGCTGGCGCAGAAGATGTAGCCCTGGCCCTCGCGGAGGATGGCGTCGTCGGCCACGTCCTTCCAGTTGTTGCCGGCACCGTTCTGGGCGCGGCTGTCGGCATCGTAGTAGCGCACGGCCACAGCACCCTTAGAGATGGTTATGTCGCTGCGCTTCACGTCGAAGGGCATGGTGATGTAGTACCAGTAGTTGTTGGCCAGATAGTGGTTGACCTTGACCGAGGCTGCTGTCATCTGGTTGCAGCGGCTTATCGTCACGGGGCAGTTGTCGCTTATGTTTGCCCAGTGGTAATAGTTGCCCAGCGACTGGGGATTGTTGCCATTGACGATGAGTATGCCCTTGGTGGGATAAGAGCCGCCCTGGTAGTTCATCGTGACGTCAGGGTTGCCGGGGATGCGCGAGTTGGTGCTCAGCTCGAGCTTGCCGTAGAGGTCTATATAGCCAGCCGGGTTGGGGTTGCTGTCTACCGAGGTAAACTGGCTCCAGTAGCTGTGCTGCTTGTAGCTGATCATGGCGTAGTCGGGCACATAGAGCGTCACGCCCGAGAGGCTGTAGAATGGTGAGCTGTTGGTCGATGGGGGAGCCGGAGCGGCGAGGTAGACGCGCTTGAGCTTGCCAGAGCTGCTATAGAGACAGTAGCTGCCCAGTTCGCGTATAGAGCTGCCCAAGACCACTTCTTCCATACTCGAGCAGCCGTGGAATGCATCGCTTGGGATGTAGGTTATCTTGTCGCCCAGCTTCACCGTGGTAATCGAAGAGCAGTCGTTGAAACAATACCACGACATAGAGCTGATTTTGGGCAGCTCTACGCTCTTCAGGGCTTGGCAGTTTCTGAAAGCATATTCTCCCAGGTCGGTGATATCGGCAAAGTTGAATGATTGCAGCTTCTTTGCGCCTTCAAAGGCATTGCTCTTGACCTCACGGGGCTGCAGGTCGCTGGCGGTCTCCAAGGCTTCACAGTATTTGAAACAATCGCCATAGATGGTCTTGATATTGGCACCGCCGCTGACGGTCTTCAGGGCTTGGCAGTTGTAGAAGCTGCCGATGTTGAGAGAGGTGAGGCCTGTGCCCAACTTGGCGGTGATGAGTTTTTTGTTGTCTCTGAATACATGTGTATCCATAGAGGTCACATTGTCGGGTATCTCTACTTCGGTGATGTTGTTGAATGCGAAGGCTTCTTTGCCTATTGTCTCCAGCGTGGCGGGCAGTGTGAGCTTGCCGGTAAGGTATCGGTCGTAGAAAGCCTGAGCGCCGATGGTCTTGAGACTGGTAGGCAGGTCAACAAACCGCAGCTGGGAATTGCGGAAGGCGTTGTCGGGGATGTCGGTTATCTGTGCATTGGTGAGGTCAATGCATCTGAGTCCCGTCATGTTTTTGATGGAGTTCCAGTCGTCGGCATTGAGCTTGCCCGAGAGCCTCAGAAACTGCATCTCGGGGAGCGTGCTGACCAGATTGAGTGCCTCTACGCCCAGGGTGCCTGGTGCGGCGAGGTCTATGGTCATCATCTGGCTCTCGGCAGTGTAGAGTGCGATGTCGCTCACGGTCATTACCTGACTGTAGTTGTTGACGTTGCTGAGATGCTTGTGGGTAAAGGTGATGGTATGTTCGCCCTCGTCCAGAATGAAATAATGGGTGTAGTACGACTTGGTAGTGTAACTGGAATAACTGCTGTACAGGGTGTTGTCGTCGAAGGTCACAATCTTGCGGTCATACTCTCCATAGGGATAGAAGTCGGCGGTGTAGCCGTAGGAGAATATGGTGCGTCCGGTAGCGCGAAACTTGATGGTGAAGGTCTGCGATGTGGTATTAGACGACTTGCCCACGGTGCTTGTCGCCACTCCGTCGGCTATGGCCCAGGGGTTGTTGGCATCGTTGGTCACTTCGGTCAGCTCGATGCCATCACTCTTGGTGATGATGGTGCGCAGCTCTTCGTCTATGGCTGCCATGGCACTGTTGAGCCCAGTCAGGATGAGGGCTACGGTGAGTAGGAGAGTTTTTTTCATATTGGTAAGGGTTAAGTTAATAATCAGTGTTGTCGGTATCCCAGAGATAGGTGCCTGAGTGCATGGGTGGGTTGCCACTCTCGCTTGCACTGCCACCGTTGCCGATGGAGCTTCCACCGGGACCGCTGACGGTGCCAGAAGTCACATTCATCAGCCGGGTGGAAACGCGTATGAGTTCCGCCACGGGCTTCACATAGTAGGTTTTCATCTTTTTCATTGTTATATCGGTTTAAGTGATTATCTCGCAAGTTATAATAATTCTCTCCAGACTGCAGGCCAAGGTAGGGGCGGGGCAGGATAGATGGATAGTCTGCTGCAAATATACCTATTAAAGATGTGACCGGCCATAAAAAATCGCAACATAAATTGGTATGAATCGGACATTCGCTGGTATAAATCGGACATTTTGGGAAAAATCACGATGAAATGGGCGTTTTTTGACAGTGCAGGGTTGGCGAAACCGAGGAAGCATAAGCGCGCCGCGGCTGCCCACAGGGAGCGCACGGGATGGCGGAGAGTGGCGGCGAAGACCATCGATGCGGGTAGCCCACGGGGCATACAGCGCGCCAGAAGCGCAGTGGGCGGCTCGTAACGGAAGGCACGAGCACGCGTATCGTAAGGCACGAGCCTTCGTATCAAATGTCACGTGGTCACGTATCATAAGTCACGAGCCACGCCAGATGGTCGCGGCGCCGCCGAAGTTGGTGAGCTGCAGAACAAAAACGGCAGCAGTGACACGTGTCGACTGCTGCCGTAGGGGTAGGGGGAAAGAGAGTGGCGGTGGGGGCACCGGGAGCGAGGTCAGCTGAGGCTCTCGCGATACCAGTCGAAGAGTCGGCGCACGCCGTCTTCTATCTCCACCTTGTGGGTCCAGCCCAGCGAGTGGAGTTTGGTCACGTCGATGAGCTTGCGCATGGTGCCGTCGGGGCGGGAAGCGTCGAAGTCGATGGTGCCTTCAAATCCTACAGCTTCGGCCACGAGATGGGCGAGCTGGCGGATGGTGAGCTCCTTGCCCGTGCCCACATTGATGTGGCAGTTGCGTATCTCGCCCAGTTCGGGGATGGCTCCGCCACGGCCCTCGGAGTTGTTGCGGTCTACGCGGCCGTCGGTCTTGGCGCCATAGAACACGGAGCTGTAGCGGTCTATGCCTATGATGTCGCTGAAGTCGACATGGAGCAGCACGTGGACGCTGGCGTCGGCCATGTCTTCGCTCCAGAGAAATTCGCGCAGGGGCGAGCCTGTGCCCCAGAGTACCACGCGGTTGTCGTAGATGCCGTAGTAGGCGAGCGCACGGAGAATGCGGTCGGGCTGGCTGTGGCCGTCTACGTTGCCCTCGCCGATGATGTCGCGCAGGGCGTCGGTGGGGTTGATGGGGCGCTTGTCCATATCGCGGGCAATGCTGTGCCAGTCGCCCTCGTGGATGAGCTTGGCGAGGTAGACCTTACGCATCATGGCTGGCATGACATGCGAATTTTCGAGGTGGAAGTTGTCGTTGGGTCCATAGAGATTGGTGGGCATCACAGCGATGAAGTTGGTGCCGTACTGGAGATTGTAGGACTCGCACATCTTGAGTCCGGCTATCTTGGCGATAGCATACTCCTCGTTGGTGTACTCCAAGGGCGAGGTGAGCAGGCAGTCCTCGCGCATGGGCTGGGGCGCCTGCTTGGGGTAGATGCAGGTGGAGCCGAGGAAGAGCAGCTTCTTGACGCCGTGGGTGTAAGCGTTTTCTATCACGTTGCACTGCATCTTCATGTTCTGCATGATGAAGTCGGCGCGGTAGAGCGAGTTGGCCATGATGCCGCCCACAAAGGCTGCGGCGAGGACTACGGCATCGGGGCGCTCCTGGTCGAAGAAGGCCTTGACAGCCTGCTGGTCGGTGAGGTCGAGCTCGCTGTGGGTGCGGCCCACCAGATTGTGGTAGCCGCGCGACTGGAGATTGCTCCAGATGGCCGAGCCCACGAGCCCGCGGTGCCCGGCGATGTATATCTTGGCGTTCTTGTCGAGTGTCATCGGTGTGTTATTTTACAATTCCCTTTTCCAGATATTCGGCGAGGTTCATGCGTACCTTGGCGGCGGCTCCCTCAGAGGCGACCTTGGCCATATCGTGGTCTACCATGATGCGCACCAGTTCCTCGAAAGGCGTGGTGTTGGGGTTCCAGCCCAGTCGGGCGCGTGCCTTGGTGGGGTCGCCCCAGAGGTTGACCACGTCGGTGGGGCGGTAGAAGTCGGGCGACACCTCGACGAGGGTCTTGCCCACGAGAGCCTCGGGTCCGCTCACGCAGATGCCCTTCTCGTTCTCGTCCTTGCCCTCCCACTTGAGCTCGATGCCGACATGGTGGAACGCCAGCTCGGCAAACTCGCGCACGCTGTGCTGGACGCCGGTGGCGATGACATAGTCTTCGGGCTTGGAGGCCTGGAGGATGAGCCACATGCACTCCACGTAGTCCTTGGCGTAGCCCCAGTCGCGCAGCGAGTCGAGGTTGCCCAGATAGAGCTTGTCCTGCAGGCCCTGGGCAATGCGTGCTGCGGCGAGGGTAATCTTGCGCGTCACGAAAGTCTCGCCTCGGCGCTCGCTCTCGTGGTTGAAGAGGATGCCGTTGCAGCAGAACATGTTGTAGGCGTCACGATATTCCTTGATAATCCAGTATCCGTAGAGTTTGGCGACGGCATAGGGGCTGAAGGGGTGGAAGGGCGTGTTCTCATTCTGAGGCACTTCCTCTACCTTGCCGTAGAGCTCGGATGTCGAGGCCTGGTATATCTTGCACGACTGGGCGAGTCCCACCTTGCGCACGGCTTCGATGATGCGCAGCACGCCCACGGCGTCTACATCGGCGGTGAACTCGGGTGAGTCGAAGCTCACCTGTACATGGCTCTGTGCTGCCAGGTTGTATATCTCAGTAGGGCGCACGTCTGCCACTACGCCCACGATAGACATGGAGTCGCCTAGGTCGGCATAATGGAGGTGGAAATGGGGCCGTCCTTCAAGGTGGGCTATGCGTTCACGATGGTCTACCGACGAGCGGCGGATGATGCCGTGCACGTCATAACCTTTGTCCAGCAGGAGTTCTGCCAGATACGAACCGTCTTGTCCTGTAACGCCCGTGATGAGGGCAATGTTCTGTTTGCTCATAATTCCAATGTATTATTAGTTTGTTATTCCGTAGTCTCGGATGATTGCCTCCGCCGCGTCAGTGGCTTCGGCTGCGGGGTTGGGGTGCTTGGCTGTTGGGTTGGGGTGCTTGGTTGCGGTGTTGGGGTGGTTTGCTGCGGGTTGGGGTGATTGGCTGTTGGGTTGGGGTGGTTGGCTGCAGAGTGGGCAGGCCTCAGGTAGGGCTGGATGGTAGCTTTCTGCAGATAGGGTTTGCTTGGCTGCAGATTGGGCAGGCCTCCGGTAAGGCTGGATGGCAGCTTTCTGCAGATAGGGGTTGCTTGGCTGCAGAGTGGGCAGGCCTCCGGTAGGGCTGGAGGGCTTCTGCTCTCCGCCATCAGTGCTGGCCTTATCCACGAAAACCAGCCCACAGTGTGCAAAGGTAACGCTTTTAGTTGGAATAAGTATCAAAAATAAGAGGAAAATATCATTTTCCAAAGTTTTTGCAACCAGGAGAGGTAGGGAAAACACTCAGAGTAGCCCGTCTCTACGTTCTGCTCAAAGGGCTGGAGTGGCTATCATGTAGAGGGTTAGCTCATGGGAGTCCTGTTTAGCCTCTTTTGTCTTCGGGAGGGGTGACTTACCCTAAAAAAACTTGACACTTTTGGATGCCTAAAACAAAAGTGTATGAGAACAAAAGTAAAACGTGAAAGAGATCGTGTCCTAAATGAAGCGACAGGTCAGTATGAATGGGTATGGGTA
>NZ_NPJM01000036.1:0-384 GCF_002251455.1 Prevotella sp. P4-51
ATCGTAGATAGGACAAATAAATATATTCGCCTGTCTTTCGCTCATACTTTCAGCTTTCTGTTTGTTGTTAGAAGTCTTGAACTTCTGTTCTACAGTCTTGCTTGTGTCAATATGTCAAAGATCTTTTCGGGGACATGCCCCGGAGTGGAGAATAACGGATTCGAACCGTTGACCCCCTGCTTGCAAAGCAGGTGCTCTAGCCAGCTGAGCTAATCCCCCATAATTGAGAGTAGCATTCTATCGGTCATCTTGCCGATGTGTAGTCCCAGGCAGACTTGAACTGCCGACCTCCACATTATCAGTGTGGCGCTCTAACCAACTGAGCTATAGGACTGTCTGACTCGGCGTTCAATTAACCTGTGGGCTTAACTGCGCCCAGTTTCT
>NZ_NPJM01000037.1:0-12878 GCF_002251455.1 Prevotella sp. P4-51
CAACTTTGCAACCAATCTCTTTGCAGGCCTCATTGCATACAATCTACTGCCCAAAAAGCCGTCAATGAATATTGAAATCATTGACAAAAGCAAACTAATTGCATAACTCTTACGTCGAACTCACGTTCTTTTAAGGTGGCAGTAGAGATGTAATGGTGGCTGTCGGTGTGACAGAAGCCCCATGTCGGTTTTCGCCTTGGCTGCCTTCCGTGGTCGGCAGCAGCCCTCTGCTACTGATAAATGACCATTGGCAGTCACTTTTTCTGATTGTCATTTGTTGTTATCCTTGTTATATTCTAATTTTGTAGGCAAAAGCCAGAGACAATGATAGCTATCAATGACAAGCTCGACGAACGGCTGCGCCAACAGATGGACGGCTGTCTGGATGAAGATGAGGAACTGCAGTTCCGCTTCATCGCCAAATCGTATGCGATGTGCGAAAACTCGATTGCCGTATTGAGCAATCTCCGCACCGACAAGAGCCATATATACTATGGCAAGACCAGCGATATCCTGGGCTTCGAGCCGGCGGGCAGCTATGAGAAGATAGACACCATCTGGGAAGAGAAGATACTGAGCCGCATTCACCCCGACGACCAGTGCCGCCGCCATCTGCAGGAACTGGTCTACTATCAGTTTGTGAGCACCTCTCACTCGGACCGGGCCTTCGACTGGTATCTCGAAAACACCATGCGCATGTGCGACAGTCACGGCAGATATCTCCCCACCCGCCACCGCATATTCTACTTCAAGGGCCATGGTCAGCGTGGCGTGTGCTATGCCATCTGTCTCTTCAACCTTGCCCCCAAGACCAGCCATCTTGCCCTGATGCGCAACTCTCTCAGCGGCGAGGAACGGCAGATAGACATCGACGAGAAGCAACTGCTCAGCGAGAGAGAGATTACCATCATGCATCTGGTCAATGAGGGACGCTCGAGCAAGGCCATCAGCGCCTGTCTGGATATCAGCAAGAACACGGTAGACCGTCACCGCCAGAACATCATCAACAAGCTGCAGGCATCTAATATGGTCGAGGCTTGCCACAAGGCCAAACAACTGGGATTACTGGATTGATACAACAACAAATGATATGAAAAAACTATTGGCAATCACCGCGTTTGCTGTTATGGCTATGACAGCTGGCGCACAGAGTCTGAACAAGATGACATGGTTCAACGAACCAGCAAGTTATGACATCAAGGGCAACACCCTGGTCATGGATGTACCCGGTCATTGCGACTATTGGCGCATTTCGCATTATGGATTCACCGTCGATGACGCACCGTTCTATTATGCCACCTATGGGGGTGAGTTTGAGGCCAAGGTCAAGATATCCGGCGACTACAAGGTACGCTTTGACCAGGCTGGTCTGATGATTCGCATCGACAAGGAAAACTGGCTCAAGGCCGGTATCGAGTATGTCGACGGCAAGTACAATCTCAGCACTGTCGTCACCCATCACACCAGCGACTGGAGCGTCATCGCCCTCGACCGCTCCGTCGACCACGTGTGGATCAAGGCCGTGCGCCGTCTCGACGCCATTGAGATATTCTATTCCTTTGACGACAAGACCTACACCATGATGCGCAACTGCTGGATGCAGGACAACACGCCGGTACAGGTGGGTCTTGCCACCGCCTGCCCCGACGGCGAAGGATTCAAGGCCAAGTTTGAAGGCTTCCAGGTAAAGCACCTGCCCGACCAGCGTCGCCTCGAGTGGCTCAAGGCCCACGCCGACAATTGATATTGTACCTCCCCCAGTGTTAAGATGCGCAGCGTCTCTACCCTATGTATACATAGCCAGTATTTACAACCGATTATTACTCAATATTTTATAGATAATAAGTCAGAAATATGGTTGTTATTTTTAATTGCACATTCTAAAAGGTGAAGATTTAACGCTTTTATTGATTATTAACTCAAAAAGGACATCAACTTGGGTCGTTTCTTCTCTTTTCCTTGCTATTCGTTTCCGATATTCCACTTTTGTTTTGGTCTATCTCATATGTACTGCAAAGGTATTGATTTTTGTTTGATATTGCTCCTTGCTTGCTCCTTGTCGTAGATTAATTTTCACACAGGAATTTTTGTTCTCTTTCTATAGGGGCTTGAAACAATCCATTTATTGGAAACAATTAAAGACGGAGCTGGTTTGCCCCAGTGCTTTTTAAGAAACAGGGCAATTATTTTATCTCCACAAAGGCTCTTGTTCCCAATTATGAGGAAAGCCTAATAAACGGGTTCTTACTGATGGGTATTTCGATAAAAGCTGCTTGAAATCTGCAACAAAAGTGTTGCCCATAGAAATGGAGTTAAGCCAATACACCACATAGCAGAGTTGCGGATAAAGTGTTTGTTCACGGAACGAGAAATCCGTAATCCATGTGTTTGGCATACGCATAGGCATCATTGGCTTGACAGGAAAGACCCGATTTGACAGTCTTGAATGATGGGCGCAGCAATTACGAAGTACGGGTCTGGGTACGGATTAAAAGGCTAAGTGATTATTTTCAGTCATTTAGCCTTTTTAATTATCTAATTTTTCCCCACAGCTGTCTATTTATATATTTTAGAAACATATTTTTCCGTAAAGTTATGTACCTTTGTCGGCAAATAAAGATATTCTCGTCAAACAAATATAAATAATATAAACATGGGAAAAAACAGAAAAAAACAAATCGTAGTTTTGTGTATAGCTTTAGTTTGCATTTTCATCTTGGTATTTTCATTGTTCCATAAATCAGCGACAAAAGATAGCGCAAATCCTCCTTTAACAAATGTTTTGACTGATAGCATTTCTCAAATTGTCTCAGCTTGTCCTGGCGAAATTGGTGTGGCGGTTATTGTTAATAACAGAGATACGGTTAAGGTCAATAATAAGAGTGTTTATCCTATGATGAGTGTGTTTAAGGTTCATCAGGCATTAGCTCTTTGTAATGACTTTGACAATAAAGGAATTTCACTTGATACCTTAGTAAATATAAATAGGGATAAACTTGACCCAAAGACTTGGAGTCCTATGCTGAAAGATTATTCAGGGCCAGTCATATCATTGACAGTGAGAGATTTGCTGCGTTATACTCTTACTCAGAGTGACAACAATGCAAGCAACCTTATGTTTAAGGATATGGTTAATGTCGCTCAAACAGATAGTTTTATAGCCACACTCATTCCTCGTTCAAGTTTTCAGATAGCTTATACGGAAGAGGAAATGTCGGCTGACCATAACAAGGCTTACTCTAACTATACATCTCCTCTTGGTGCTGCAATGTTGATGAATCGTTTGTTTACTGAAGGTCTTATCGATGATGAGAAACAAAGTTTCATTAAGAATACGTTAAAAGAATGCAAAACAGGTGTAGATAGGATAGCAGCTCCACTTCTTGATAAAGAAGGGGTTGTTATAGCGCATAAGACAGGTTCAGGTTATGTTAATGAAAATGGTGTTCTTGCAGCTCACAATGATGTTGCCTATATATGTCTGCCTAATAATATCAGTTATACCTTAGCGGTATTTGTTAAGGATTTCAAGGGAAATGAATCACAAGCGTCACAATATGTTGCGCATATATCAGCTGTAGTATATTCTTTATTAATGCAAACTTCAGTAAAATCTTAAACTGCACTTGCTTTGATAATTAATGATTAGTAATCTAAAAGCACTCTAATCGTTATCGGAGTGCTTTTAGATTACTAATCAAATTGCTTCTATTATAATTTGAATCCTCTACTTTTTCTTTCTTCCTGTTGCGGCACTCTTGCTCCATATCTAAGCCTGTGCCATTGCTCCCTGAACCAGTCGGCAATCGGCTTCCTGTTTATTGTCAGGTTCAGCCTGCTTTCATCGTCAGGGTCATTTTCCACCCTTAAAATATCATCCTTTATATCAAAGTTCCGCCTGTGTTGCTCGGAATAGATTTTACCGCTACATTTCAGGGCTTCTTTTTTGACTATAAGACTTTCAGTCATTTCTTTAGAGAATCCCAGCATGGCACAAAACTTTTCCATGCGCAGCATTTCCCTGAACATCGGAAACCACCTAAAAGCCTTGTCTATGATTCTGGCGAGCCGTGACAGTTCTTTTTCTTTCATGTCAAGTTCCTGCCTGTGCATTTCTCTGAGATTGTGGATTTGCGTATCATGCTGTTTCTGCATCTGCTGTACTTGGCTCTGCAATTTTTCAATATTGGTGTTCCGTTTTGAAACCTCGTCTTGCAGTTTTTCGTTGGCACGTTCCAGTTCTTTCAGTTTTCCACTCCCGAAAAGAGAAGCAACTCCACTAGTTATGGCTGTCGCTGCCGTGGTGGCTGTCTTCTTTAACTTGTCAGTGCGTATTTCTGATTTCACCTGTTTCAGTTCCTGCTCGGCAAGATTTATCTGTTCTTCTTTGTGCCGTTTGGCTGCATCCATGCGTTGCAGTTCAGCTTTCTGCTTCTCAATGATAAAGTCGTTCCGTTCCAGATGCTCCTTACCAGTGACAACCTTTGACTGCCCGCGTTCCATCAGCAGGATGTCGGATGCAAGGGTCTGCATCTGCATCATGTCATCGTCATTGAGCTTTCGGCTCTTTCCTGTTTCGTGGTTCATCCAGTCGAAAACGATATGGGCATGATAGTTCGGCTTGAACCATCTGTCCCCGACTTTGAAGCTTTCCCTGTCTTCCGCTTCCGGCTGACCGTTCAGCCAATGCCCTTCATCCTTGTGCAGGAAGATTTGCAGCGGTGTGATTCCCCAGCGTCTTTGACACTCCTCACCGAATTTACGCACGTCTGCCAGTGTGGTGTCCGACCTGACAAGCAGCACTCCTTCACGTATGGGGGAGCATCCCGCAATCTTGACTATTTTACCGTTCTTGCTTTTGCGTTCACGCTCCTTTTCCTGCATGGCACGTCCGGTCTTTTCCTTTACCATCTGTCTGATATTGTCATAATGCGTCCGCAAATCCGGACTGCCGAAGTCGGGATTTATCCACTGTTCGTTATCGGTGGATAGTTCAGGAACGACATAGATTCTGGACTCTCCGATGTGGCGCATGTATTCGGCAGTCCTCCTGTTGTGAGCCTCGCTCGATGCGATGTTGCAGGGCTTGATATGTATGCTTGATTTTGTTGCCATAGATACTTGTTTTTTGGTTTGTACTTTATTGTTAGCTTTTCCGCTGTCCGTAAACGCATGGGGTTCTTAGGGGTGCAACCCATAAGCGGAGATTGCAAAGAGAGGGTCACTCTTTGCTCTGGGTTCTCAGGGGAGAAACGCCCTGAGTGGGTTATTAGGGTAAAACCCTAATCCTCTCGGGAGAGCCCACAACTACGTAAGCGAAGCGTGTAGTTATAGTGGGCTATATCAATGGCAAGCCATTGTCCGACACTACAACCTCCGGTTTCCGCTCTCCTCCGTTAAGGAGGGTTTCCGTCACCGCTGCCGATTAGGGATGCACTGACCAGCACAAGCCCCAGATCATCTATCAGCTTTTGAAGGGCGGGGTTCTTTCCTGTCATTCTTAGCAGGATTCTTTCCGCTTCCACCAGATGGTCAGCTGTACAATTTATCCTGCTGTCCCGTATCTGGTAAATTATCCAGTCGGCTATGTCGATATGTGCCGCCTTCTGCTCCGGCGTTGCGTTCTTCTCTATGAGGTCAGACACCATCACCTTGCAGAAGGTCATGCCGTCGGCACGCTCTTTCCATTCGGCATAGGCATCGGCATCTGGAAAGAGAAGTAGGGTCCGTCCGCTCAGTACACGGAGCTTTTCCTCCCGCAACTGGCTTTTGCCTCCTGCCGCCAGCCATACATAATCGGGGAAGAGGGCGGAACCGATAACGGCACTCTTCTCGGATTCCACCAGAACCGCCACCTTGTCAGGATAGACACTCAGCAGGTGTTCCCCGAAAAGGCATTGGGAAAGCTGCCATTCCTCCGCCAGCACCCGCTGCCTTTTCAGTATGCTGTGTATCCAGTTCACTGCCGATGCATGTCCGTCCTTTACACGGTGTCCGTCCCCGGGATTGTACTGCATCACCTTGCCAGTCCGCACCTTGTTCTCCCGGTCAATCTGCCAGAAGATGACCGCACCGTCACGGGTAGCTCCCAGACGGTAATCCTCCATCAACCGTTCCAGCACTTCCTTTGCCTTGCTGCCGTAATAGGAATCAAGCAGTACTGAAAGGAAACGGCAGAAGTTGCTATGCACGCTCTGCGATTTCTCCACATAGTGCGGCGGTATGTAACCGATGGCTGTCTGTTGCAGCGGTTGCTTGGGCTTCTGCGCCATACATTGTCTGCCGGAAGAGAAATCACCGGTGGTCCGGCATTCGGGGTGGTCGTGAAAATACTGTCTGGGCGTATAATGATACCCGCAACCGCTTTCGTGGTTGCATCTGCCGACTGACGGGTGAAGGGGCGTACCGCTTTCGTCCACATAGTAGGCAAAGGAACGTCTGTCCCCGCAATTCGGACAGGTATGCCGTGTTGACGTTCCTTTATATTTCTGTAATGAATAGTTGCTCATGACTTTTTTTGATGTTTGGTTTTCTACTGTTGTCCCGCTGTCCCGTCCCCTAAAGGCTGGGACAGTGGGACACTTGGGACACCCCGGGACACTCTGGAAAATCAGGGCCCGGTTTGTATGCTCCCATGTTCTGCAAATGATACGGTCGGCTGGCATACAGCCGTGTGCAGGCTGCTTTTTCATGGTTTGTCCTCCTTTTCATGTCCTGCAAACAGCTCCGCCTGCCTTGCTTCTCCTGCTGTCCCGCTTGTCCCATCTGTCCCATGCTGTCCCACCTGTCCCATTGTCCCGTTCTCCTTGGGACGGGACAGCGGGACAGCAGGGACAGCTGCGTTCCTGTCCTCCTTGCTGCGCTGGATTATCCGGCTGACGGTGGACTTGCCGCAATTGACCTGCGAGGCTATCTCCCGGACTGACTTCCCGGATTGGGACAGTTGCAGGATAAGGCAATCCCTTTGTCCCGATTCGTTGTCACCCGGTTTCTTCAGGTGTTCCTTTTCGGTTGAATAGCCCCTGAACACGAATTGCAGGAAGGCATCCGTTTTCTCAATCTCATAGACAATCACATTGTCGGCATCATACGAGAATGTCCCGTAACGGACCTTAAGCTGCTTCACATAGCGGAGTCCCCCGTCCAGTGCGCTTTTCCCGATGACAAACACGCTGTCAAAGAAATTGTAGAGCCGCTTGCTTCCGGCAAGGTCGTTGGACGTGATGGGACAGTCCAGTGAACGCTTTGGGGTGTGTGCCAGGACAAGGATGGAAAGCCCGTATCTCTTTTTGAGATTGTTGAGCTGTATCATCAGCCGTCCCGCCGCATCGCCTTTCTCCATGGCACAGCACAGGTAAGTAAGGTTGTCAACGATGAAGATCCTGCAGCGGGTCTGCTGTGCCATCTGTTCGATGCTGCCGATGATTGTCCCTTCAAAGTCGGCATCCAGAAGGGCGTCGCTGTCAAGCGATACCCGGTACAGCCTTTCGGGAAAGGTGTAAGGCTTTCCGTACTCGTCGGTATAGCGGAGCTGGAACTGCTTTTCAGAGAGTTCAAAGTCCAGATAAAGCACGTTGTCAGTCCGGGCGATACGGTCGGCTATCTGCACGGCAAGGATGGATTTCCCCACGTTGGAATCCGCAAAGAGGCAGGACAGTTCCCCCTCGTACCAGAAACTGTCCCACAACGCACGGGGCGTGGGCAGCTGCGATGCTTCGAGTATGGTCCGGTTGGCGGTCTTTATGCTCATCACGCCGATATTTTCCGGCATACCGTTCTGCATCTGGGCTGCCCTTGTCAGGTCGCCATGGATCATGCTGATATAGTTCTTGTCCTCTTCCATGGCTTTTACCAGTTACGTTGGCCGGGCTTGCGGCGATGGGAGGAGGACATGGACTCGCTGAGTTCCTCATCGGACAGGGGTACGGGATTCTTGCGGGAGGATTCCAGCCATCTGTCCAGTTCGTCACGGTAAAGGCAATAGCGTTTGCCGGGCTTGGTGGCCGGAATGCTTCCGTCCGACAGTTTCATGTAGAGCGTTCCCTTGGGAATACCGAGATATTCCGCCGCTTCATCCACGGACATGGGGACATGGGTGTCCACCGCCTTTGCATTGTTCACACTGCGCTGCTCGGTAAGCAGGCTTCTCAAGCTCATCACTTCGTCCCGAAGCTGGGCTACGACCTCCGGTAGGTCGTTGAATGTAATCACTGTTTTTTCCATTTGCGTACTCGCCTCTTTTGTAAGGCTTGGCGCAAAGGACCGCAATGATATGGCCGTGAAGATATTCACGGGATGTCATTGCAAAATAATTCCCAAATAACGATGCCCAACCGTGAATGACGGGCAAAGCTATTCGGGAAACAATGAGATACAGGCTGTTACGTGTTGCCTGATACTTGTCGTTATTGTTGTTATATCCCCGGGAAACGGTCAACTGTTCACTTTCCGTGCATAATCTTCGGGATAATGGAAGTCCAGACTGCCGTTTTCGGGTTCGTCAATGGGAATAAGCGTCTTTGACGGATCGACCTTGAAGTTCTTTATGGTCGCTATATCCGTGTCGGCAAACTCACGTGGAAAAAGGGTCTTGATAAAATTGGCACGGTTGTCCCCGTTGTAGTATTTCTTGTACATGAAACGCTCGGAGATGTTCCACACGAAATGGCGGAGCGGAATGTTGGTAATCTCCCTGGTCAGCCGTCCTGTTATCGGCTTGGGCTTGTAGCTGTGAAGGCACATCCACTTGTTGACCTCGGCACAGATATGGTTGACGGTCTCCTTGTCGGCAATACGGGGCATGACGAAGTGGATGTACTCCATGACCATGCGGATCCGTTCCGCCTCTTCCTGCTTCTGTCTGTCCTCATAGCTGGCACGATTCTTTTCGTGCAGTTCCGGGGCAATGGCAATCTCTACCGGTTTTATATCCGGGGTTGCTTCCCTGTTTGTCGGCATTGGTGTCGGAGCTGCAGGTTCATTTGCATCCTGTAGCTGTTCTTCCTGAGCCCTTATGATTCCGGCAGATGCCTTTTTCTTGCTGGACTTGAGTTTCCAGATCTCGTATGAGTCGAAAATGACCGTCTGGAAAGAGAGATAGAGCAGCCAACCGAGAATGTTGCTGCATACAAAGACTATCAGCCTTACAAAATTGTCCTGATTGAAACTTGCGGAGACAATCAGCGTGATAAAAAAGGAAATCAGGCAGATGGCAACGCCGATGAATCCCAGAATGATGTATTTGTCCTTTATCGTTGGTTCCATATCGTTTTTTTCGGTTATTACTTGTAACTGTCAGGTCTTTGCAAATTTAATGGTATTCTTCCAATTATTGCTCATTAGCCTTGGTTGGCGGTTTCTTTTTCAATGTTTTTCACCAAAAGTCCGGAATCATACCAAAATATCATACTATAATGACTTTTTAAGGAATGGTGCCATCAGAAACTGAGGGAGCGGTTAAAGCCTGCACGCAATAACCGCTCCCCCTGAATATCCTGAAACAAGGCCTATGCTTCCTTGTGTTTCAGGGTTATCTTGTCCACCACCTCGCACATCTGTTGTGCAGCCATCTTGGAATAGATTTGTGTGGTGGTAATGTTCTTGTGTCCCAGACAGGCTTGTATGACAGCCATGTCCGTGCCCATTTCCACGTGCAGGCTTCCGAATGAATGCCGGGTACAATGGAAGGTTATCTTCTTGGTTATGCCTGCCGCCGACAGCCAACGCTTCAGGGGCCCCTGCAGCATCTTGTCCTTGAAGCCCTCAAAGATAAGTCCTTCATGCCGTTCCCCGAGCAGTCCGTAGGCTTCATCACTGATGGGGTTGTGTACAATCTGCTTCGTCTTCTGCATACGGGTGGTCACGAACATCTTGCCGTTGGTATACGGCTGTATCTGCTGCCAGGTAAGCTGCCTGATGTCGCTCTTCCGCAATCCCGTCAGGCAGGCGAAAAGGAAAGCTCTTTTCAGAACCTCTTCCTCGCATGGCGTTTCGGCAAGCCGTATCAGTTCCTCCTGGCTCAGATGCTCTCTCATGGTGGGAATACTCTCGATACGGTCCAGAAAGCCGTTGGGATTCTCCTTTATCTTCCTGTCACGGTAGGCCGTGTGCAGGACGGCACGGAAAGCCGACCAGTAGCCCGCCGCAGAATTGATATGCAGCTTTTGGTTGGTATGTATGGTCTGGGGAGCGTTCAGCAGGTACTCCATGAACTTGCGGCACAAGTCCACGTCCACCTCTTCAAAGGTGCATTTGCCATTTACAAACCGTTCAAAGTGTTTGTAGACGTGCTGCCACTTGATATTCCTTCTGTCTGCCAGTTCCTTGAAGTAGGCGAGGAAATCCCCTTTCATCCTGGCCTTGTCAAAGAAGCCGTTGTTCTCGTTGAAGATGGCTTCGTAACGCCTGTTGCGGAGTATCTCTGCCTTCTTCATCATGCGTGCGTTGAAGTCACGCTCCTGCTGGTTGGCAGGTTTGGCAAAAATGTAAATACCCAGAGCTTCACGTGTTATCACTTTCATGGTGGTGTTGTCACGGTAGCCGGGATAATAGTCCAGACACAGCGAATACTGTGTACCGTTCTTGATCTTGCGCTTGCGCAAGGTTACTGTCTTGCATTTACTCATATTGATGATGTTTTAACTGGTTGTACATTTCCGGAGGTGTCTCCGTGTTCACGGTGGCAAAGGAACAACGTGAAACAGCCGTGAATATCTCCACGACAATCATTTTAAAATAATTTTCGAGTAATGGCGGTTGCTTGCGGTTATTTGTTCCTTTCAGCCATGACACGCTCCACGTCGGAGCGTAGAAGCAGGTTCTTCACGCCGACCTTTATCTTTTCGATGTGCCTAACCTTGACGATATGGCAGATGTTGGCTGAGGAAAGTCCGTAAATCTGCCGGACCTGTTCCACGGTGTAATAACGCTCGTCGTTCACAAGGTCGGTTCTGCGGAGTTCGTCCAGATGGGACTTGGAGTAATAGGTGCGGCCGTATTCTCTTTTGGTCGGTATCCTGTGCCGGTAGGCGTATGCCCGGAGTGCGGCAGGCTTCATGCCGAACTGCTCTTCCGCTTCTTCGGTCAGGAGCCAGTCGGTGATACTGTCCATATCAACAGCCGTACCGAAGAACTCGTCAACATGCTTCTTGCTGTAATAGTTCTTTCCAGCGATACGGCAGATGGAAATGCGATTGCGTTTGGCGGTGGTATAGAGCCATGACTGTTTGACCTTATAAAGGGACATCACCTCTTCACCGGAATAGAAGTCCGGCACTTCATCGGTTACCTTTTCCCTTTTTTCTTTTTTCGCCGGGAAGGAAGATGAAGCGGATTTTTTCGGTGTGGAAGTGCTGCCGGGCAGGATGCGGTGGTAGGGATTGCTCTCCAGCATCCGCTCGATGTCGGCTCTGCGGATGAATGCCATGCGGTTGCTGATGCGTGAGGCTTTCAGCTTGCCCATGGCTACAAGTTTATAGATGTACTGTCGGGAACAGCCCATGAGTATGGCTACTTTGGAAAAGGTGAGATACTCCTGATGCTGTATCTCCATGATTGGCCGGACGGCTTTGAAGAGGTTGTTCTTCTGTGTCATTCTGGCTCGCCGGGCTTCCGCCTGACAAGCCTCGCTGCAATACCTTTGCATTCCGCTGCAGGTTACAAAGGACTTGCCGCAAAAACTGCATTTTCGGGTTGCTTTCATACTGCTTTATCGTTTACTGGTTCATTTCTTCAATCCTATATTCCTGAAGTGGTGAACGGATGTAAACGGCAGTCAACGGTTGTCGCCTTTCTACACGATGTGACCGTCACTGAATGTCGGGGCGGATATTGTCGCTTGTCGTAAACGGTTGTAAACCCTTGTCAACTGTCTGCACGGTGTGACAAAAAACAAGCCCCGCAAATTCTCCACGTCAGAAATACGTCTCAAAAATATGTGGAAATTTGGGAAGCATCAAAAAGCAGCCGAAAAGTGTTAATTTTTAGAATGTACTGATAATTAAATGTTTATGTTTGGATATTTCTGATTGTTTTTGGTTGTTCTACGCTTCTAAATACATAGCCAAAATGCAACGCTGTAAGTGTTGCGTTTAGCCGTAGGCGTTATGTGTCTCATGCGCTTCGATATTCTCTGGATATACTCGCATAAGAAGCTACAAAAAGATTTGTGGCTTTTCAGGGCTTCGCCCTGTGCGTCCGTGTGTGTCGTGTAATATCTCGAGAGCGAGCTCTCGGCTATTCCCCGCCACCCCCAGCCGCGCCTGCCTGATGGCAGGCTGAAAAGCCGCAAATACAAAAAGTCCGCCGTTGGCGGTAAAAAAAAGTCCGGCTTGCGCCGGTACAAAAAGTGATTAGCTTTTTTTCCTATCGGCAGGTGTCAATCAGATGGAATAACACAAGCAACTGTTTTTTTACCGCCAACGGCGAATTTTTTGAACGGCCAACGGCCGCTTTTTTTTACCGTGGCTGCTGTTGTCGCCATGCAGCGCATGGCGTTGGGGATGGTGGTGATGACAAGGAGGAAAACTCGTTTTCCGACTGGCGTCGCTACCGTCACCAAAAAGGCGAAGCCGACAACAGCCGCCATGGCTTTTTGTGTTTATATCATCCTATATTATATCCTGCTGTGGGTAACGCTGTATTGCCCTGAACTAAGTTGAATAAAAAAGTTCAAATAAAATGGGCAAAGAGAACAAAAATGAAGTATTAAAGTTCCAAGAACCAGCACTTCAACGCAAGCAATCTTGCATAAAGCGCCTATCAGACGACCAAAAACGTATGATACTGCACGCACATCTGGTAAATGGAGTCAGTAAGGCAGAATTAGCAAGAGTTTTTGGCATCAGACGTGAGACTATTTGGAGATGGATTAGTACCTT